>CALHAM010000012.1 GCA_937934275.1 uncultured Saprospiraceae bacterium | reverse complement strand
ACGGTGGGTAAATTCATGCGCAAGTATTGGATTGACGAGCTCCCGATGCTTTATAACTTATTGCGCGGCGACTTGAAAATCTTTGGCGTTCGACCCATCAGTCAGCATTATTTCAGCCTCTTTCCCGAAGATTTTCAGGCGTATCGCCAAAAATTCAAGCCGGGCCTTATTCCGCCCGTATACGTGGAGATCCCTAAATCTCTCGAAGACACCGTAGCCATCGAACGCCGCTATTTGGAGGCCTACGAGCGCAGCCCTCTATGGACGGATGTGCGCTACTTGTTCACGGCGCTGTATAACATTTTCATTAAGCGCGTGCGCAGTTGCTAATAAAAACGCACTTTTGTCGGAGGTTTACTACTGCTCGGTTTTGTCTGCCATTTTTTAATCTTCGTTATCGCTTGCGACTGGGAGGCGAGACATCTAAGGAAATCAACTGCTCACTCGTCGTTATCACCATTCACGAAAAGCGAACGCACATGACCCAGTTTATACACCCATCAAGAAAGTTTTCTCTACAGCCTTCCAGTGCCTCAGGTAAGAAAGTCCTCACGGATGGAATTGCTGAGGAGCATCAAGGCTTTGACTGCTACGAAGAGTTCCTGTCTACCTTTTTAGAGCGCGGTTATCGCTTCTGCTTCTTTCCCGAACTGAGCGAGCCTTTTTTCGAGCTTGTGCTTCGCCACGATATCGACTTCGATACGCACTTGGCGTTGCGCATGGCGACTAAGGAAAAGGAATTGGGAGTGCGCTCTACGTTCTTTTTTCTGATTCGCTCGCCGATGTATAACGTCTTAGACCCACAGGACTATGAAAACATCCAGCTCATACGGGAAATGGGACATGTGATCAGCTTGCACTTCGACCCGACCCTTTATGTTGATTTTGAGCAAGGGCTTCGCATCGAGGTTGACATGTTTAAGAGTATCTTCCAAACGGATATTCACATTGTCAGTCTGCACCGACCGAGTACCTTTTTTCAGCAACACGATGCCCCCATTGCCGGCATTGAGCACACCTACCAGTCGCGCTATTTCCGGCAAGTGAAGTACATTTCCGACTCTACGGGCGTGTGGCGCTATGGGCATCCCTTCAAGACCCAAGAGTTTTTGACTGGGAAATCGATGCACGTGCTCATTCACCCGATCTGGTGGATGCTGGAAGGGAGGACCAACTTAGACAAACTTCGCTGCTACTACCGCCAACGGGTTGATGCCCTCAAGGCCAATTTTTCTGAAAATTGTATTCCGTTCCGTCAGTTGAATGGCCATCTATGATCGCATAGCGGTTTTCGGCTGCAAAGCCACGACGCGCTTCTTGATAGAAAACTTGGAGATACCCTATCCTGTTCGCTATTTGGTTACGCTGTCGCCTCAAGCTGGAGCGAAGCACGATGTGGCGGATTACTGCGACTTAAAACCTTGGGCAGAAGTACGGGGCATAGAGGTGTACCAAGTGCGCTATTATTCGCTCAAACATACCGATGATATCGCACATTTGAAGGAGTGGCAGATCGACATTGCCTTTGTCATTGGTTGGCAGCGGCTCATTCCCGCAGCCGTACTCTCTGGGCTGCGCGTTGGCGCTTTCGGCATGCACGGCAGTGCTGCCAATTTGCCACGGGGCCGCGGGCGTTCGCCTATGAATTGGTCGCTCATAGAGGGCAGGCAAGCTTTTTACACTAATTTGTTTCTCTACGACCCGGGGGTGGACTCTGGCGATGTGGTGGATACGTTCAAGTTTCAAATAACCTCGAAAGACACGGCCGAGACGCTGCATTTCAAGAACACTTTGGCGATGAAGTACCTCATCGAGCGCAACATCGAAGCACTGGTGCGCAACGACTTTCGCCGAACGCCGCAGGAGACGGCGCTTTCGCCGACGTATTATCCTAAGCGAACACCTGACGACGGCCTGATCGATTGGGAACTCGACGTAACGGCATTAGAGCGCTTTATCCGCGCCGTTACGCGCCCTTTTGCTGGAGCCTTTACTTTTGCTGGCGATGAGCGGGTACACATTTGGCGAGCGCAGGTATTTGATGTTCATGACTTCGGCTACGAGCGCGCTCTGCCCGGCACTGTGGTAGCTGTTTTTGAGCGCGGTCAGTTTTTAGTCAAATGTCTTGGAGGGTTGCTGTTGGTAGTCGAATACGAAAGCCATACTCCTATTCAAAAAGGCCTTCGCTTTGGAAATAACGGCCGGCAAATCCGCTACTTCCCTCGTAATCCACAGGGGTTCTTCGACCTTTTAGAAACATGAGACGACAACACGTTGCCCAACCTCAGAGAAGGTCTCAAGGTCGCGCAAGGCATGACCCTCAACACCATACAAAAGACGCTCAATTCATCGCTACAGATGAGGCCAAAACTGCCGGGCGTGGTTTGTGTAGGTAGCGCACGCGCGTCGAGCTGGTCAGCGTAGGGTCGTCAACATGCAAGTTTTCGCCTAAGATGAAGGTGTAGGTGCCACTGCATGTAAAAACGGGCTGATTTTCGTACACGCCGTAAGTATAAGGGTCTGCCTTAAGTTGGCCGGTATGGATGTTCAGCGCGCTCATTTGGGCAAAGCGCTCGCTATCTACTAGCGGTGTTAGCTTGCCTTCGGCGTTTTCCTTCGGAAAAACTAGGTAAAAAAAATGCCCTTTTGGGTCAATAACTCCCAAGTAAGGCGCATTGGGCGTTTTGAAGCGAAGCACGAAGGACTCACCTTTGTAAACTGTTGTAGCATCGGTCCATATCTTAGACTCTCCTTCCGAGATTGTCTTTTCGGCAACAGCAGAGGCGTCGGGTAAAGCCGGGAGGGAAGTCGTCGGATGGTGAGTTTTCCAGGGCGCGGCGAGGAAGAGGACCAGCAGGGGGATGCTCAAAATGATGGCTAATTTCATAATCGGTAAAGCTGGTTAGAAACCTATTTGTTGAAGATTAAAAATTCATGCCAACTTTGGGGTAACTGCGTTTGGAGAAATTAAATTTTTAACCGTGCCTCGAAAACTAGAGGTATTTATTATACGGTATTTCTTTTAAAAGTAATGGTCATAAATAGCGAAGAAGCGCATTTTTTCAGAGAGCGCTTGTTGGCCTGGCATGTAGAGCATCAGCGCCCGCTGCCCTGGAAAGGCGAGCGCGACCCTTACAAGGTATGGCTTTCGGAGATTATCCTACAGCAGACTCGCGTAGAGCAAGGGTTGCCTTATTACGAACGGCTGTTGGCGGCATATCCTACAGTGGAGCACCTAGCGCAAGCGCCTTTAGACGACGTTTTGAAGCATTGGCAGGGTTTGGGCTATTACAGCCGCGCCAGAAACTTGCATGCGGCGGCCCAATACATTGCTTTCGAGCGCGGCGGCGTTTTTCCCGACACCTTTGAAGGGCTTCGAGCCTTGAAAGGGGTAGGGGATTACACAGCGGCGGCCATAGCCTCTTTTGCTTTCAATTTGCCACACGCCGTGCTCGATGGCAATGTTTATCGCGTACTGGGGCGTTTCTTCGGCATCGAAACACCTGTAAACACGCCAGAAGCGCGAAAGCGATTTTCCGCACTGGCGCAGCAGTTGCTCGACCCTATGCGTCCGGGTGCTTACAATCAGGCCATTATGGATTTTGGAGCAAGCCAGTGCCGGCCGCGCCAGCCTTTGTGCGAGCAGTGCCCGCTGGCCGTCCGTTGTGTCGCTTTTCAGCAAAGGCGCGTCGAGCAGTTGCCTCGAAAAAATCCGCCAACACCGCGCCAGCAGCGTTTCTTTTTGTATGCCGTCTTTCAAAAAGGACGGTCGGTATGGATGCAACAGCGCCCCATGGGAGATATCTGGGCCAACCTGTACGAGTTTGCACTGTGGGAAACAGAGGGGCTACCCGAAGAGCCTGCTCCATTGGCTCCTCAAGTAGCGGCCCGTTTTTTTGCTGAGGCATCCTCTCTGTCTTTTCATGGGGTTTTAGGCCCCTATCGGCAAACTCTTTCACATCGCGTGGTGCATGCGCTGTTTTATGTGTTTCAAATGTCTGTTGATGAGGAGCTACTCGCGCCGAGTCAGCCGCTCGATCAAAGGGCTGTTACAGCCCAATGGATTCCCGTAGAGGAAGTAGAAAAAAGAATCGCTATGCCAAAAATTATTGCCCAATTTTGGAGAGAAAAAGCCTTATCTTGCCGCTAAAATGGCATTATTCATCCTTTAAAAGGCTCCAACCATGATCAACAAGGTAACCCTTATCGGCAATTTGGGCGCCGACCCCGAAGTGCGCCATTTAGAAGGAGGAGCAGTTGTTGCTCGTTTTTCATTGGCCACGAACGAGAATTATCAGGATAAAGAAGGCAACTGGCAGACCCAAACAGAGTGGCACAACGTGGTCGCATGGCGCAATTTAGCAGAGCGCGTCGAGCGCTCCTTGAAGAAAGGAATGCTGGTATATGTGGAGGGAAAAATATCCTATCGAAAATACACGGCTCAGGACGGGCAAGAGCGCTATGTGACGGATATCGTGGCGAACAGCATTCGCATCTTGGAAAAGCGCGAGAGCGGCGAGGCGCGCTTCCCTCCAGCCGAGGCCATGCCGCCTTTTCAGGCATCCGCTACGCCACCGCCGGCGGCGGAGGGTGGGCAAGGAGGCGACGATCTACCCTTTTAATGGCGCTTAGGGAAGGGCGAAGAGCGAGGTAGGGCAAGCACTTGTACCCAATGAACACCTGCCCTTCCAACGCCAATGTGTATGTAGTCTGGGTTCATCATATTGGCGCAATGTCCATAGCTGTTGCGCCAGCTTTCTACAGCGCTTTCGGGCGTAGGTTGGCCCCAAGCAATATTTTCCCCGATGCCCTTCCAGGAGTAGCCGGCCTTGTTCGCTCGCTCCCCTACGTCGGCGCCTTCAGGGCTAGTGTGGCTGAAGTAGCGCCGCCGCTGCATGTCCTCGGCGTGCTCTTGAGCAGCTATGTTGAGTCGCTCGTCAATGCGCAAAGGAGGGGCCGAGTCGAACCATTGGCCACCTGGGCAATGGCAGCCTTTGGCGCGCAGCGCATTGACGGCGCGCAAAACACCGCGCACAGCGAGCGTGTCGATAACGGCGGGCGAAGGCTGGTAGTGGGTGGGGCCATTACTAGGCTGCCAAGTCAGCGCACAAGTGGAGGCGAGTAAAAAAGGCCAGAGTTTCATAACGCGGTGAAGAGGAAGGGTAATGAAACAAAATTCGTCTTTTTCCTCAATGATAACGCATTGATGGCCTTTGAGAATACTTTTTATCCGGCTTTTTTTTGGTATTTTTTAAGCTTTAGCGGCCAGGTATCACGACAGCTTTGGGCCGAACTGCCCGACGCGCTCCTTGTAGGCCTCATACTGCGGGTATTTTTGGGTCAGCAGCTGTTCCTCGTAGTGCGATTTTGCCCAGAAGAGCGCCCAAAGGGCGACAAAAAGGCCCAGCCGCCAGCCGCTTTGAGAGAAGGCTGCCCAGCCCAACGCTATTATGAGCACGCTGGCGTAGATCGGGTGCCGTGCCCAGCGGTAGATGCCTTCCGTTACCAATTGTCCCGATGCTTTGGGGGTGGGGAAGGGAGTCAGGTTGCGCCCTAAATTTACAAATGCCCAGGCCAATACGCCTATGCCTCCAATAGTGAACACCAGCCCTGCGTATCGGACTGCTTCAGGCAGTGCCACTCGGAGTGCTTCCGGATTAGCCAAATAAGCGCCCATGAGAAGGATTTGTAGGGTTACAAAGGCCAAGTCGCGCCGAGGGCGAGATGCGGCCGGGGCGGATGGTGGATTCTGCCCTGATGCATGGGTTGTTGGCACGTGTTTGCCTCCCGTCCAGCCGCTGGCGGCTAGGTATTTGTTAGCCGTATCGAAGGCTGGCGCCTCCAGCGGGGTGCCCATACTATCGTTCCAGCGGTTGAGGAAGCCAAAAAGAGCCACGACAGCTAGAATTTCTACGATTTCCCCTTCATCCCAGTGACGGCGCAGATTCTGCTCGATGGCTTCGGTAACGGCGTTGGGCACAGCGGCGGCGGCGATTGCAAAGTCTAAAGCAGCGCGTTCGGCATCGTCGAAGGCCGGATGGTTGCTGTATTCCCACACGTGCCTCAGCTGTTCGGCATCGGCTCCGTAGCGCTCAGCGGCGCGTATGGTGTGGGCTTGGCAATATTGGCAACCGGCCGCATGACTGGCGACATAACCAATGAGTCGTTTGAAGGCACTGGAGACGCGCCCCTCGTTGGTCATGACGGCTTGATTGAGGGCAATAAAGGCTTTGGCTATAGCGGGGCGGCGCTGCAGGGTCAGAACGCTGTTGGGGCAAAAGCCCAACGTCTCGTTGAAGAAAGCAGCCATGCGGGCTACTTCGGCGTCGTAATCTGGCGGCAAGGGTGTCAAGAGCGGCGGCATAGCGAATGATGAGGTGGCTAAGTAAGTTAGGTGCCGAAGGTACAGCGTATATTTGACTAAAAATAAATGGTGGATGGCCATCTGTTACACCACAGTACAGCGCGAGGAAGAAATCGCGCAAATTCTGGCGCTTCAATCCCGCAATCTGTTGTCAGCCATTGGCCCAGAGCAAGCCAGCCGTCAGGGCTTTGTTACGGTCAGGCACGATCCAGAGGTGCTACGTCGGATGAATGCGGCATTTCCCTCCGTTATTGCCAAAGAGGGCGATGTACTGGCTGGCTATTGCCTGGTCATGCTGCCTGCATTTGCACCCGAGGTGCCTGTGCTGGCCCCGCTGTTTGAGCGGTTAGAACACCTGAGTTGGCGTGGGCGCTCCTTAAGTGCTGGAGGTTGGTTTGTCATGGGGCAAGTCTGCGTGGCTGAGCCGTATCGAGGGAAAGGTGTTTTCGACGGCCTCTACCGGCATTTAGCCGACGTTTGCCGCCCGCATTTTGACTTTGTGATTACTGAGGTGGCAGAGCGCAACGCTCGTTCTTTGCGCGCTCACCGGCGAGTGGGCTTTGAAACCTTTCACATTTACGATGACCTCACCCTGGGGGAACGTTGGCATATCATTGCCTGGGATTGGCATTAGAAGTGTAGTGTAAGGTGTTCTGCTCGTGCTGATACGACTTGGTCTTTTGCGAACAATTGCCCCTGTAAAGCGACGGCGAGATGGTGGCAAGCCATCGGCATAGGATGAGGCGCGCTTTCCTCATGCTTTCACTATTGTGCGCGTTTGCTGATTTGACCCACTAATGAGGCGGCAGAAATAGGTGCCCGGCGGCAGGGTGCTGGCGTCCCAAGCTGTTTGATATTGGCCCTGCGGCAGCCAGCTGCTGACAGGGATGGCAACCATTTGGCCTGAAGTGTTGAGGATTTGGACGAGAGTGGGTGCGCCGGTGCTTTCGTATCGGAGATAAAGGGTGTTGTGGAAGGGGTTGGGCCAGCAGTCGAGCAGCGAGCGCCCTGCCTCCCAGTGGTCTTCGTGTACTGAAGAGGTGGCGCAAGCTGCGCTTGGCTGCAATAGGTTCGGCAAGAACGGATGTGGATGGATCAAGACGGCCGGAACATCGGCTTCGGGCACGCAAAACCAGTCGCGCAGCAGTGTGGCGTACACAGAGCGAAAGTCCACTTCCATTTTCAGGTTGTCGTTCACGGTTGGGTTGAGCGGCAATTGGGGGTTGCTGCCCGTGACACCGCCGGCTACGGGGGCGCCGAAGAGAAAAACAGGTGCGGCCTCGCCGTGGTCGGTGCCGTTGCTGAAGTTGCTGACGATGCGGCGGCCAAACTCAGAAAAGGTCATGCCGACCACGCGGTCGGCTACGCCGAGGGCTTCTACATCTTGGCAGAAGGCCTGAACGGCATCGCCCAATTGGCGCAGCAACTCAGCATGGAGGCCTTTAGTGGGGTCGCTGGTGTCGACTTGTTGAGCGTGAGTGTCAAAGCCACCGATGCTCACCAAGTAGAGGCGGCTTTTAAGGCCGCCGGCAATGAGGCGAGCGATGATCTTGAGTTTAGCCGCCAAGGGGGTATCTGGGTATGCCGCGATGTTGTTCGCTTTTTTTGAAGCGTCGAGGATGGCCTGTGCATATGCGCGCGACTGCTGGGCGATGAGGCGCACATAGGACAACTGCTCCCCTGCAGGTGTGTTGGGTGCGGGCGTTTGCTCACCGGCGAGGAGCTGGTAGTAGGCCTCTGTGTTGGGAATGACAAACCCCATGCTCGTTTGAGGGCCCATGACCGTCAGCGAGGCGGAGTACCCGATTTCTACGGCCAGCGGATGTGGCATGACAGTGTTGGGGTATCCGATGGGAAAGTTAGGATACTCGTAGGCCAAATAGCGCCCGGCCCAGCCGCTTGCGACAAACTCGTCGGCATTGGAGGCTGACATCCAAATGTCTGTGGCGCGAAAGTGGCTGAGGTTTGGATTAGGATAGCCCACATTCTGTACGATATGTACCTGCCCTTCCTCGTACAAATTGCGCATGCCGGCAAAAGCCGGATGCATGGCCAAGGTAGTTGGCCCGCTCAGGGGTAGCAAGCGGTTTTCGGGCACAGCGATGTTGGGCCGCGCTTTCTTGAGGCGGTCGTACTGGTCGAGTGGAGAAACAGTAGCTAAGCCGTCGTTGCCACCATCGAGACGAATGAGTACGAGCGCGCGGTCGTTGTCCGCATTTAGCGGAGCCAACAAACGCGCTAATGGCGCCGCATGCAGCCGAATGCCGAAGCCGTTTAAGAGCGAAGGCAGGGCTACTCCCGCCGTTATGTTTTTGAGAAAAGAACGCCGTTTCATGATGTAGCCGCCAAATGAGTTTGGCCTGTGTTTTTTTGAGTTGTAGTGAACAGAGGACCGCCAAGACGGGCTTAGCCGTTCAAGGCATTGCGGCAACTAGCTGAGGTGAAACTCTTCCATCTGCAATACCCGCTGCAAATAGGCCTGCAGGCGTATGCGCAAGGCACCACTAAGCGTAGGGTCGTTTGGGTTGTTTTGCCACAGCAGCCAGCCGTAAGTCCAGTAGGACTCATCGGGTAAATTCGATAGCAGGATAGCCTTTAGCGAGTCTTTCACCGGTTGTGACACAGACAGCCCGAGCAATAGGTCCAGCGATTCCTCTACGAGCGCATCGACCTCGGAGGGATTGCTCAGAGTACTGGCCCAGGCCAGAGGATCAATGGCGATACGGCTGTTGGTGCCGAAGAGGCCGGTATAGACCATAACGTCAGTAGCTTCAGCGCGCTTCGGCAAGGTTGCTGTTGTAATCCAGACTTTGTCAAAGAGTGGTTTTTGGTAATAGGCCTGCCAGCCCGAGACGTTGGGCGGGTCGCCGAGGTGCTGCATCATAGCGGCCATAGCCAGATTAATTTGGTAGGAAATTACCAGCCGGTCAAGAAGGTCAGCGCCTGTCGGCATGGACAGGTTAAAGCCTCGGAAGAGGCCCACGATCATGTCCGCTGGACTTTTAATGATGGCGCCGCGGTTGAGCGGGTCGAAGAAGTGCTCGCTTTGGAAGAGCGTTTCCAGTACCGGTAGGATTTCGTAGTTGTTGGAGCGAAAGATGTGCGCTAGTGGCTCAATGACGTTTTGTTCTACCTCAGGGCTGATATCGTGATAGACAAAAAAACGGTAAATTTTCCGGCAGATAAATCGGGCGGCTTCAGGGTGATCCAGCAGCATATCCAAAAAATCGTCGAGCTCTAGAGCGCCGGCTTTCGGGCCGCTGCGGCCTTTGATGAGGCGGTTGTTGTAAAAGGCAGAGAATTGTTTGTCGCCTGCGTCGTGGTGGAAGGGCGAGAAGGTCGTGGTAAATCCGTCGGTGCGCCAGCCGGTTAGGAGGCGTGCGGCTGCTTTCACGTCGTCTTCGGTGTAATGTTGAGGCAAGTCTTTGCCGATGACAAAGAGTTCCTGGATTTCGCGAGCGTAGTTTTCGTCGGGGGCTTGGCGCGAGTTGAGGTACCCGTTGAGGTAGAAAAGCATGGCAGGGTCGAGCGTGATGGCGCGGATGAGGCTGCGGAAATTGCCCAACGCGTGGTCGCGCAGCGTTTGGTTGTAGCGATACAGGGCGCTGCCGAGCGGCACGATGGAGAACTCTACCGGGATGTGGTTGTGCCAGAAGAGAGTCATTTTTTCGCGAATACTGCGCCCACTGGAGAGTAATAGGCGTAGCCACCAACCGCGCACACTTTCGATGCGGTAGGGTTCGGCCATAGGGTTGAGTGGAGCGTTGAGGAAACTCTGGCCTGAAGGGACTTGTGGATCGGTGAAATTGGGGTTGTTGTAGTCATTGACCGGCCCAGGGGGTGGTGTGTAAGGAGCGTGTAGGATTTCGTACACGGCGTGTTCCATGGGTTGGCTTAGAAAGTAATCTACGTCGGCTTTTGTGGGGCCAAACAGGGTGCGGCGCAGCAAGTGCAAAACTTCGGCTCGCGTCCAAGGGCCGCTGTAAGGCGTCAGGCCGGACGTGAGGGGAGCGGCCGATCGCCGAGCCAAATGCGCTTCGAGGGTGGCCGACAGCGCCGCTTCAGAGGAAGCCTCTTGGGCCGCTGTGCTTAGGTACGGAGCGGCCAGCAGGGCCAGAAAATCGCGTCGGTGCAGGTAACTCATGGGCAAAGGAGAGACTCAAAGAGGAAAGGGCAAAACGTTGTTACAAACATAAGATTTCGTCTGGCCATGAGCCTTAAAAATAGAGAAGCGAAGTACTCCACTCGACAAACACAGCCTAATACGTAGCGGGCTTATATTTGCTTTTGTCTTTTCTTTAGTGGGCATGCTGTTTCGCAACTGCATTCTGTTGTTCTTTCTCGGCTGGTTCTCATCTGCTGTGGGGCAGGTAGATGAGCCGCCGGCGCGCCCTATCCCTCCTGAGATTTGGAATAAGGCGCTAAGGCGTCTGGACTACAGCTCCGACGTGCAGCCTCCTCAGCACGAGGTGCCTCCTTCTCTCCCACAGGAAGAGAGGTCTCCTGAATTGTGGGACACGGATTTGCTATGGGACGGCGCTAAGGTCGCCCTAATCGTGCTGCTGTTGAGCAGTGTGGGCTATTGGATCTACGGACTCGTACTGGGCATTAAAGACCGCACCTTAAACGATGAGGCGCCAGCCCAGGCAGCAAATACTCAAACCTCAGGGCAGTATTGGCACTTCGGCGAACTGCCCGCCCAGTTGCAGCAGGCTGTTGCAAGTGGCGACTATCGCCAGGCCACTCGCCTACATTTTTTATTGGCCCTTGGGCATCTAGCCAAAACGGGCGCCCTCGCTTGGTCGCAAGAGAAAACCAATAGCCAGTACGTGCGTGAAATGCGCAACCATCCTCAGGCTTCGAATTTTCAGCGCGCTGTGTGGCTTTATGAAAGTGTTTGGTATGGAAAGGCGCCCATCAGCCGCAAACAATACGAGGCGCAAGTAGCACCGTTGCTCGAAGATTTGTTAGCCCGCCGGCGTTAGCTGCGAATAGCCGCAATACCCGGCAGTTCGCGCCCTTCCAAATACTCCAACATGGCGCCACCGCCCGTGGAAACAAAGCTAATCTTTTTAGCCAATTTCAGCTGGTTGACTGCTGCCACAGAGTCGCCTCCGCCTACCATGGAGAAAGCGCCTTTAGCCGTTGCGCGCGCCACAGCCCGGGCGATGGCCTTAGTACCCTCAGCAAATGGCGCCATTTCGAAGACGCCCATCGGCCCATTCCACACAATGGTCTTGCTTTGGCGAATGACGCGTGCAAAGGATTTGCTCGCCGATGGGCCAATGTCTAAGCCCATCCAACCGTCGGGTATTTGGTCGCTGCGATGTACTTGTATGGCTGCGTCAGCGGCAAAGCGGTCGCCGCATACGGAGTCCTTGGGCAGCATCACCTTGACCCCCGACGCTTTAGCCTTTTTGAGAAACTCTCTGGCCGATTTGACGCGGTCTGGCTCCACCAGCGACTTACCTACTGCACCTCTCTTCGCCAGAAAAAAAGTGTAGGCCATGGCACCGCCGATGACGATGGCGTCGGCAAACTGTAAAAAGCGCTCCAGCAGCACAATTTTATCGCTCACCTTGGCGCCGCCGACGATGCAAGTAACCGGATGTGCTGGGTCTTTGAGCACGCGATCGGCGTTTTCGATTTCGCGTTGCATTAGAAAGCCGAAACACTTGTTTTCCGGGCTAAAGTATTGGGCCACAACAGCCGTGCTCGCATGGGCGCGGTGAGCCGTACCAAAAGCATCGTTGACGTATACATCCCCCAGCTGAGCGAGCTGACGAGCAAATTCTGGATCGCCTTTTTCCTCTTCCGGATGGAAGCGGGTGTTTTCTAACAACAGCACCTGTCCGGGCTGAAGAGCCGCAGCTTTAGCGCGCGCTTTCTTGCCTACGCAGTCGTCAACAAAGTAAACGCGCGTCTTGAGTTTGCGGCGCAAATAGGCTACTAAATGCTTGAGGGTGAACTTTTCGCGGTTGATACTGCCGTCTGCGTTGAGTTTTTGCAACGGACGACCCAGATGAGACATCAGAATGACTGAGCCGCCGGCGTCCAGAATATAACGGATGGTAGGCAGCGCCTCGCGGATACGGGTGTCGTCGGTAATGCGGTATTCTTGGTCTAAGGGCACGTTGAAGTCCACGCGGATTAAAGCGCGCTTACCTTTGAAGTTGATGTTCATATTGTTCTGACCGGTTTAGTGAATGAAACCCAGTGGGTGGTTTTGCAGGCAAACTTCGGGAGAATCAGGTGGTTTCGCCTCAAACTACTAAAAAATACTGCGCTGGCAATCCATTTAGGGGTCGCCAGCGCAGAGACTTTTGTCCATCGGCACTTCTTAGGCCTGTTTAGAGGGCGATGTCGGACACGTAGAAAGCCCTACCAACCGATAGAGCGGGCAGAAGCCCACAGCACTGGTGAGCAGGAAGATGACGGCGACCACCAAGGCTACCGTACCGAGGGTGCCCGTCAGGGTGTTGGTAAAAAACAGCACTGCCGCCACTGCGGCGATGACTACGCGGAGGATGCGGTCGAGATTGCCCATGTTCTTTTTCATAGATCGAAGCGTTTAGGTGAGTGAACAAATGCGCAAAAACAAGACAAGCACGCCTATTGCAGCAGCGCAAAGCAAACAGGCCAACAACAGGCGTACCCAAAAGCCTTCTTTCGAAAACGACACCATGCAGCAAATGTAACCTATAAAACTCGTTGTGCCATTGGAGAATGGTCAAGAAAACGGGTGGCTTCTGTTTTTGAGAGGCTTCCGAGTGACAAAACGGGCATGCTGGGCGAAAATTCCCGTTTCAAGGATGGACAAAGCCCGAGGAGTATGTATTTTTTTATCCACATTTGCTGCCTGTGTTTCTTCGACTAACGCCTGGTATACTCTCAAGGATAGCCATCCGGCCCGCAAAGACATGAACATTGCCCTCGTTATCGATAGCATCATTCCCACGCCCAAGTACGGTGAAAGCGAGCGCATTTTTTGGTGGCATAGTCGTCAGTTGGTAGAAGCCGGCCACAAAGTAGTTGTGTTAGCGCGCGAAGGCTCTTCGTGCAAACACGCCCCTGTGTTCGCCTTGCAGCGCAGGAAGGCAATAGCCCAACAGCTGCCCGCCGACGTGGCGATAGTTCACTTCTTTCACCCTCCTGCGTCGCTATGGCTAGAGGGTATGGACAGGCCGCACCTCATCACCTACTTCGAAAACGCCACCAAGCCCTGCCAACTGCCCGCCAACACGGTGTTTCTCTCAGCTAGCCATGCAGCGCGCCATGGCGGTCGGGTGTACGTGTACCCTGGGCTAGATTTTCGCGACTACGGCGAAATGCTGACCGACTGGCCACGCACCTACTTTCACTTCTTGGCCGAGGCCGAGCTGCCCGGTCGTAGCACTCGCGAGGCTATCGCTATTGCCTCGCGTGCCGGCGTGCCCGTGCACATTATCGGAAGCCGTCGCTTCGAGCTGATGCCTACCCCGCGCCTGACGCTAAGTTCACACGCTCGTTTTCACACCCTAATGCATCGCCAAGGGCGCAACACCCTTATTAACGGCTCGCGCGGCCTCATCTTCCCAGTGCTCTGGCACGAGCCTTTTGGCTTGCCCGCTGTGGAGAGTCTCTACTTGGGCTGTCCGGTCTTTGGAACACCTTTTGGGGCACTTCCTGAAATCATCTGTGGTAAAACGAACTCGCATGGAGGTGAATGGACGGGCAAAGTAGACGGATGCTTTTCCGACTTTGGCTGTCTGTCTGTCCGACTGAGCGAACTGGTAGACGCTATTCGCAACGGTGCCGACACCTTCTCTTCGGAGCGCTGCCACCAATACGTACGTGAGCATTTCTCAGCTCAGCGTATGACGCAGGCGTATCTGCGTCTGTACGAACAGGTGCTCGACGGCCAGCCGCTGCATCCCGAACCCATTCGCGTGGAGGCGCCAACGCAGGAAAAATTGCGCCTAGAGCCGTAACTGCTTCGCCACTCGCATGCACTGATGTCGAATAAGTTTAGCCGCTATTTTGCGAACTTTGCCGCTGAAAAGGCGTTTTGCCGTTCACAGGTTTTTGTTATCAAAAAAAGAGAAAAGTATGGCTGATTGGCTGCTCTACCTGCTCATCACTCTGGGCGCTTATTTGGGAATGGAATTTATGGCGTGGTTTACCCACAAATATTTGATGCACGGCTTGTTGTGGAGCTGGCACGAGGACCATCACAAGCCGCGCCACGAAAAGCATGGCTTTTTTGAGAAAAACGATCGCTTCTTTTTGGTCTTTGCCATCCCAAGCATGATCTTTTACCTCATCGGAGGGCTGACAGAACACACCTGGGCAATATTCGTCGGAGTGGGTATCTCGCTATACGGCCTGACGTACTTCCTTATCCACGACGTTTACATCCATCAGCGCTTTAAGTGGTTTCGTCAGCTCGACGGTTGGTATTCGCGCGCCATCTTGCGGGCACACGGAGCCCATCACGCTAAGACTACCAAGGACGGTTGCGAATCGTTCGGACTGCTCATTGTGCCCTTGAAATACTTTAAAAAGCGCAATGTCATCCGATAGGAAGCACAGAAGGAGGCTCAAACATTGAGTTGCCCCTTCCCTTGAAACGCACGCCTTGCGCAAGTTGAGGGCGTGCGTTTTTTCATTTTTAGCACACGTTGCGCCAACTACCTATATTTGCGCACTTTTTTTCGAACCCGCTCATTTCTTCTCACTTGAATCATACGGTATGCAGATTAAAGGTGTCGTACGCTTCTTCCTCATTGCGCTGACGGTGGTTTGCCTGTACCAGTATTTGCTCGTCATACCGACCAGCAACATTGAAAGCGCTGCTGCTCGCTACGCCGAAGAGCGCCACGCGCAAAACCCATCGGTCTCTTGGCGCACTTATTACAGCGCTTATTTAGACTCGCTGTCGAGCGAGACGGTCTTTTCCATCCCGCTGATTAAAAAGTTCACTTATGCCGACCTCAAAAAGAGCCAACTGGCTCTGGGCCTCGACCTCAAGGGCGGTATGAGCGTGTTGCTTCAGGTGGACCTCAAAGACTTTGTCAGAAACCTATCGGGTAACAGCACCGATCCGGCTTTTCTAGAAGCTTTGGAAAAGGCGGCAAATCAGCAGAAAACACAGCAGGCGGACTTCATCACCCTGTTTGCCAATGCCTGGAAAGAAGTGAGCGGGGGTAAGTCGCTGGCCTCCATTTTTGCTCGAAACGAGACACTACGCGGGCAGATCAATTTCGAGTCGCCCGATGCGGAAGTGATCCGTGTCGTCAGGGAATTGGCTAACACTACGGTAGGCGAGACTTACAAGCGCCTCAAACAGCGGATCGACAAGTTGGGGGTGGTGCAGCCCAACGTCAGCCTCGATGCTGCCCGCGACCTCATTTTGGTGGAGCTGCCGGGCATTGACAACCCTCAGCGCGCGCGCAACATGCTGCAAAAGAGCGCTAAACTGGAGTTTTGGGATACTTATCGCTTTGGCGATGAGAACATCCCGAAGGCACTTGAGAACGCCGATAATCGCCTAAAAGCGCTCTTGGCTGGCGATACTAGCTTGTTGGTGACCATCAGAGACACCCTCTATGTTTATCCGACTGGCCCCGATGGTCGGCCCGACTCGTCGGCTACCCCTGAAATGAAAATCGTAGATAGGCCCGTTGAGTCGCAAGGCGATGGCCCACTGCTGCGTATGTTGACGCTTGCCAACGACCCGCGCAGCGTTGTTATCGGATATGCCGACAAAAACAAGATGAAGGCCATTTCGGAGATGTTGGAGCGCCCCGACGTTCGCGCCCTGTTCCCGGCCGACCTGATGTTTCGCTGGAGCCTAAAACCCGTTCCGGAGCGCAGCGGTAACTCTTCAGTGGCCAACAAATACGAGTTATATGCTCTCAAGAAGTGGCGCAATCAAGATAAGCCTCGCTTGGACGGCAGTGTGGTTACGCGCGCCAGCGAACAGCCCGACCCCAATACTGGAGAGGTAACCGTAAGCCTCTCGATGAACAACGAGGGTGCCCGCATTTGGGCTGAAATGACGCGCCAAGCCTACGAGGGCGGCAACCGCGAAATCGCTATCGTTCTTGACGATGAGGTCGTTAGCGCTCCGCGCGTCATTAACCCCATTGAGGGAGGTAACTCGTCTATTACAGGCGGTTTCACGCTTGAGGAAGCCAAAGACCTGGCTAACATCCTCGAAGTAGGTAAACTGCCTGCTGGCACGCGCATCGTACAGGAAAGCCAGGTAGGCCCTTCGCTGGGCGCCGATAATATTCGCAAGTCGCTTGTCGCCATGGTCTTGTCGGTGTTGCTGTTGTGCGCCTTCATGATCGCTTACTACGCTCGCGGCGGTGTTGTTGCCGTCATTGCCTTGTTGGCCAACTTGTTCTTCATCATCGGTACGCTAGCGTCCATGGGCACAGTGCTGACCCTGCCGGGCATCGCCGGTATCGTACTGACGCTGGCTACCGCTGTGGATGCCAATGTGATTATTTACGAGCGTATTCGCGAGGAAATCCGAAGTGGTGTGGAGGGCATTAAAGCCATCGCCACAGGCTTCAGCCGCGCCCTGCCGGCCATCATTGATGCTAACGTGACTACGCTGCTGACGGCTTTCGTACTCATCTACTTTGGCTTAGGCCCCATAAAAGGCTTTGGTACCGTGCTTATGGTGGGTATCTTTAGCACTATGTTCACTGCTGTGCTTGTGAGCCGGCTTATGACAGAGTGGTGGCTTGAGCGCGGCAAGGAGATGACTTACAGCTACCCGTGGTCAGCCAATTGGCTTGTTGGTGTTAATGTAGATTGGATCGGCAAGCGCAAATACGCCTACCTTTTTTCAAGTGCCATCATCCTCATCGGTATTGCCTCTTTCTTTGCGCGCGGTTTTGAATTGGGGGTGGACTTCAAAGGCGGCTATTCTTTCAACGTTACCTTTGACCAGCCGGTTTCGTTAGAAAAACTACGCCCGGCCCTCTCTCAAGCCCTTGGCGGCAATCCAGTGGTCAAGGTGATCAGCACTGAAAACACCTACAACATTACGACTTCGTACCTCATTGACGACACTAGCCCCGATGTGATGGATAAGGTCATGGCCAAACTGTATGAAGGCCTCTCTGCTGCTGGTTATAGCACGGGCGACCTTGAAAACTTCAAAAGCACGGCAGGCTCTGGCACTCACATCCTTTCATCGAGCCAGGTAAGCCCCACCGTGGCTGACGACATTCGAGACTCTTCGTTCTCCGCTACTTTTTGGGCCTTATCGCTCATTTTCCTTTATCTGCTTCTGCGTTTCCGCCGCTGGCAGTTTTCGCTGGGTGCCGTGCTCGCTCTGTTCCACGATGTGCTCATCCTGCTGACATTCTTCACTCTGCTGCACGGCATTGTACCTTTTTCGCTGGAAATTGACCAGGCTATCATCGCTTGTATCCTGACTGTCATCGGTTACTCGGTGAACGATACGGTCATTGTATACGACCGAATTCGCGAATTTATCAATACTTACATTGGGCGGCCTAAGGAAGAAGTGTTCAACATGGCCATCAACACAACCTTAAGCCGCACCCTCATTACTTCGGGTACTACCCTGGTCGCTGCCTTAGTGCTCTTTCTCTTTGGCGGCGATGCCACCAAGGGCTTCGCTTTTGGTATGTCGGTAGGGATCTTGTTTGGTACCTATTCGTCGGTCTTTGTCGCCTCTTCGCTGGTGGTAGATCTGACAAGAGAGCGCATTTTGAGCGGTAAAGTGGCGGAAGACAAACCCACAGCCGCCAAAGTTGCGGCGAAGAAAGTTAAAGTTTGACCTACTGCCTAAGAGGGTACCGGTGCTTTGTCTAAACAGGGCGGCTCTTTCTTCCACGTCATAAGAGCCGCCCTGTTTTTTTAGGGGCAGTGGAGTAGGATGTGAGCGGCGTTGGAGCGTTCATGCTTTTATTTGAGGCCTCTATGCGCAGGGATCGAAAATTTTGGGTGCTGATTAGCCTGCTGTGGGTCTGTGCAGCAGCAAGCGCACAGCCTTTTTCCGTGCTTACCTACAACATTCGCTACGACAACCCCGCCGACGGCGAGAACGCCTGGTCGGAGCGGCGTCATTGGCTGGCCAGTCAGTTGCGCTTTTATGCGCCCGATATGTTTGGCGTACAAGAGGCGCTCAAGCAGCAGCTGGATTTTTTGCAGGAGCAGCTGCCTCAGTACGCTTGGGTGGGCTTAGGGCGCGACGATGGACGCGAAGCCGGTGAGTATTCAGCCCTCTTTTACCGCAAAAGCCGCTTCCGAGTAGAAAAGAGCGGCACCTTTTGGCTGTCGCCTACGCCAGAGCAGGTGTCGAAAGGTTGGGATGCTGCCCTGCCGCGTATCTGCACTTGGGCATTGCTGGAAGATACCGTCGCCCGGCGTCGCTTGTGGGTATTCAATACGCACTTCGACCACATCGGACGTGAAGCAAGGCGCCAGTCGGCCTCACTGCTGCTTATGCGCCTGTGGGAAATGAATCGCTCCACCCACCCTGCCATCGTCATGGGCGACCTCAACGCCGGCCCCAATACAGAACCCGTGCAAATCCTATTGCGCGACCTTTATGATACGCGCACCCGCAGTCAAGAGCCACCCTTCGGGCCAGAGGGTACTTTCAACGGCTTCCGCTTCCATGAACCCGTGGAACTGCGCATCGACTACATTTTGACTACTGGCGAATTGCGCACGCGCAAGTATGCAGTGCTAAGCGACTCCAAAAATTGCCGCTATCCGTCGGACCACCTGCCGGTATATGTCGTACTGGACTATGAGTAGTTCCTCTCGTAGGGTTCTTTGCGCTGCTCCCTCTGAGGCCATAGGTGTACTCACAGCCTACTTTGCACTTTTCCTAATGCTTAGGGAACTTGCGGGCATTAACGCCATCTATCTATGAGGCTCCCTCCGACCTTGGGGTAGAGGGCGCTACCTCCACTCTATCCCATGTTTTTGATGATCTCGCTCCCAAACTCTGAGCACTTGAGCCGTGTGGCGCCTTTCATGAGGCGCTCGAAGTCGTAGGTAACGCGCTTGCTGCGGATAGCGCGCTCTAGGCCTTTAATGATGAGTTTGGCGGCCTTCGTCCAGCCTAGGTATTCGAGCATCATGACACCAGAGAGGATGACCGACGAAGGATTGACCATGTCTTTGCCGGCGTACTTGGGTGCTGTGCCGTGTGTGGCCTCAAAAATGGCGTGACCAGTAATGTAGTTAATGTTGGCGCCTGGAGCAATACCGATGCCGCCTACTTGGGCGGCTAGGGCATCTGAGATGTAGTCGCCGTTGAGGTTAAGCGTAGCAATGACATCATATTCGGCCGGGCGCAAGAGGATTTGCTGCAGGAAGGCATCGGCAATGACGTCCTTGACAATGAGTTTGCCAGCGGCCAGGGCTTCGTCTTGGGCTTGGTTGGCAGCTGCTTCGCCGGAGGCGGCTTTGATGCGGTCGTATTGCGCCCAAGTAAACACGCGGTCGGCATATTCACGCTCGGCCAGCGCATAGCCCCAATCTTTAAACTTGCCCTCAGTGAACTTCATGATGTTGCCTTTGTGCACCAAGGTTACCGATTTGCGCTTGTACTTGAGCGCATACTCGATGGCGGCGCGCACCAGGCGCTCCGTGCCTTCGACTGAGACGGGCTTGATGCCAAAGGAGGAGGTATTGGGAAAGCGTATCTTCCTGACGCCCATTTCGTTTTGCAAGAAGTTCAGCATTTTTTGGCAATCGGGCGTGCCTTGTAAGTACTCAATACCGGCGTAGATGTCTTCCGTATTTTCCCGGAAAATGACCATATCTACCAAGGCAGGCTGCTTCACGGGGCTGGGCACGCCGCGAAACCAGCGCACCGGACGCACACAGGCGTACAAGTCGAGCTCTTGGCGCAGGGCTACGTTTAGCGATCGAATGCCGCCGCCTACAGGTGTGGTCAGTGGTCCTTTGATCGCTACCTTGTATTGGCTGATGACGTCTAACGTCTCCTGAGGCAACCAATTGCCCGTTTGCTGAAAGGCTTTCTCTCCGGCAAGCACTTCGCGCCAGATGATTTTTTTCTTGCCGCCGAAGGCTTTTGCTACAGCAGCGTCGAAAACGCGCACCGAGGCAGCCCAAATATCGGGTCCGGTGCCGTCGCCTTCAATATAAGGAATAATAGGATCGTTGGGAACTCGCAGTTTGCCGCGGCGAATAGAAATGGCTGTTCCTTGCATGGTCATTCTTCAAGTGATGATAAACAGAGGAAAATGTGCGCGGCGAAGGTAGACAAAAGAGAAAAACACGATACATAGCCCTTAAAGGAAAATCTTTTAGTGGAGAGAGGCTGAGCGACACACCTCTAAAAAGCGCTATTGGTTCCAGAACATTCTTTCTAAATACGGAAATAAATCCACCCTAGTCGGCCAGGTGCTTTCACTTCTGGTGATCGATATAGGGGCAGGACGCCGATTAGCAGCGGGCTGGTGGTCTTTTTTGTGAATTTTTAGGCCAACTTTTCCGTAATACGGATCAATGCAACGGTTGTCTTGGGTGCTTCGATTTTTGAAGCGGATAAAAGAGCGCTCTAAGTCTTCCGACATCTGAAGCTCTTTTTTAAAAAATATTTGGCTCGAGTGAAGTAATGGGCAATTGGTTTTCGCCGTAAAAATCCAGTTCTCCCATACTTCTTGTCTTGATTTTTGGCGAGATAGTGTGTGTGCTGTGTATAGAAAAAATTCGGAGCGCAGCTGCTTCAGATGTCGTCTTTACCGCTATTTCGGCATTGGGCAATCGTCAATAATCTTGCCGAAAAATCAAAAAATTGACCTTTTTTTTCTGATTAACTATCCGTATTCTAAGGATTTGTGTCATTTGCCTGAGGCTTTTTCCAGACGGCCTTGTATGAAATAAGGCCATTTCACTTAACTAAGGTGAAATGGCCTTACTGTCAAAAACAGTTGCTGGCGTTTTTACGGACGCTGTACGATGAATTTACGCGTCTGCACACTGTTGTCGGAGCGCACTTCGAGTTGGTACATGCCCGCGGGCAGATGGCCTACTTCGAGGCGCTGAGCAAATGGGCCTGCGGGCAAATTGCCGAGGTTGCCTTCGTACACTAAGCGCCCTGTCAGGTCGCGTACGGCATAGCGCAGCGGTGTGGGTTCGCTTAGCTCAAAGCGCATCCAAGCTTCGTGAACGGCTGGGTTGGGCGTCAGTTGCAGCGAGGTGAGGCGCTGGTCGAGTTCGCTGGTGCGCACGAACACGGGCAGCGGGAAGGTAGTGCCATCGGCCAAAGCTACCCATACCTCGAAGCCCGGTGTATCGTTGAGGAAGCCCGAAGCAAACACTACTGCTGCTTGGCCGCCCAAGGCCGATATGTTGGCGCGGTACGCCTGTACAATGGTTGCGTTGTCGTTGGCCGGCGTTATCTGGATGATATAATCACCGGCGGGTGCCGATACATACTCAGAAAACTGACCGAAGGCGATGTCGTCGAAGACCACAGGGCCTCCGGCCACCTGCACATCCACTGCAGGCGCATCGGGTGAACCGTGGAAGAGCATTAGATCCACTGTAGCCGGGCTAATGGACTGGAGGCGACCGTTCTCATTGACATATAACTGGAAGGGTCGGGTCGAGTTCCCTACAACGCCAGCAGCCATAATGATATAGTTTTTCCCAGTCTCGAGGCGATCAATAGGCAGTGTGTAGATGGCCTGACCCACCGAAGTACTGTTGCCCGGAGCTACCGAGATGGCAAAGGGCTCGCGCGCCAACAGGAAGACAAACGGCGTAGCCTGGCGGAAAGCAAAGTCATCCAGAATGCGTTCATCGTCCAAGTACACATCTACCGTCGGGCTGGGCGAGTTGTGGATGACCTGAGCGCGGGCCAGAGGCGCTAGCCCGATGACGAAGCCGTTGGGCAGCACGACCACTAGATCAATTTCTGGAGTGCCGCCGAGCAAGCCAGTAGCCATTACCAGGCCAGCAATGCCTTCTGCACCTTCCAAATCAGCCCCCCAGGTGCCTACCACTGTTGTGGGATTGCCCGCAGGTGTTACATCCACGATGAATAGGTCGGGGTCGAGCGCCAAGTAGGGCGTAAACTCGCCGAAGGTGAGATTCGACACCACAAGAGCGCCGTTCAGCGCGGAGCGCACATCCACGGCTGGAGCATCGGGCGAGCCGTGCAACACGGCAAACTCTACCTTGCTGGGGTCGGCAGCCTCCTCGCGGGCCTGGTCGTTCACCAAGATAGTGAAATTGGCGCCCGTACCGCTGGCTACCAAATAGTACGTCTTGCCGTTTTCAAACGTCGCTGTCGTTGTGTAGAAAGCTTCGCCTGCAGACGAGCTGTTGGCCGGTGCCACGGCCAATTGAATGGGGGTTTCCGCTGGCACATAATCAAAGGCAGTTGCCTGCAGATACTCAAAATTGTCTATCGCAAGGAAGCCATTTGCATAGACATCTACTGTTGGTGCAGGCGAGTTATGGATGAGCTGCACGCGCGCCACTGGAGAAAGGCGCAGCTCAACGACGTTACCGTCGGGCAGAGCAGCAAACAGACCAAAGCCTGGTGTTTGGCTCAAGAAGCCGCTAGCAAACACGCGCAAGGCTAAGCCGCCAAAGCCACCTAGTTCAGCGCGATAGGTGCCCACGATTTGGTCTACGCCGGCGGGCTTGACGTCTAAATAGTAGTTATCGTCAGCGGGTATTTCCAGGTAGCCCGTAAAAGCACCGTAGGCTAAGTTTGTAACCACAGGCCCTCCTAAGCGCTCGAAAATATCTACTGCTGGAGCGTCGGGCGAGCCGTGCAGCACACTGAGAGCAACAGCATTGGGCGATGCTGTCTCGCGAGCTGCAGGGTCAATGACCAAGGTGAATGGGCGTGTAGGGTCTCCTACTACACCTTGCGCCATGACCGCCAGCGTGCCGCCGATAGGTAGATTGACATCTTGGGTAAAGATGGCCTCAGAGGCCGATGTGCTGCCCGCTGGCGCAATGCCCAGCGTAAAGTCGCGCCCTGCTGGCAGCTCCACAAACGGCGTTGCAGTGCGGAAGGCAAAATCCTTGAGCAGTAGGCTGTTGCCTGCATAGACGTCCACCGTAGGTGCAGGTGAGTTATGGATGACCTGCACGCGCGCGGTCGGCGTCAGGGGCAGTTCGATGACATCGCCCGTAGGCAGAGCAGCAAAGAGGCCGAAATCCGGATTGCCGGCCAGCCGGCCGCTGGCAAAGACATAGGCAGCGCCGCCCGCCAGGCCACTCAGGTCAGCGCGATATGAAGCTACTGCAGTCGGACCGCCCGCCGGGCGCACAGCGAAGTCGTAGATGGCCGGCGGCAGGCTCAAATAGGGCGTGAATTGGCCGTAGGCCAGGTTCTCAATCACATTGTCGGCCACAAACACAGCATCCACATCTACGGCCGGAGCGTCGGGCGAGCCGTGCAGCACGGCGATGTCCACGCTGTTCGGGTCGGCAGCCGCTTCGCGCCCGTCGTCGTTGACGATGAGGGTGAAGGGCGTGTTGAGATCGCCCACGACACCGGAGGCCGTAACGATGTAGGTGCGGCCCTCTTCCAAATTGACGTTGAACGTTGCAATGGCGTCGGCCGCTGAAGTGCTGCTGGCCGGTGCTATGCCGAGCGCAACATCTCGGTCAGCCGGGAAATCGATGAAGGGCGTCGCAGTGCGGAAAGCAAAATCGTCTATGATGAGCGCGTTGTCGGCATACACATCCACTGTGGGGTCGGGCGAGTTGTGAATGACCTGTACGCGTGCCAGCGGCGTCAGGGGCAGTTCGATGACATCGCCCGTAGGCAGAGCAGCAAAGAGGCCGAAATCTGGGTTTCCGGCCAGCCGGCCGCTGGCAAAGACATAGGCAGCACCGCCTGCCAAGCCGCTCAAGTCGGCGCGGAAAGCTGCCACCGTGTTCGGGTCGCCGGCGGCTCGGATGGCCAAGTCGTACTTAGCGGGCGGCAGGCTCAAATAGGGCGTGAATTGGCCGTAGGCCAGGTTCTCAATCACATTGTCGGCCACAAACACAGCATCTACATCTACGGCCGGAGCGTCGGGCGAGCCGTGCAGCACGGCGATGTCCACGCTGTTCGGGTCGGCAGCCGCTTCGCGCCCGTCGTCGTTGATGTTGAGCGAGAAGGGCACGTTGAGATCACCCAGGATGCCCGAAGCGGTTACCACATACGTTTTTCCGTTTTCCAAAGTTACGCTGAAAGCGGCGATAGTGTCGTCTACAGAAGTACTGTTTTCGGGCGCAATACCTAAAGCGATGTCTACTTCGGCAGGAACAAAGACGAACGGCGTTGCCGTGCGGAATTCAAAATCGTCAATCAACAAAGCATCGTTGGCATAGACATCTACCGTTGGGGCAATGGCGTTGTGGATGACTTGTACGCGGGCAACAGGCGAAGCCGGCAGCTCCACCACAACTCCGCCTGCCGTCACGGCATAGAGGCCAAAAGCTGGGCTGCCGCCGAGCAAACCACTGGCGATAACGCGGATGGCCTGGCCTTCGAGGCCCGTTAAATCAGCGAGAAAGGTCTGCACAATAGTGTTAGTACCGGCAGGCTTGATGTCTAAGTAATACACCCCCGGAGCCACGGATAGGTATGGCGTAAAACCGCCGTAAGCCAAATTGGAAACAATTTTTCCACCGGTGCGCACGACCACATCCACGGGCGGAGCATCAGGTGAACCGTGCAGCACATTTACCTCCACCTTGTCGGGGGCACTGGCCGTCTCGCGGGCCTCATCGTCAACAATTAAGGTGAACGGTGTGGTAGCGTCACCAACTATGCCAGAGGCCGTAACGGCATACGTTTTGCCCGACTCCAGCGTAAGATCGAAGGTTGCAATAGCCTCAGCTGCCGAAGTGCTAGTAGCTGGCGCAATGGCCACTTGTAGCGGTACACCCGCAGGCAGGCTGAGGAAATCAGTGGCCGTGCGAAACGCAAAGTCGTCCAGGGCCTTCAATCCGTTGACGTACACGTCAACCGTGGGGTCTGGCGCATTGTGGATCAGCTGCACGCGGGCCAACTGGGCCAAAGCAGCATTTACACTCAATACTAAGGTAAGTAGGCTAAGTAGTGATCTCATAAAAAAGGAAGATTGGTTAAAAATTTAGTGAAGTATCGGCGAAGGGAAGCAGAAGAAGCATCGGGCCGAGCGAGTACTCAACCTATCGGAAAGTATCAAACCAGGACACCGTTAGAAATCGAAGTTATAAACAGTGCTCGTCTAACTAAGTTCGAGAGTTCGGTTTACTTGCTTAAACAAAAAAGCGCGTTTTGCTAATTTTAGTCAAACTAACGGGAAAGGAGCACCCAGTCAAAGATTCGGCTGGCCGGAGAGTATTCTGCTCTGAAAGACCCAGGGCTTTGGCTTTTGGTCGTAGGAATGCTGGAGGCCCTCATGGGGCAATGGCCTACCACAATTCACACGCTTCGAGAGTGGTGCGCCAGTGTCTCCAAAAGTAGGTGTTCCACGAGGAATTGTGCCAAAGCAGCACAAATTCTCCGTTGTGTTGTCGGATGGTGTCCCACAAGACGTGCAGGCGTTCATGTGCCTGTTCGGCGGTATATCTCTGGTAGTGAGCCAGCGTAACATCCATAGCGATGAGCGGCTTTTCGCGCAGGGGCAGGGTCTGGCGCGTACGGAAGTTGAAGACCGGGAAGCTGCAGCAAATGCCGCAGCGAAACCCTTCCGCTTCTGGATAGCCCAGGGTGCTGTCCCAGTCCATGCCACAATCGGTCCAGCGCTGCCAAGTGTCGGGAGCCGAAAAACACAAGTAGTGCTGGCGGCCAGTGGTTACCGGCAAAGGCGAGGCGCGCCGGAGCGACTCCAACTCTTGCATGAAGACGGCAGCATTTGCATGCGCTTGTCGCGAGGGATGGAAGCCAATGACGTGTCCGCGCTCAGCAATGCGCTGCAAGAGGCGGCGGAGGAACGGGTGCTGAAGAGAGTAGTAGGCGTCTGAACCTTTAGGTCGTTCGCCTAAAAAATTGAAGTGCCAGATCAGATTCTTGCGCTCAGCTCTTTGCATCCATTCGTCGAAGACATCGAAGGGATCTCGAGGTCGAAAGAAGTGACGACGACACCACCAGAGCGCTTCGCGCGGATTTTTTCGCCGCCAAAGGCTACCCATTAGGGTACGCCAGCGATCGCTCCACGACCACCACAGGCGCGGATGGTCCACATCGCACGACAGGTGTAAACAGGCTTGTCGGCGCCGTTTGGGCAGCGCATAGCCTAAGTGCGTCAAGCAGTGCGCTATAAAATCGGCGTACTCATTAACAATTGGTCGGTGCAAGAAACCTTCCCGAAAGGCCAGCGATGCTTGCGCCGGAAAGCGTCCATAAGCATCGCGCACCGAAGAAACAGCCTCCTCCCAGCGCGTCAGCATAAAAAACGCCGAAGCGAAGAGGTCCAAACCACAGTACAGCCCATCTGCCGTTTCGCTTAATACGGGCCGACCGTATATACCTACTACATTATTGTTTAGCCGAGTCGTTTGCTGACCTCGATCCAGCGAAATCGGCAAAAGTGAGGTGCCCTTAGGCAGCCATTTCGAGCTGAGGTAGTGTTCTTCCGCCGGCAAACGCCCCCAGAAATCATCCCGTAGCGTCAGGGCGCGCCCGTTCGGTAGTTCAATGCGGTAGTCCTTAGCCCCTGGCAAAAATTGCAGCCGATGCGGAACCCCCAACAGTTCACTTAGCAGAATCGTACCTGCGTACCTCTTCTCTGCTTCAAAACCCGGCGGCGCAGTAACGGTCAGCATGTTGGGCAAAGTTCAGCCGAATCGAGAAGAAAGATCACATTGCTGTGGCTGCGTTTGCAAACGATTAGCAAAAAAATACGTTAAGCTAACGGTAAGCATGCATATGTTCACTCGCCTTGCCCTACCTTTGCAGCCGATTTCAACCTATTAGGTGGAACACGCAGCTACTGTGGAGCGGCTCCTACCTTAATGCATGAACAAAAAATCATTCATTCACAAACGTTTATCAATGATGAACAAAAATCGCTTTTATCTACTGGCCCTCCTTGGCGCTTTAATAGCTCTTACTCCTGCTTGCAATACTGATCCTTGCAAAAATGTCAACTGCGGCGCTAACGGTACTTGTCTGGATGGCTCCTGCGTGTGTGATGCGGGCTACGAAGGCGTCTCGTGCGAGACCGAATGGGCTACTAAATTTGAAGGCTCCTATCTGGGCAAAGACGTGTGTGGAAGTACTACCTACAACCTAAGCAAGCCAGCGATAGTCTCTAAGCGCAGCGCTACGCAAGTGCGCATCAGCAATTTTGGCGGCTTCGACTCTTTCATCGATGCGCAAGTAATCAAGAGCGACGAGCTCGAGTTCAAAAATTATGCTGATCCCACGGGACGTAAATTTACTGGCTCAGCTAAGCTCACAGGCAACAAACTTACCGGCAGCTACACAGTTACCTTCTCTGACGGCACCTCAGAGAGCTGCACCTTTGAGTACACTAAATAATTTGCTCCAGTACTGCGCTAATCAATTAATAATTAAGGCTTTGTTAAGAGCACTTGTGAATATAATTAAGTGACTCTTTCTGGCATTAAGCCAATTTTTAAGGAGTCAACCCATCGGAAGGGCGAAAGTCAACGATGAGGTTGACTCCTCTTTTTAGGGCTGAGCGCAATCACTTTAGCAGACCTCGCTGCGGATATTCTTGAGTAAAAATGTGCGCGGCGCTTGTGTAGACGCCCTTTTGTTTACTTTTGCGCGGCTGGCCTTCTTAGGCAAGTGAGGCATTTATGTTTACGATCAACATCTACCTGCGTTTAGCGCTTATCGCCCTTGGTTTTTTAGGGGGCATTGGGCTTTGGGTCGCCTATGGTTTTTGGTACGGCTTTCCGTTCTTGCTGTTAGGTCTTTTCTTGTTGGTGGGCTACCTGCTTCTGGGCACGTTAGTGTCAACCTCTATGCTGCTGAGCAAGGGGCAGTTTGAAGAGGCGGAAAAGCGATTGAGCCTAACCTTTTTTCCGCGCTTGTTGCTCATGGGCTACAAGGGAGTGTATTACATGACGAAAGGCATCATTGCCATTCAGAGGAAGGACATTCCTACAGGGGAGAAATGGCTGCGCGAAGCCTTAGAAACAGGGCTGCCTTCCGAGAATGAACGCGGGGCCGTTTTGCTACAGCTGACGATGATAGCGGCTTCGAAAAACAATCGCCCAGCAGCACAGGCTCACTTTAATGAATTGAAAAAGCTGAATATTACCGAGCCAATGCTTAAGGAGCAAGTGAAAGAGCTGGAAAAACAGCTCAAGTTGTTGGGCCAGGTGTCCAATCCGAGCATGATCGGCCTCATGCAGCGCGGCGGTAGTAAGCGCCGAATGCCGCGCATGCGCTGAGTCTGCGGCGAGCTGTAGGAAGCGGTGGAAGTCACTCGAGAACAACTCTACGTCAAAACTACTCTACTATGCAGATAGGAGTACCGCGAGAAACACATCCTACGGAGACGCGCTCCCCATTAATTCCTAGCGACGTTGCTCGCTTAGTGAAGTTAGGTGCTTCCGTCGTTGTAGAGGCCGGTTTGGGCGCCTCCTTGCGCCTGAGCGATGCCGACTACGAAAAGGCTGGGGCAAGAATAACGGCCGATCGAGCGGGGCTGCTGTCGAGCAGCGACATTGTGCTGCGGCTGCGCAAGCCCGACATGGCTGAAGTGCAGCAGCTTAAGGCCGGCAGCGTGCACGTTAGTTACTTAGATCCCTTCAATGAAAAGGCACTTATCGGCGCGTTAGCCGAGCGCGGTGTGAGTGCGGTGGCTATGGAGCTCATTCCGCGCACCACACGTGCTCAAAAGATGGATGCTTTGAGTTCGCAGGCCAGTTTGGCGGGCTATGCCGCTGTCATTCTGGCGGCGGAGCGCATTGACCGCGTGTTGCCCATGATGACTACACCGGCCGGTACGATCAATCCTGCTCGCGTGTTTGTCATTGGCGCGGGTGTGGCTGGGTTGCAAGCCATTGCTACAGCCAAACGCCTCGGCGCGCGCGTGGACGCCTTTGACACGCGCCCTGTCGTAGCCGAACAAGTGCGCTCCTTGGGCGCGCGTTTTGTCGAAGTAGACCTGGGCGAGACCGGCCAAACCAAAGACGGCTACGCCAAAGCCCTCACTGAGGAACAGCTCCGCCTTCAGCGCGAAGCCATGGCCCGCCAATGCGCCTTGAGCGATATCGTTATCACGACTGCCCAAGTCTTTGGCCGCAAAGCGCCCATCATCATTACCCGCGAAATGGTGGCCGGTATGCGCCCGGGCAGCATCATCGTAGATCTGGCCATCGAAACGGGCGGAAACACCGAAGGGGCTGTGCTGGGCCAGGAAGTGGAAATCAACGGTGTGCGCATCATTGGCTTGGAGAACATGCCCGGGCGTGTGGCAGCTGCCGCCAGCCAAATGTATTCGGCTAATCTGTATCACTTCGTGGACGAGTTCTGGGACAAAGAAAACAAGCGCATGGTGCTCAACCTCGAAGACGATATCCTACAAGGTTGCCTGGTTACTCACGAGGGCAGCATCCGTCGCGAACTTTAAGCCGTAAGCGCGTTCTTTTTTGCAATTGTTCACTAGCCAAACGCCTTTGCCCATGGAAGTACTTATTTTTTTGCTCTTCATCTTGGTGCTAGCCATCTTTTTGGGCTTTGAGGTTATTTCTAAGGTGCCTTCCTTGCTTCACACGCCGCTTATGTCTGGCTCCAATGCCATTTCAGGCGTAACCATTGTGGGCGCGCTTATCGCTGCCGGTTTAGGCGAGGGTGAAGATACGGCTGCCCTTATCGGCGGTGTGGCTGTCGCCTTTGCGACCATTAACGTCGTGGGCGGTTACTTAGTGACCAACCGCATGCTTGGCATGTTCAAGAAAAAAGACAAGTAATCATGGAGGACGTTCGCACGCTACTTAACCTCGTCTATATCCTCTCGGCCGTTACCTTCATTCTGGGCTTTAAGCTCATGGGGCGGCCTACAACAGCGCGTCAAGGCAACCTTTTGTCGGCCGTAGGCATGGCTGCTGCTGTGGTAGCTACCTTGATGTTTCCAGAAGTCGTTCGCTACACTTACATAATTGCTGGGTTAGTTATTGGCGCCGTCATCGGGGCCTTATTTGCCTACCGAACTCCGATGACGGGCATGCCGCAAATGGTGGGCCTGCTCAACGGTTTTGGCGGTGCTGCAAGTTTGCTGGTGGCTTGGGCCGAGTTTGTTGCGCGTCCTAGCCAGCCGCTCTACCAAGGCATCATTATTTGGTTGACGGTACTCATCGGCACCGTAACCCTTTCTGGCTCATTGATAGCTTGGGCCAAGTTGGAAGAGCGTTTCATCCCTACTAAACCGGTGTTATATCCCGGCCAGCGCATCGTTTCTGTGTTGTTACTGGCCGCCATTTTGGGCGGTGGCATTTGGTTTGCTGCAGACACTACAGCCCCTACGGCTACCCAGGTGTTAGGAGCGGTAACGGCACTGGCTTTCGTGTTGGGCATTTTGTTGGTCATCCCCATCGGTGGTGCCGACATGCCGGTCGTCATTTCACTGTTGAACAGCTACTCCGGGATGGCTGCGTGTGCTTCGGGCTTTATCATTCAAAACAACCTCCTTATTGTGGCCGGAGCGTTGGTGGGGGCCAGCGGCATCATTCTGACGCTCATCATGTGTAAGGCCATGAATCGCTCCGTGGCCAATGTCGTACTGGGCGGTTTTGGGGCCGACGTCCCCGGCAAAGCTCAAGATGTGATAGGAGAGATTAAGCCTGTGAAGCCCGACGAAGCCTACCTTATCTTAGAGGCCGCGAGCAGCGTGGTTATTGTGCCGGGCTATGGTCTGGCCGTCTCGCAAGCGCAGCATGCCGTTCGCGAATTGATGGAAGCCATGGAAAAAAACGGTACAGAAGTGCGCTTTGCTATTCACCCTGTAGCGGGCCGCATGCCGGGTCATATGAATGTGTTGTTGGCCGAAGCAAATGTCCCCTATGACGCCTTGGTCGAAATGGATGCCATTAATCCTACCATGGATACGGTAGATGTGTGTATGATTATCGGGGCCAATGACGTAGTCAATCCCGCTGCCTTAGAAGATAAGAGCAGCCCACTTTGGGGGATGCCTATCATCGAAGCTCATCGCGCGCGTACCGTCATCGTCATGAAGCGCTCTATGGGTAAGGGCTTTGCCGGTGTAGAAAATCCACTGTTTTTCCGAAACAATACGCGCATGCTTTTTGGAGACGCCAAGGCTAGTTTGCAAGCGTTGATCAATGAGTTTAAGGGCGGCAATTAGTCCGGTCCGACAACGATTGTTGCTCCGTCTGCAGGGCGTACTGTCCAGGCTGCCATTGGCCGGCCAAAGGCGCGGAGATAGGCTTCCGAAAGGTGTGCGATGAAGGCGGGTGCCTCCGCTCTGCGCACTAAATGGAGCGTACAGCCGCCAAAACCCGCTCCCATGAGGCGAGCGCCCAGACAGGCGGAATGACGCATGCCTTGCTCAACGAGAAAATCCAGCTCTGGGCAACTGACCTCAAAGTCATCGCGCAGCCCGACGTGTGTTTGGTACAGCAGCGCACCCAACGCCTTGTAGTCGCTGTTGCACAAGGCTTCGGCAGCAGCAGCCGTGCGGGCCGTCTCCCCAACGACGTATCGGCAACGGCGAAAAATGAGCGGCGGCATGCGGCCCTGAGCCGCCTTTAACAAGTCGGGTGTAGCTTCGCTAAGCGTGCCCAACTCAGGCACGAGGGTTTGTAGAGCGGCTACTCCCTGAGCGCATTCGCGTCGGCGAGCGCTGTATTCGGAGGTGGCTAAGCGCCGCTCCACTCCTGAATGGCACAACACCCAAGTGTGGTCGGGCGCTTCAAAAGGCAAGTAGGACCAAGTCAATGCCCGGCAATTCAACTGGATGAAAGCGTCTTTTCGGCCCATCATACCGGCAAACATGTCCATGATGCCGCAAGGCACGCCTACGAAGTGATTCTCGGCCGCATGAGTGATGCGCACCAATTCGAGGCGCGCGTAGCCGAGATCGAATAATGCATCAGCAGCTAATGCTGCGGCATTTTCGAGCGCCGCCGACGACGAAACACCAGCGCCCACGGGCAAGTCGCCTCCAAAGACGATGTCCATACCGCCAGGCCAACCCATAGTCGTCAGTACACCTAAGATGTAATTGGCCCAGTTGGGTTTTACTACAGGGGCGGCGGGTTTCCCCTCCACGATGCAGGTCTCCTCGACATCGCATGCCCACATTCGACAACGGCTGTCGGTGCGCGCAGCGGCCGCCATCCAGATGGCTCGGTCAATAGCAGCGGGTAGCACTGGACCACCGTTGTAATCGGTGTGCTCGCCTATGAGGTTGATGCGCCCTGGTGAGCGCACAACCACTGTTGGTGGCCGGCCGTAGGTGCGTTGAAAGTGATCCCAAACGCGTTGTTGAGGAGACATGGCTTGAAGCAGGTCTTAGCGCCGAAGTTGGCCATTTACTCTGTGGTTAGGCGCTAAGGTATCGTTAAGTTGCGCTCAAATACTTGCCCATTAGCCATGAGGCGATAGCGATAGCGGCCTGCGGGTAAGTACCACTGGGCGGGGGTGAAGCTGAGGGAGTAGCTGCCCGCTGCTTTGTATTCGTTGATTAGGGTGCGCAATACGTGTCCGGCAGCATCGAGGATTTGCAGGCGCACAAGACTGCCCCGTCGGACGGCGAATTTGATGACGTAGGCGCCCGGTTGTGTAGGGTGCGGGTTGTGGCCCAGCAAAGCATTCCAGCCATTATCGCCTTGTGCAGGCGGTATGGGCGGTACCAACCCGGTCAGAGGCGTGCTGTTGCGGCGGAGAACGTAATGGACCAAGTCGGGCGGGTTGCCAAGCCAGTGTTGAAGCACCGTAGCGTACAGGTCGCGAAAGTCTACACTATGCGGTGGGTCGTAGATAGGGTCTGGCTGGCTCAAGTCTTGGTATTCGCCCATAAAACCGCTGCCTATGCCACCGCCAAAGAGAAGGGTGTGGGTGCCGGCGCCGTGGTCGGTGCCGCGCGAGCCGTTTTCATAGATGGTTCGGCCAAATTCGGAGAACGTCATGGCGAGCACTTTTTCCGCTAAGCCCGATTGGCCATAGGCCAGGTCGTCGTAAAAAGCGCGCACGGCGGTGGCCAGTTGGTGCAAGAGGTTGAGGTGGTTGGCGCGCTGAAGCACGTGGGTGTCGAAGTCGGCAATGTCTACCAAGAAGATGCGAGTACCCATACCGCCCTTGAGCAAGCGGGCGATAATAGACAGGGGTGCCGACAGCGAGTTGGCGCTGGGTGGAGGATAATCCACTTCGTTTTTACCGGTGTGAAAAGCTCTTTGTATGGTTTCGGCGTAGCGGAAGGCAGCGTTGGCCGTTTGGTACAGGAAGAGGCGTTCGCGGTCGCGCAGCGAGTTAGTTAGGCCTGCTGTAGAGTACAGTTGGCCTGTTTGAGCGATTTGGTAAAACTCTTGAGGGCTGCTGACGACCAAAGCCATGTTAGCCTCTTCGGCCCGAAACAAGAGATTGGACTGTACGCCGATTTGCAAGGCGGGCGGGATGTTAGGAGGCGCTTCTAGAAAAGCAGCGTATTCGTTTTCCAAAAACCGGCCTATCCAACCCGTTTTCACCACTTCGTCGGCATTACTGGCCGAGTAGATGATGTCGGAGGAGCGGAAGTGGCTGAGGTTGGGCTCCGGATAGCCTACGTTAAAGACGATTTTCATCTTACCCTCTGCCCACAGAGGTTGTAGGCTGCTGGTTTCGGCAGGCATGCCGTATTCGGGGCTGAGATGCCATAGGTCTGCATCAGCAATGGCTAAACTGGGCCTTAGGTTGTAGTAGTGGTGGTTTCCGCGTTCGACCACGGTATTTAGGCCGTCATTGCCGCCCTCCAATCGGATGAGCACTAAGGCGCGGTCGTTGTCGTTCCAGCTGGAGTGGGCCGCTAAGGGCGAAGGCTTTAGGGCGCGCACAGGTAAGCCGCTTAGCAGCCAGCTGCCCGCACCCAATAGGCCGGCGGTGGCCAAAAAGTCGCGCCGCGACCACAGCCGATGTGCTCGCTCATGGGCTTCGCCTGCCGCCAGCGATTTGCCAAAGAGTGGTTGAGGTTTTGCCATGAGTTGCCTTATTTGGCACATAGATACCCAAAAGACGGCAGAGCGCTGTAGCCTTAAGCCTCTTTTGTCAGCGACATGCCAATGTGAACGACGGTGCTTTCTCCACCCAACCAGATGGCATTTTGCCCAAAGAGAAGGCGACGGCCTTTTTGGCGATAAGTCGCCAGGGTTCGCAGCGGCTCGGCACTGCGCGTCCCAGTGTCTTGGTCGGTGGTGATCACAACACAACGAGCACAGGGTTTGACTGCTAAGAATTGGGCATGGCCAATGGTGAAGTGCTTCCAGGTGTCCTCTTCATAGGGAAGACCGCCGCTAAAGACAAAGTTGGGCCGAAAGCGGCTCATCGGTATGGGCTGCTGAAGGCGGCTGTTTAGGTCGTCTAACGAGGCTTGCCCTACGATGAGGTACGGAAAGCCATCGGCAAAGCTAACGGGCATCTGAGTGGGGGTGTAGCGACTGTCGACGCGGCGCAGAGTGCGGTCGGGCATAAAAGCTAAGCGCACGCGTGCTTTCAGAAAGTCGGAGAACCACTCGTTGGTGTCGTCGCCATAGAGGCAGGCTCGACAGCGGTCGCCCCACACTTGCACGGTACCCTGAGGAAGGTCTTTGGGAGGGGGGAGGGGCAAGTGGAGGCAGGTCTGAGGGTTCTGCTTTTCAAAGACCGCGAGTTTGTCCTCGCGAAGGTCGGTGCCCAATTGGGCTAAAGCAGGGCATTCTCGCTGGCTGACAAACTGCCCATTGGCATCTACGAGCATCCAGCGCCGATCGTACTGCAGCCCTCGCAGCTCGAGTTTGGCTTCCGACAGCGCGATGCCGCCCAGCGATTTAATAGGGTAGAGGTAGATGGCCTCAAGTCGGCACTCGCGCCCGAGTTTTGAGGCAACGCTCAGCGGGCGATGCGGTTCCATTAGCGCCGTTTGCGTTCGTTTTGCACGGCCGTGGTAGCCGGCGATCGGCTGGTAGGTTCGTCAGTAGGGATGTCGGGCGAAGGCACGGTTGGAGCGGCCGGGCGAGCCTGGGGCTTAAGGGCCGCTTGACGGCGATTTTGAAGGTATTTTTCAATGAGATTAGCCTTCATCATGCGCTCCTCGAGAAACTTGCGCTCATGGGCAATGGTATCGTGGAGGTATTTTTCAATCATGAGGCTAGCGATAGGAGCGGCATAAGAAGCCCCCCAACCGGCATTTTCGACGTACACAGCGATGGCGATTTTCGGGTTGTCTTTAGGGGCAAAAGCAAAAAAGACAGAGTGGTCGTCACCGTGAGGGTTTTGGCTGGTGCCTGTTTTTCCACAAATTTGAACGGTCGGCAGGGCGCAAGAGCGCGCCGTGCCGCGGTTGACGCATTGGGCCATACCTTCTACCACGAGCTCGAAATACTTGCGGTCAATATCGACGTTTTGGCGCTGGCGATACTGCTGTGGAATATCGCCGCCGTTCTTGAAGCCTTTGGCCAGGTGCGGCGGGTACCAGTAGCCGCGGTTGGCGATGCAAGCGGCGAGATTGGCCATTTGCAGCGTAGTCATTTGAATTTCGCCTTGTCCAATACCCAGCGACATGATGGTGGGCGAGCGCCAGCCTCCCAACCGCTTCGGGTAAATACGGTCATAATAGCGGGAGTCCGGGATATTGCCCGCGCTTTCGTTGGGATAGTCCACGCCCAAGCGGCGGCCCAAGCCCAGTTGTTGGCAATATTGGTAGAACTTATCCAAACCTTGGTGAGGATTGTTGAAGCCGTATTTGTCTACGATGTCGCGGAACTCGTTAAAGTAGTAAGTATTGCAAGAGTAGGCGAGGGCATCTACGACGTTGTTGATGGCGCCATGACCATGGCATTTATACAGGCGACCGGCATAGAAGTATCCGCCGCCGCACCCTTGGCCGACATTGGGGTTGAGCGTCCCCTCTTGCATGCCGATGAGCGAGACTACCGTCTTGAAAATGGAGCCGGGAGGGTACTTGGCCATGACGGTGCGGTCGAAGAAGGGCTTGAGCGGGTCACTGTACAGGCGCTGAAACACAGGGCCGCGGTCGTTGGTCATGGCCAGCTCGTTGGGGTCGTAAGTGGGAGCGCTGACCATGGCCAGTATTTCACCGGTAGAGGGTTCAATGGCCACGATGCTCCCCGATTTGTTAGCCATGAGGGCTTCTCCGTATTGCTGTAGGCGAGCATCGATGGAAAGTATGAGGTCGTCGCCGCCAATGGGTACGGTGTCCAGCTTGCCTTCGGCATAAGGGCCTACAATACGGCCCAGGTTATCTTTCAACTGAAAAGTGAAGCCTTTTCGTCCGCGTAGGCGCTCCTCGTAGCAGGCCTCAACGCCTGTAGCGCCGATGTAATCGCCCGACACGTAGACCCCTCCGCCGCGCTCAATGTCGCGCTGGCCCACTTCGTTGATGTAGCCCAGTACGTGCGCACCGGCGTGGTAAGGATAAGCCCGAATGTTGCGCGCCTGCACGAAGAATCCCGGAAACTCATAAAGGCATTCTTGCAAGCGCGCATAGGTAGTAGTAGATATTTTTTTTAAGAAGACAAACGGTACTGACCGCGAGAACTTGCCGCTTTTCCAGTCCTTTCTTAGTGCCGCCTCGAAGTCTTGGCGCGTAATGCCCAACAGCCGACACAGTTTGAGCGTGTCCATGTGGGGGCTAATCTGGTTGTACGTTACCATCAGGTCGTATACCGCGTTGTTGCTCACCAAAAGGCTGTCGTTGCGATCGAAGATTAACCCGCGCGGCGGGTAAATGGTCATTCGATGAATGGTAGTGGCGTCGGCGCGTTGGCTGAGCGCATCGTCGAACAGCTGCAATTGGGCTGCCTTTAGCAGTAGCACAAAAGCGCTAAAGAGAAAGACCATCTGAATGGTGCGTTGCCGTTCGCGAAATTTTTCCAGCATCCTTGTGGCCCTTAGTTCTTAGGATAAAACAACCGCATCAAGACTACCACTACAGGCATTGTCGAAAGCCAACTGAGGGTGGCTTGCGGCAATATCTTACTCAGAAAATAAACTGGCGTAAAATACGCCATCGAAAAATACCACAGCAGATGAACGGCGAAAAAAATACCCGACACACTCAAAAACCAGCGCCACCCAAAATACGCAGGAGAGGCAATAGGTTCTTTGCCCGTATAGCCTCCTTGAGGGGCGAAGCGCTCTAGAATGATTACCCTTGCGTAGGCCGAAAAAGCGCCTGCACTCGCGTGTAGCCCTAAAGTGCCGGTGAAGAAATCCACGAAAAGACCCATGAAGAAGCCTGCCAAAATGAGCAGAGGAATGGGCATCAGGATGGGCAACAACAGGGTAAAGAGCGGATACACCAAGAGGCTTACATACCCATCCGTGTTATAGGAGATACCCGACAGCACCAGCCCTTGTGCGGCCAAAAGCGATAGGAATCGCCATAAGTTGGGAAAAAACCAGTTGCCCTTCATTGCTTCTCTTGCGTGGCTCTGGTCAAATTTTCCAGTTCTTCTGCGTATCGATTTGTGACCACATACACTTCGCGCACGCTGGCGGGCGGTTGGGTGGGCCGCACGCGTATGTGGAGGAAGCTGCTGCCTTGAGGTCGGTAGGCTGTGTCGACAATGCCGGCGACGTGGCCTTCCGGAAAGAGAAGCGAATAATTACTCACTTGTACGGTATCGCCCCGTCGAATAGGTAAATGGTAGGGAATGTCCGACAGGGTCAAGTAGCGAGGGTCGTTGCCGTCCCAATATAAGGAGCCATAAAAGGGATAACCTTTAACCATAGCAGAGATCCTCGTTTGCGGATGCAGCACTGACATGGCTAAAGAGAAGTGCTCGGACACCTCGCGTACGATGCCCACGACCCCAGCACGCGAGATGATGCCGCTGTTAGGGTGTATGCCGTCTTTGGCTCCGCGGTTGAGGATGAGCCAGTTGTTGCGGCCGCTAAATGAATTGCCCACTACACGTGCGCTAATGACCACGTATTCAGGCCGCACCAATTTTTTGCCTAAGCTATCGAAAGCTTCTTGCCGGCGCACGGTGTCGCGTACCGGCACCTCGGACGCGTGCAGGTTGATGAGTTGCATGTGCAGACGCGCATTTTCCATCTTTAGGCGGATGTTTTCGTCGCGCAGCGACAGGTAGTCCATCCAACGATTGCGCCACTCTAAGACCCAATTGGAATACCAGCTCCAGCTCGAGCGCGTGATCTGCTGTTGCGGGCCGTTCTGCGAAGTCATTAGGTAGAAGCTGACGACCTGCGTGATGAGCAGCGTAATCAGGCCACCATGGCGCGCAAACAGCTGGAGGATGGAATACATAGGCGTTTAACAAGGATGCTTACAACAACAGCCTCAACAGGGAGGCTGTTATTGTTTGTGCCCAAAGGGAGAGCCTCTCTGCTCTGGCGTGTGCTGCTTGTTCAGACGCTCTTACGATCGATGAGAAAGGAATAGTGTTCGGAACGCTCTAGGGCTAGGCCGGTTCCGCGCACCACTGCGCGCAGCGGGTCTTCCGCTACGTGCACCTTGAGTTTGGTTTTTTGGTGCAGTCGCTGGTCTAAGCCGCGCAGGAGCGCACCGCCGCCGGTCAGGTAGAGGCCGGTTTTGTAAATGTCGGAGGCCAGCTCGGGAGGTGTTGTTTCCAAAGCGCGAAGTACGGCCTCTTCTATTTTGCTGATGCTGTCGTTGAGCGCGCGCGCCACTTCTTTATAGCTCACGCGGATTTGCTTAGGGATGCCCGTCATCAGGTCGCGCCCGCTGATGGCATAGTCTTCGGGCGGATTGCTCAATTCTTCTAGGGCTGAGCCGGCGTGAATTTTTATCTGCTCGGCTGTGCGCTCGCCAATGAGAATGTTGTGCTCGCGCTTCATGTAGTCGATGATGTCGTTGGTCATTTCGTCACCGGCGATGCGGATGGATTGGTCGCATACGATGCCCGATAGGGCGATGACAGCGATTTCCGTCGTGCCGCCGCCGATGTCAATGACCATATTACCCACCGGCTCCTCTACATTTAGCCCGATGCCTAGCGCAGCAGCCATGGGTTCGTAGATAAGATAGGTCTCTTTGCTGTCTACGTGATCGGCTGAGTCAAACACAGCGCGTTTTTCTACCTCAGTAATGCCGCTGGGAATGCAGATGACCATCTTGAGGTGATTAAAGAAGGAGTTGCGCCGGCCTACCATGCGGATCATCCCCTCAATCATGGCTTCGGCTGCTTGGAAATCGGCGATAACCCCGTCTTTAAGCGGGCGAACGGTCTTGATATGTTCGTGGGTTTTTTCGTGCATCTGCATGGCCCGATGCCCTACGGCTATCGTCTGGCCCGTGCGTCGGTCAATGGCAACAATGGAAGGCTCATCTACCACCACTTGGCCGTCCATCATGATGAGTGTATTGGCCGTGCCCAAGTCAACGGCCAGTTCCTGCTTGAAAAATCTGAAAAGGCTCAACGTAATTAGCGATTTAAAGGCTTAAGAAGGCGTCTTATCGGTAGAAAGGCGCGCAAAACTACACACGTTTTTCGGATTGCGCGGCGCGCCGACAACGCTACCTTGGGTATTTTTTCATCCTTTCCTCGGAGAAATGGGGCGTCTTCCCGCAGTAATCACCCAGTAATCCTGTGGATTGAGATAGCGCTGAGCGAGTTGTTGCAGATCATGAGCATTTACGCTTTGTAAAGCGCGCACTTGTTTGTCGAAAGCATCAAACGAAAGCCCTTCTGCCACCAAGCTGCGCACCAAATCAGAGGTATTTAGAGGGCCGTCTATGCCGTTAAGCAACATGCCGGCCAGATAATTGCGCACCATCTCCAGCTCGGCATCGGGGATGGGTTCCATTTGTAATCGCTGCATTTCGGCTAGGATTTCGCGCAGGGCCAAGCCGGCTTTTTGCTCATGTACTTCGGTGGCGATGTAGAAATAACCATCTGTAGCCAGGGCATCGAGGCTTGAGTAGACGCCGTAAGTTAGGCCGCGTTTTTCGCGCAGGTTGGCCATCAGTCGGGAGCCGAAGTAACCGCCCAGCACGATGTTAAGCACGACGAAGGCGTTGTAGTCGGGGTGATGTCGATTGAACATGCGCCGCCCTACTTTTATGGCCGTTTGGTGGGCATTGGGTTGAGGCAAATGCACCCACTGAGGGGAGTGCTCCGCTGTTGTCCACACTGGTTGAGGAGGGGTGGGCCTAGGAGGTGTTTGCCCAAAGAGTTGGTTGAGCAGGCGCACGACGTCGTCGTCTATTTGGCCGCAGGCAATCAGCATGCCGTTGGCGGGGGTGAACCAGTGCTCAAAGTATTGCACCAAGTCGTCGCGTTGCAAAGCGGCGTAGCTCTCTACAGAGGAGTTATACCCATAGGGGTGTTCGGCGCCGAAAATGCGCTCTGTCAGACAGCGATAAGTGATCACCTCGGGCTTATCGAGTTCAATGAGCAGTTCCTGGATGCTGTTGCGCTTGAAGGTTTCCAGTTCTTCCTCTGGAAAAGTTGGCTCGTGCAGCATGTCAGCAAACACCGGCAATAATTCGCGCCGGTATCGGTAAAGGCCAAAGAGGGCGTAGCTGCTAAAATCTAAGCTGACTGGAATGCTCAGCCCAGCGCCGTAAAAGTCGAAGTGTTCGGCCAATTCGGCAGCGCTGTATTGGCGGGTGCCTTCGCGCACCAAGCGCGATGTGGCGCGTGCAACCAAGGGTTTCGACTCTTGAGGCCGCCCAGCGCGATATACTGCTTCAATTTTCAGGATCTCGCGCTCCGGGAAATGCAGCACGTACAGCGGCATGCCATTGTCTAAGTGAAGCACCTCAGGGCGAGGAAGCTGCAGGCGGCTAATGGGCCTAATGAGAGGGGCGCTTCGCTTCGAAGAACGACGGTTCGGAGGCTTCATAATACACACAACAGACGAAGAGAACGGGTGGCGCGGCTAGCCTTTCCGACATGCTCTGTGAGCACCGAAGAAGGCAGCCAAAGGTAAAGCGCTCTCTTTTTACGCGAATACCGGTTTTTTTGCGCGCATACGACAAGACCTGTCGTTACTTTTGCCCCGAATTGAAATATGCTCTCCTCGAGCGAGGCTTCTGGGCATGCTGAGGCAGAGCCATAACTTACACAAAAGGCTATCGGTAGTGCCTTTACTCTTCTTGCAGCCATCCACCCTATTCTCGTTGTCGCTATGAAGTTTAGTGTTTCCTCTTCCGACCTGCTGCGTCACCTTCAAGTTGCCGCTGGCGCTTTGGGATCCAATCCGGTGTTGCCGATTTTGGAAAACTTTCTCTTTCAGATAGAAGGTAAACAACTCTCCATTTGCGCCACCGATTTGGAAACTACCATTTCGACCACCTTAGAGGTGCAGGCCGACGAGGATTTTACCATTGCGGCACCGGCCAAAATCTTACTGGAAACCCTCAAGGCATTGCCTCAACAACCCATCACGTTTGCGATCAGTAGCGAAAATCAGGCCATTGAGATCACGTCTTCTTATGGCCGATACAAAGTGGCCGGCGAGAAGGCGACGCACTTCCCAGAAATCCCGCAGCCCGAAAACGTAGATGCCGTTAAAATTGAGAGCAAATATCTTCTGGAGGCTATCGCGAAGACGTCTTTTGCTACGTCGAATGATGAGCTGCGCCCTGCGATGACAGGTGTATACTTCCAGGTGGATTTTAACAAACTCGTCTGTGTGGCCACCGACGCGCATCGGCTCGTTAAATTCACTACGCCTCATCTCATGGGCGAAGTGGCTACCTCTTTCATCGTCCCCAAAAAAGCGCTCAACTTGTTGAAAAGTACGCTGCCGGCCGGCGCTACCGTCAAAATCGCCTTCAATCGGGCCAATGCCTTCTTTACTTTCGATAACATCCATTTGGTATGTCGGCTCATTGATGCTCGTTACCCCGACTACAACGCCGTCATACCTGTGGACAACCCCAACCGCCTCATCGTCCAGCGCACCGACTTTCAAAACTCGCTTAAGCGCATCGCTATCTTCGCTAATAAAACAACCAACCAGGTCGTCCTGGACCTTTCCCATACTCACCTGACCATTTCCGCTCAGGACCTGGACTTCTCCAACGAGGCCACCGAGCAAATGGCTTGTTCTTACGAGGGAATGCCTATCCGCATTGCCTTTAACGCTAAGTTTTTGGTGGAAATGCTCGGCGTCCTCGACTCCGAAGAAGTTCGAATGGAACTGTCTACGCCCTCGCGAGCCGGCATTCTAACGCCGGTGGAAGAGGCCAATGCAGACCGCGAAATCCTAATGCTCATTATGCCGGTCATGCTAAACGCTTGAGCTATAACCTATTCACACAACTTTTGCTGTTTTTATCCTCCCACTCGGGAAGCCGATCGCTACCCGAGGCAAGTAGCATAGCCAAATGCTTTTTCTGAGACCTTGTAAACACCTGTACACCGACCTTTAGGAAATGGAATACGAACCGCGCACAATCGAAAAAAGATGGAGCGACTGGTGGAAAAAACACCAAGTCTATCGAGTGGTCGAAACCTCCGATAAGCCTAAATTCTACATCCTCAACATGTTCCCCTATCCCTCCGGAGCTGGGTTACACGTTGGACATCCTTTGGGCTACATCGCCAGTGATATCATCGCGCGATATAAACGCCAATGCGGCTTCAACGTGCTCAACCCCATGGGCTTCGACGCTTTTGGGCTGCCTGCCGAACAGTACGCCATCGAAATGGGCATTCACCCGGCAGTCTCGACCGAAGAGAACATTCGGCGCTATCGCCAACAAATGGAAAATATCGGGTTGAGCTTCGATTGGAGCCGAGAAATTCGCACCTGCGACCCCAAGTACTACCGATGGACACAGTGGATCTTTACCCTGCTGTTCGAACACTACTATGACTACGACGCCGATAAAGCACTACCCATAACAGCATTGGTCGAGCGCCTCGAAAAAGAAGGTAATGCGCGCGTTCGCGCCGCTTGCAACGCCGATACTCCTCTCATTACAGCGCAAGAGTGGCATCGCTTCTCTGAAAAAGAAAAACAGCTGTTCTTGCTGCAGTACCGCTTGACGTTCCCAGAGGAATCCTTTGTCAATTGGTGTCCGGCGCTGGGCACAGTGCTCTCTAACGACGAAGTCAAGGACGGCGTCAGCGAGCGCGGTGGCTATCCGGTAGAGCGCAGGCGGATGAAACAGTGGAGCATGCGCATTACCGCTTACGCCGAGCGCTTGCTTCGAGGATTGGAAGAGATAGACTGGCCCGAAGCCATCAAAGATCAGCAGCGCAACTGGATCGGTCGCTCACAGGGTGCCCTTGTCCGATTTCCCGTGGAAGGGCATTCTGGGCGGTTTGTGGAGGTCTTTACCACGCGCATAGATACTATTTATGGCGCCACCTTCATGGTGTTAGCGCCTGAGCACGAACTCGTCTCCGCCATCACCACCCCAGCACAATGGAGCGAAGTGCAGGGGTACGTCAAATGGGCTGCCTCGCGTTCCGAGCGTGAGCGCATCTCAGAGGTCAAGCGCGTTACTGGTGTCAACACTGGCGCCTTTGCCATCAATCCCTTCAGTGGAAATGCCATTCCCATTTATGTAGCCGACTACGTGCTGGCCGGATACGGCACTGGCGCCATTATGGCGGTGCCCAGCGGCGACCAGCGCGACTGGAACTTTGCTAAGGCCTTTGGCTTGCCCATCGTGCCGATCTTAGACAGTCAAAAAAACCTCGACCAAGCCGCCGACCCCACCAAAGAAGGGCGATACATCAACTCCGGCATCATCAATGGTCTGACCTACGAGGAAGCCGTACCCAAACTTCTCCGGTGGCTGGAAGAAAAAGGTTTGGGCAAAGCCCGAATTCAGTATAAAATTCGCAACGCCATCTTCAGCCGCCAACGCTACTGGGGCGAGCCGTTTCCCGTCTATTGGAAGGATGGCGTGCCCTATCTGCTGCCCGAGAGCGAACTGCCGCTGGTACTGCCCGAAATAGACAAGTACCTGCCCACCGAAACCGGTGAGCCGCCCTTGGCCCGCGCACAACACTGGCGCTATCGGCCTACGCCTAACGAAGCCTATGAATACGAGTACAGCACTATGCCCGGTTGGGCTGGCTCCTCCTGGTATTGGTATCGCTACATGGACCCTCACAACGACGAGGCTTTCTGTGGCCGCGAAGCCCTTCACTACTGGCGCTGCGTAGATTGGTATATCGGCGGCCCCGAGCACGCCGTGGGGCATTTGCTTTACAGTCGATTCTGGAACCACTTCCTTTACGATCTTGGCCTGGTGCCTGAGCGTGAGTTCGCCAAAAAACTCATCAACCAGGGAATGATACAGGGCCGTTCCAGCATCGCCTTTCGCGCTAAGGAATCTTTCTACGAGGAATACCTCTGGGTCAAAGTGCTCAAGCCTTACCTCGATAACTTTGGCCCGATGCATATCCCCAAAAATCGGGCGGAGGAATCCTTCACTTATGACTTCGCCTTTGCCAGCAACGACTTAGCCATCGAGGTCGTCTCCTGGAAAAAGAGCGATAAAATCGAGAGCGTGTGTCAGGCTGCCGAAGCCGATGGCAAACGCTTACTCGTGCTTTTTACCGAAGAATTGGCCGCAGACATCAACTCTCCTGAAAAAATAGCTCAAAGAATACAACAAGCGCTGGAAAGTCGCGAGCCGTTCTTCATGAGTCGGACCGTTCCGGAAGTGGAGCAGTTGTTCGTCTCTTTCGAACTCACGGCTAAGTACTCGCCCGAGTGCTTCAGCCGTCTGCACGTAGATATCTCTCTGGTTGAGGACGATGTGCTCGATGTTGCACGGGCTTGCGAACGCCCTATGTTTCAAAAGGCTAAATTCAAAGTTGGCCCCGACGGCCAATTCCGCTGCACGTACGAAATCGAAAAAATGTCGAAGTCGAAGTATAACGTCGTTAACCCTGACGAGGTCATCGAACAATATGGCGCCGACTGTTTTCGGATGTACGAAATGTTCCTCGGTCCTGTTGAGGCCAGCAAACCCTGGGACACTAAAGGCATTACCGGCGTGCAGGGCTTCCTCAAGCGCCTGTGGAGCCTCTATGTGGGTCAAGGCAATATCTGGCTTGTGCAAGACGTAGACCCCTCTCGACAAGAGCTGTGCGCTCTACATAGCGCCATTAAGAAGATTACGGAGGACCTCAATCGCTTTTCGCTCAATACCTGCGTTAGCCACTTCATGACTCTGACCAATGAACTGCGCGCCCTTAAATGCCACAAGAAGGCGATCTTAGAACCTTTAGTCGTTCTGCTCGCTCCCTTTGCGCCACACTTAGCGGAGGAGCTCTGGCATCGCCTTGGCCACGAAACAACCGTCTGCGATGCCCCCTGGCCCGCTTGGGACGAGCGTCACCTCGAAACCGACAGGGTTGTCTATCCGGTGCAGATCAACGGCAAACACCGCGGCAACATCGAAGTGGATGCCCGGGCTAGTCGGGAGGAAATTGAGCGGACTGCTCTTCAGCAAGACTTTGTACTGCGCTACGTAGGCAATGGCAGCGTAAAGAAAATCATCGTCGTACCGGGGCGCATCGTCAACATCGTCGTTTAGCGCCTGTAGGCAAGCAGCGCTGTTGTCGCGTCAAAACACGGGCTGTTGCCTTCACTTGTAGACAAACATCACTCGAGGCGAAGGCCTTATTGAGAGGAGTGCCATGTCCTCGCAGCGTTTGCTGTTTAGAGGCGCTTGCTTCGGAAGAATGCCTTCAGCAATTGCATGGCTTCTGCTTCCAAAACGCCCATTTCTATTTTAGTCTTCGGGTGGAGCAGCTTTTTCCCTCCGTAGCCCATAAAGCCCCGCTTGTCGTCAGAGGCCGCATATACCAATCGGCCCAGCTGTGCCCACGCCAGCGCGCCGGCGCACATGACGCACGGTTCTAGCGTTACGTACAGCGTACATCCGCTTAAGTATTTGCCGCCCAGATGATTCGAGGCCGCCGTTAGGGCGAGTATTTCAGCGTGTGCTGTAACGTCGACCAATTGCTCTGTTTGGTTGTGTGCCCGCGCAATGATGTATCCTTCGCTCACCACTACCGCGCCTACAGGTACCTCTCCGCTCTCGTAGGCGCGATGCGCTTCAGCCAGTGCTTGCTGCATAAAATAGGTGTCGGACTGAACGGAGAGCATAGGTGTATGCTTTACTTGCTGCCTCAAAGAGGCTGAGCTAAGGTAGGAGGCCTCAAGTGTTGGGAAGCTCCAAAAAAGAAAGTATGTCGGCACAGTTATCAACAGTTTCCCAGAAAAAAGCGACCTTTGCGCATGGTATCCAAGATTGCTCCTTCCAAGTTTCTGGGTTTATCGCTGACGTTCGACGACGTCCTGCTGGTACCCGCCTACAGTGAAGTATTACCTCGCGAGGTGGATATTACCTCTCAACTGACCCGCATTCTTCGCCTCAATGTGCCCATAGTGTCTGCGGCCATGGACACGGTTACCGAGAAGCAGATGGCTATTGCCATGGCGCGCCAAGGCGGTATTGGCATCATTCATAAAAATATGAGCATTTCCGATCAGGCCGAGCAGGTGCGGGCGGTAAAGCGTTCGGAGGCGGGCATGATCCTCGACCCCGTCACCCTGCATCCGAATGCGTCTGTATCAGAGGCACTGCAGCTGATGCGGCGCTACAGCATCGGAGGTATACCCATTGTGGATGGCGAGGGCCGGCTAGTAGGTATCCTGACCAACCGCGATTTGCGCTTTGAAAAAGACCTGTCGCGCCCGGTGTACGAGCTGATGACCCGCCAGCACCTGATTACGGCTCCAAAGGGCACTACGTTGGCCGAAGCGCGCGACATTCTACAAAAGCATAAGATCGAAAAACTACCTGTAGTAGATAAGGATTTCCGTTTGGTAGGCCTCATCACCTACAAAGACATCATGAAAGGTGAGCACTACCCCAATGCCTGCAAAGACACCTTAGGCCGACTGGTCGTGGGCGCTGCCGTAGGCGTTACGTCCGATATGCTTGAGCGCGTCGAAGCGCTGGTGAGAGCTGGAGTAGATGTGGTTGCGGTAGATACGGCACACGGCCACTCGCGCGGTGTGTTGGAGGCCATTAAGCGCCTAAAAGATGCTTTTCCCGACTTACAGGTCATTGGCGGTAATGTGGCCACTGGCGAAGGTGCCTTAGCGCTTGTGGAGGCTGGTGCTGATGCTGTTAAGGTGGGCGTGGGGCCAGGCAGCATTTGCACCACGCGCGTCGTGGCCGGTGTAGGCGTGCCTCAGCTGTCGGCCATATGCGCAGCCTCTGAGGCACTTAAAGGCTCGGGCGTTCCGGTCATCGGCGATGGTGGCATTCGCTACACGGGTGATATTGTAAAAGCGCTGGCTGCAGGAGCCGACGCCATCATGGCCGGCTCGCTCTTTGCCGGTGTCGAAGAGGCCCCTGGCGAAACCATCATCTACGACGGACGCAAGTTTAAAACCTACCGCGGCATGGGCAGCCTCGGTGCTATGCAAGAAGGCTCCAAGGACCGCTACTTCCAAGACGTGGAAGACGACATTAAGAAACTGGTGCCCGAAGGCATTGAAGGTCGCGTGCCGTTCAAAGGCACAACAGCAGAAGTCATGATGCAATACATCGGCGGCTTGCGTGCGGGCATGGGCTATTGTGGCGCGCGAACCATTCGAGAACTACAAGAAAAAGCGCAGTTCGTCCAGATAACCACTGCTGGCGTCGCCGAGAGCCATCCGCACAACGTAACCATTACGAAAGAGTCGCCCAATTACTCGCGATATTGAACGACCTAATAGCGCCACTCCACTGGCGCTTGGGTCGGCTTTCTGTTGCGGCAGGTCTCGGGTAAGTAGGTGATAATCTCCTGCTGCAGCACCGCCAATAGGCGTTCTTTTACCCCATGCCGATGGGTAACTAAGCTGACCTCTCGCACCGGCTCTGGCGCAGCAAAGCGCTTTACTTTAGCCATCTGAGCTGGCGTCAGTGTGCTCAAAGCCAGCTCAGGCAGAATCGTGATGCCGTGTTGAGCGTCTACCAGGTACTTGAGCGTCTCTAAACTACCCGCCTGATATTCCACCGACAGATGCTGTCTCTCGCGCAGCTCGCACAATCGCAAAATTTGCGAGCGAAAACAGTGGCCCTCTTCGAGCAACCACAACTCGCCGGCCTCTATGTCCTCCGTAAGCAGATATTCTTTTGGATAATCGTGGCTGGAATAGACCACAAAAGCCTCATAGAAAAGAACGCTCTCCTGCAACATCGCGTCGTTAAGCGGAGTAGCCAAAATGGCTGCGTCCAGAAGACCTTTGTGCAAGCTGTCTATCAACGTGTCGGTCAAGCGCTCCGAAATTTTTAGGTGAATCGTCGGGTACTTCTGGATGAAATCCGGCAGAAAAAGCGGCAACAAGTAAGGCGAAAGGGTAGGGATGATGCCTATGCGCAGCTCGCCGGTGAGGCTGTGCTCTTCCTCGCGCGCCATTTCGCGCAGGCGCTCAACTTCCCGCAAAATTGCGCGCACCTGAGGCAGCAAACGCTCTCCAGCCTCTGTGGGTACGATGGGCTGCCGACTGCGGTCAAAAAACTTGACCCCTAGCTCGTCTTCAATCTTTTGCACCATAGCACTCAGCGTTGGCTGGGTGACGAAACACTCCGCCGCAGCCTTGCCAAAATGCCGGTGCAGGTCCAAAGCGGCCAAATATTCTAATTGTTGCAGATTCATCCGTCCGAAGAGCCAAACACAATCAATATCAAGTACACCCTCAAAGCCTCCGAAGGAAGCCGGCCCAGATGGGTAGAGCAATTGTTTAGCAAAGATATTGATGGTCTCTATTGCCCAATAAAAAATATCGCTTTTATTTATAGGTTTGTCGGCTTTAGCTTTGCCCTTGTCTTAAAAAAATCGCGCCTCGAAAACGTTGATACCTCCTTTTTCACCCATCACAAGCACAGAATAATATGCAGAGCAATTCAGGTAAGAACGGCAAATGCCCTTTTTCGCATCCTACCAGCGCTGTGGGCACGAGCAACCAAGACTGGTGGCCCAATAGGCTGAAATTGAATATTTTGCGGCAGCATTCCTCGTGCTCCAATCCCTTAGGTGTAGGTTTTAACTATCGCAAAGCCTTCCAAAGTTTGGACTACGAAGCGCTCAAGCGCGATTTGCACGCGCTCATGACGGACTCTCAGGAGTGGTGGCCTGCCGACTTTGGGCATTACGGCCCGTTTTTTATCCGCATGGCTTGGCACAGCGCTGGCACGTACCGCATGGGCGACGGCCGCGGTGGTGCCAACGGTGGTTATCAGCGTTTTGCTCCGTTGAACAGCTGGCCCGATAACACCAACTTAGACAAGGCGCGCCGCCTTTTGTGGCCCATTAAGCAAAAGTACGGCGACCGCATCTCCTGGGCCGACTTAATGATTTTGGCCGGCAACGTAGCCTTAGAGTCCATGGGCTTCCGCCCGTTTGGCTTCGGCGGTGGTCGGGAAGACGCCTGGGAACCCGATGAGAGCATTTACTGGGGAGCCGAAACCCAATGGTTGGCCGATGACCGACGCTACTGGGGCGATCGCCAGTTGCAGAATCCACTGGCTGCTGTGCAGATGGGCCTCATCTACGTCAATCCGGAAGGCCCCGGCGGCAACCCTGACCCGGTGGCTGCTGCAAAAGACATCCGCGAAACGTTTGGGCGTATGGGTATGAACGACGAGGAAACCGTCGCCCTTATCGCTGGCGGACATTCCTTCGGTAAAGCTCATGGTGCTGGCGACCCAAGTCTTATAGGCCCTGAACCCGAGGGCGCTCCCATCGAAGAAATGGGCTTCGGCTGGACGAGCCGCTACAAGTCGGGTAAAGGCCCCGACACCCTCACCGGTGGCCCTGAAGTAACCTGGACGCGCACGCCCATCCAGTGGAGCAATGACTACTTCAAGCACCTTTTTGAATATGAGTGGGAGCTGACCAAAAGCCCCGCCGGCGCCTATCAGTGGGTAGCTAAAAACGCTGAACCTATCATCCCGGATGCTTTTGACCCTAATCGAAAGCATCTGCCCACCATGTTGACTACGGATTTGTCGCTGCGCTTCGACCCCGTGTACGAGAAAATCTCAAGGCGTTTCTACGAAAACCCAGATGCCTTTGCCGACGCCTTCGCCCGCGCTTGGTTCAAGCTGACCCACCGCGATATGGGGCCAAAAGCCCGCTATCTCGGCCCAGAGGTTCCTGCCGAAGACTTTGTGTGGCAAGACCCGCTGCCTCGCGTAAATCACCCCTTGGTGAATGCCGACGATGTGGCCGAACTCAAAAAGCGCGTGCTCGCCTCTGGTCTTTCGTTGGCCGAACTGGCGCTGACGGCTTGGGCCTCGGCCTCTACCTACCGCGACTCCGATAAGCGCGGCGGCGCCAATGGCGCGCGAATTCGCTTGGAGCCACAGCGCAACTGGGAAGCTAACAACCCTAAGCAGCTGGCTAAAGTCCTCTCCGTACTCGAACAAATCCAGGCCGAGTTCAACGGCACACAAAAAGACGGCAAAAAAATCTCCTTGGCCGACCTTATCGTATTGGCGGGCTGTGCCGCTGTGGAGCAGGCCGCTCGAAATGCGGGTTTCCACGTTGATGTGCCCTTCACCCCCGGCCGCACCGATGCCTCGCAGGAGCAAACAGATGTGAACGCTTTCGCCTACCTGGAACCCTTTGCCGATGGTTTCCGGAACTATCTCAAAGAACCCTCCGATTTGGCTTCGGAGCACTTCCTCGTAGACAAGGCCCAACTCCTGACGCTTACCGTACCCGAAATGACCGTACTCGTCGGAGGCATGCGCGCCCTGGGCGCCAACTACGATGGCTCCGATTACGGCATTCTCACCCATCGGCCTGGTGCCCTAACCAACGACTTTTTCGTCAACCTGCTCGACATGGGCACCGCTTGGGCACCTGCCGACGAGACGAGAGAAACCTTCGTGGGACGCGACCGCAAAACCGGACAGCCTAAATGGCGCGCTACTCGAGTTGACCTCATCTTCGGCGCTAATGCCGAACTGCGCGCCGTGGCCGAAGTGTACGCCAGCGCCGGTAACGAAGAAAAATTCGTCCGCGATTTTGTGGCTGCTTGGGCAAAAGTTATGAACCTCGACCGCTTCGACCTTTTAGATTGAACACTCCCACGCGGCTCTTAGCCGCTGTGGATAACCACTTGAGACGTAAGACGTTCTCGACGACATACGGGAATTTTTCAAACCAGGCCTGCCTAATAGAAGGCGGGCCTTCGTTTTTTCGAATGCTCCAACGCCCTGCATGCCCTCAGCGAAGTGCGGCAAGTCGGCTGGCTTGGGGCACCTATTTCTCCGCACGTCCTTGTCGAACACTGCCGCGGTTCAGGATCATTTGCCACAACCAGCTGATGCCCATGACCAAGCCGCAGCCCAGGGGGTTATACCACAGATACGCATCGCGGTCTACCGCAAGGAAAAGCGTCAAGATGACACACTGACTGACGACAGCAGCCCAAAAAACAGCCGTTCCTCTGACCGTTGGGACGAAGAACGCCGTGAAAAAAATGCCTAAAATAGTTCCGTAAAAGACCGAGCCGATCATGTTGACCGCCTGGATGAGGTTTTCAAACAGGTCGGCATAGCTGGCGAAGAGGACAATGAAGACGCCCCAGCCCACGGTGAACCAGCGCGAAACGCGGAAGTAGTGGGTGTCGTCGCGGTCCGTAACGATAGAGCGCCGGTAGATATCGGATACCGAAGTAGCGGTTAGGGCACTCAATTCGGAAGCAGTGGTGCTCCACGAAGCACAAAAGATCATGGCCAGCATAAGGCCTGTCAGGCCGACGGGCACATAGCGAAGGATGAAATGAATGAAGACAAAGTCCTTATCTTTAGGATCAGCACCGGGGCTTGCTTGTTTGACGAGCGCTTCGGCTTGCTGGCGCAGTGCTTTTCGCTCAGCATCCCATTGCTGCAATTGGGTGCGCAGCAAAGGAGGCAGCTGGCCATCGTTCAGCTCGGCAGCGGCTTTGCCCAGTACTGCTTGTTTGAGGCGAGCAAGGCTGTCGTTGCGGGCTTCCAACTCTCGGAAGGCCACTTCGTAGGGCGTTGTGCGCACAGCGGCTCGGTTGGCCTCGTGGAAATAGAGCGGTGCGGGGTTGAATTGGAAAAATACGTACACCATGACGCCCACGCCCAACACCAAGAGCTGCATTGGTATCTTGACAAAGCCGTTGAACAGCAGCCCTACCCGGCTTTCGCGCAGCGACTTCCCCGACAAATAGCGACCCACCTGGCTTTGGTCTGTACCAAAATAGGAGAGGAACAGAAAAGTGGCACCCAACAGCCCCGACCACAAGTTGTAGCGGTCGCGCACATCGAAAGACCAATCGATTACCTGTGTCTTACCCGTAGCGCCAGCCACTGCCCAGGCTTCACGCAAGCCCACGCCTTCGGGCAGACTGTTTAGCGCAATGATAAAAGCCAGGATGAGGCCACCTAACATGATGCTCATTTGCAGCTCTTGGGTGCGGCTCACGGCAGCACTGCCGCCGGAGGTGGTGTAAATGATGACGAATAGGGCCATGAGCGCATTGGTCAGGGCCAAATTCCAGCCGAAGACTGCACACAGAATGATGCTCGGTGCGTAAATGCTGATGGCAGCGGCCACCCCCCGTTGGATGAGAAACAGCAGGGCCGTCAGTGTGCGCATGCGCCGATCAAAACGGTGCTCTAAGTATTCGTAGGCCGTTGTTACGCGCAACCGATAGTAGACCGGCAACACAAATGTGACCAGGATGAGCATGGCGATGGGCATGCCAAAGTAGAATTGGGCGAACTCCATACCGTCGGCAAAACCTTGGCCGGGAGTGCTCAAGAAAGTGATGGCGCTGGCTTGGGTAGCCATGATGCTCAGCCCAATCGTCCACCACGGCAGGTCGCGCTTACCGGCTAAAAAGTCCTTGCTACTCTCAATATGGCGGCTCTTCCAAATGCCGTAAACAACCACCCCTGCCAGCGCCAGCACTAGCACCACCCAGTCTACTAATGTCATCTTGAAAAAGATAAGTACAAAATGATGAAGATGAAGATAAACAGGAGTGCCCAGCTGCCCAGGCCGATGCTGTTCTCGCGCCAAATGTTAAACATCTTTTCCATCAGGTTGCGCCAGTCGATTTCCCCCTGAGGGCCGCGCGTAGCCGGCTCGTGCACTAAGAAGAAGTACTTGCGTTGCCCTTTTCGCGCTTGGTCGCCGTGTTTGGTCAACACCAAAAAATCAGAGTTTAAAAAGCGCAGGTCGAACAGCTCGCTTTTTCCGGCCAGCTCTAAAATGAGCGAGTTGCTCGCGCCCAGTTGTTTCCAGCTCCCTTTCAGCACGTTGCCGTCTAACGACAGTAGGTATTCGCCGCCGGCATTGAATATGTGTAAGATGGCTTCGTGAAAACCTTCATCGTCGCGCACCTCTTTCCAGCGCTTGCCCAGCCAAAACCCTCCCTCGCTCAGGTCTTCTCCGAAGGGAATCACTTTGGGCAGGATGAAGTCCAAGTGCTGGTCCATTGTGCCCAAATTGGAGGGCAACTCCGGGCTTAGTGCGCGCGATATGTCCTTGAATAGCGTCAGCTCCATCGCTCGTGCTGTTTTTCAGGAGGTAAAAATCGGCATTCACGCATTTTTATGGTAATATAGGGTTTCCTCCGTTTCCTTGGGGTGCGGGGTTTTAAACCCAATCATCTGAGGCGCTACTTGCCTCGCCCTTGCAAGAGCACCAGCACCGTGTAGAACAGGATCTTAAAGTCGAGCGCCAGCGACATGTTTTCAATGTACAGCAAGTCGAATTTGAGGCGTTGGAGCATTTCGTCCACCGAGGAAGCGTATCCGTATTTGACCTGCCCCCACGAGGTGATGCCTGGGCGCACTTTGAGCAAGTGGCGGTAGTGAGGGTTGTGTTTGAGGATTTGGTCGATGAAATGCTGCCTTTCGGGGCGCGGGCCAACGAGCGACATGTCTCCGCGCAAGACATTCCAAAAATTAGGCAATTCGTCTAAGCGCCATTTGCGCATGATGGCCCCCCAGGGAGTGCAGCGCGGGTCGTTTTCTTGCGACAGCTGAGGGCCATTTTTTTCGGCATCTACATACATCGAGCGGAACTTGTACAAGAAAAAAGGCCGTCCGTGTAGGCCGATGCGCTCTTGACGGAAGAGAATGGGGCCAGGCGAGGAGAGGCGCACGCGCAAGGCGATGTAGAGCAGTAGCGGCGACAATAGCGTGAGCATCGCTAGGCTGACCGCTACGTCGATAATCCGTTTTAAAATGCGCTGCCAGCGCGGCATGAGCTCCTGGCGTATCTCAATGAGCACTGCGCCATAGACGTGGGTCATTTTGACCGAACCGAGCAGGATATCGTACATGTCGGGAATGATTTTGACGAACACCCGGCGGTTGAAGTCGAAGAGAGTATCCAGGATGCGGCGCACCAGATTGTGCTCGCTGGTTTCGATGGCAATAATGACGTCTTCCACCTCATAGATGCGGATGACCTCGGCCAGTTGGTCGAGTGTTCCGAGTTGAGGTAGGTATTGAGCCAGCGGCGCGTCGATGCCGTTGGTTCGAGTGTCTACATAGCCGACAAATCGGTAGCCGATGCTTTTTGGGCGCCCTGTGATGTCTTTGTAGAGTTCGACGGCGTTTTGGTTTGCCCCGACAAGGAGCGTATTGAAAGCCACTTTTCCGCTCTGGATGCGGCGGTGCGCGCGGGTGAGTAAGACCATGCGCATGGTAGCCGTCAGTAAGAAATGTCCGCTCAACAATGCGGTGAATGACTGGGCATAAGTGCGCGAGTCTCGCACCACATCGTCGAGGATGAGGGTAAAAAAGAGTGCCAGCACGCCGATGAAGGAGGCAATGAGGGTGCGGGCGAGGGTGGTGGTGCGCGACATGCGATAGATGTCGGGCGAGTAATGGTCGAAGATGGCGTACAAGAGTAGCCAGCCGACTGGGATGACGACGGCACCCCTCCAGAGGTTAGGATCCTGGAGGACGGCTTCGTCTAAGGGTACACCCTCGTTTTTTTTTCGATAAAAGAAAAACAGCACCCAGGCCAGCATGGCCATTAAGAAGTCGGCAGCGGCGTACCATCGGGTATCGCGTTGGCGGATTCGGCGCGACAAGGAGCGTAGGGTTTTACTTATGTGAACAATGGGTTCAGACCTTTCGGTACAAGTCGATCAGCTAGATTGTCGAGGTTTTTAGTTGATAGGGGCAAGAGCCGTTAGGTTGTCAGTGCTTTTTCACTCTTTGCCTTTCCTCAGAAGTGCATCAGTCGGAGGTTGTCGAACAGCACAGTGCCAACGGCTTTTTCAAATTGTCCGGTGTTATTGGGCCTGTGGGCAAGGCGAAAAAATAAGCGATGTCGTTTGCGCTCGCCCAAGCGAGTGAGCGGTTCGGTCAGGTTGAGATAAATTTTTCGCCAGGTGTCGGTAGGATTAAATAAAAAGACAGAGGTGCTGTATTCTGTAGTGCCGGGGCCGTCGTCGGCCAACAGCCACAGCTCAAAGGGCACGTCGTTTTTGCGGTGGAGTTCGAGCCAGGTCTGGCGGGCGCTAGTGGTGGGCAGTCCCTCTACGGGTTCGGTGGCTACGTCGTTGAGCCGGTTGGCAGTGTCTGCGCGCATGCGCACGGAGCGCCCAGCAAAGGCGTCCTCTGTAACGAGTTCGAAGCCTGTGTTCGGGTTGTCGTCGCGATCTTGAAGCACGATAACGCCAGCGTCGAAAGTGCCTCGCTCGATAGACCACGGGAATCGCAGTTCGCTCAGGTAGCGCGTCGTGGGTTTTAGGGAGGTCGTTTGCGCAGCGGTCAGCACGATTTTGCCTTCGTGGCGCTGCATCATAGGATACACAGAAGGCGTGAGCCGCTGACCGTTTTCTTTCACTCCGGGAAAGACCAGCACCTGACAAGTGTCTTCAGCCAGTACTGGTACCAAGGCTGGAAGGGGATAGCCACCCAAAAATACGTTGTTAACGTACACCCAGGCTTCGGTGATGTTTTGCCATTCGGCACCGCCCAAGGCTTCTACAGCGAAAGGTTCTACGCGCAAGTAGGCAGGTGTAGGCTCGCGTTCATCGGAGCAGGCAGCAAAGACGAAAAGCAAAGCTCCCCCTAACAAATATCGTATCTGCATGGTGGTTGCGCTTCGATGCTGTGGCGCATCGGTTAGCGGCAAAGATATCGCACTTGAGCGGGTTTAGCCTTTTGCTTCAGGAGCGCGCCCATTTTTCGATGCGCACCACCGCTTTGGGGTAGCCATTGACGCCTAATTGCAGGCGTTCGCTGGCGTTGAGCAAGTCGGGGCGGTGCACTTTTTCGCGAGGCACTTGGCGCAGCTCAGGACACCACAAGCGAACATAGTCGCCATCAGGATCGTAGTGGCGCGCTTGGGTGAGGATGTTGAAATAGCGGTCTTCGCGCGGGTCACTGCCCACGCCGGCCACGTAGTTCCAGTTGCCCCAATTGGAGCAGGGGTCATAGTCGAGCAGCAAAGATTCGAAGTACTCGGCACCCATCTGCCAGTTGACTTTTAGGTCGCGCACTAAGAAGGAGGCAACGTTTTGACGCCCGCGATTGCTCATCCAGCCGGTGGCATTTAGTTCGCGCATATTGGCATCAATGAACGGCACGCCCGTGCGGCCTTCAGCCCAAAGTTGGAATTTTTCCCAGTCGTTTTTCAAGTGTGGCATGGGCTTGTTTTGCGGACCGCCTTTGAGGAAGATGCGGTTGCGATACTTTTTGCCCATTAGGCGGAAAAAGTCGCGCCACAGCAATTCGAAGAACAGCCAGTAAGTGCTCTCATTGCTCACGCGCTCGTGTTCGTACCGTTTTAGTTCGTGGTAGATAAACTTGGGCGATAAACACCCTGCAGCCAGCCAGGGGGAGAACTTAGAGGAGTAGTTGGGACCAATAAGCCCATTGCGCGTTTCTTTGTAGCGGGCCACAGCATCAGTTTCCCATAAATAGTGACGCAGGCGGGCCAATCCTTCCGTCTCTCCGCCTTTGAAGGGCAGGACGGCGCGCGGGTCTGGCTCAAAAGGCTCGTGGCCAAAATCCGTCAGGGTGGGCAAGGCTCCTGTTTCCAACCCTGCCGGCAAGGGAGGAAGCGCCGTGGGCGTTGGAAACGGCGCGCGAATGGGTGTAATGTGTTCGTTTTCCTTTCGAAACTGAGTGAAGATATCGGGCGTGTGGTGCACCGGCACAGGCAAATCCTGCGTATGGTAGAGCATTTTGCCGCGGGTGTAGAGGAGCTCTACGCCAAATGACCACAGCTTGCGCTCCAGGGCGTCTTGCACCAGCTCTTCCTCGTGCGTACGCTCGCGATTGCACAACACCCACGAAACTTTAAGCTGTTGGGCCAGTTCGGAGACGATGTATTCGGGTTTGCCCACGCGCACCAACAAGTCGGAACCCATACGTCGGAGGTTCTGCCGAAGGTCAGCCACGCTTTCCAAAATGAATTTGGCTCTGAACTTGCCCGTTTTCGGAAAACCAAAGCGCGTTTTGCCCATAAACACGCGCTCGTCAAAGACGTATACGGGAATGACCTCATCGGCCATGCGCAGGGCGGTAGTGATGGCTTCGTTGTCGTGTAAGCGTAAATCTTGTCGGAACCAGACGATAGCGCGGCGCTTCATAGCGAGAAAATGTTTGGCAAAGGGTGAGCAGCTCGGTGCTTGCGTGCACGGGCATTGTAACAGCAAAACAGGGCGCTGGTTCGGCCCAAAAGGAGATTGTAGAGTACAGGGCTTCGTACGGCGATATTTAGCGGCTGCTAGTACATTCACAAGGGTGACCTTCGAGGCATCGTAAGCACTTTTGCACTTGAGATGTATCGAACTGTCTTTCTCCTACTTTGGCTGACGGGTCAATCCCTGTGGCTTCTTGGCCAGACAGCAGCGCTTGCTGGTTGTGCACGTTCCAACGAAGTGCGCAGGGTCTCCGGGCAAGTGTCAGATGGCCTGTGCATCCGCAAGGCCTCTGTGCCCATTCTGGTGGATGGGCGCTTGGACGAAGCCGCCTGGGCGGAAGCCGACGTTGCTGTCGATTTCACTCAGCAATTTCCGACAGATACCGTATTGGCCGATGCGCGCACGGAGGTGCGGCTGACGTTTGACGACCGCTTTCTGTATGTGGGCATCGTCTGTTGGCAGGCGCGCACGGATTACACCGTTCCCTCGCTTAAACGCGATTTTTCGAACGCTACCAGCGACGTCATCAATGTGCTCATTAGCCCCTCGCGCGACGGGCTGAACGGCTTCCTCTTTGGTGTCAGCCCGCTCAACGTGCAGCGCGAAGCACTCATAGACAACGGCGCGACGCTTTCGCTCGATTGGGATAACCGCTGGAGCTCTGCTGTAGCGAACCACGACGATCACTGGGTAGCCGAAATGGCCATCCCGTTCAAAACCCTGCGCTATTCGCGCATGGAAGGCTCCAATGTTTGGGCCATCAATTTTGTGCGCGCGCGACTGAAAAACTGGGAGGTCAGCTCCTGGTATCCGGTGCCAAGGCAATATGGACCCAACAACTTAGCCTTTACTCGACCGCTTCACTGGCAGAAGCCTCCGCCTCCGCCTGGCCTGAATGCCGCCGTCATTCCCTACGTTACGGCGCGCCACGGGGCCGACTTCCGCCGCCAGCTGCCCGACATGAGTGTTACTGAGCGCCTGCGCCGCAGTACTTACGGCTTGGGGGCCGACGCCAAGATCGGTATCACGCCTTCCCTCAACTTAGACCTGACGTTTAACCCTGACTTCTCGCAAGTGGAAGTGGACCGACAGGTCGTTAACCTCAGTCGTTTCGAGCTCTTCTTTCCTGAGCGCCGGCAGTTTTTCTTAGAAAACCGCGACTTGTTTGCGATGTTTGGCTTTCCCAGTACGCGTCCTTTCTTCTCGCGGCGCATCGGGCTGGCACGCAACCCCGCTACCGGCTTCAACGAAAACGTGCCCATCCTCGCCGGTGCGCGTCTGAGCGGTAAACTCACCGACGACTGGCGCATCGGCTTACTCAATATGCAAACGGCGCGCGTTATGTGGGACTCTGCGCGCGTCTTGCCTGCCGCCAATTTCACCGTGGCCACAGTACAGCGCAAAGTATTTAGCCGCAGCGCCCTGAGCGCCGTTTTGGTCAATAAAGAAAACTTCGTAGGGGCGTTGTCAGAAACTCAACGGGCGGGTATTCAGCCCTGGAACCGAGTGGCTGGTGTAGAGTACAACCTCTACAGCGCCGACAACCGCTGGGAGGGCGAGTGGTACTACCACCGCTCTTTTTCGCCCGACCCTCGCCGACGCGGCCACACCGCTGCTCAATTCCTCGGATACTTCGACCGCCATTTTAACGCCCGCCTGGGGTACATTCTTGTGGACTCGTTTTATACCGCTGACGCTGGCTTTGTGCCCCGAAAAGGCTACCAAAGTTTCTTCCCGGGCAGTACGCTTATCTTTTACCCTCAACAAGGAAAAATCAACAACTGGGCAGTGCGCCTCAACGGCGAATTCACCTATTCTCTTTTTTGGCAACCCACCGACCGCGAGGTCAACCTAGCTGCCCGAGTGACGTTTCGGAATCAAGCCGAAGCGGGCATTTACTTGGCCAACGTCTATACCTTTTTATTTGAAAATTTCGACCCCACCAACCTATATCGGCCGGGCACACAACCCCTGCCCAGTGGGCGCGGCTACACTTACTATCGAGGTGGCCTCAACTTCAGCAGCAGCCTAACCTACGACCTGCAGGGGTGGGTGGAGGTATTGGCCGGCCAGTTTTTCAACGGCCATGCTCAGTCGGTGTCGGGTGAAGTGCGCTATCGCTGGCAGCCCTACGGAACGTTTGCCCTCAGCTACAACTACAACCGCATTCGCTTGCCTGCCCCCTACGCCCGCGCTGATGTTTGGATCGTAGGGCCGCGCGCCGAGCTGGCCTTCTCGCGCAACCTCTTTGTCAGCACCTTCTTTCAGTGGAACACGCAAGCCAACAACTTTAACATCAACGCTCGCCTGCAATGGCGCTTCGCTCCGGTGTCCGATGTCTTTTTGGTGTACACCGACAACTCCTTTGCCCAGCCCATTGCCAACACACAAGTGCGTTTCCTCTCGCCCATAAACCGCACGTTCGTGCTAAAGGCGGTGTATTGGCTCAACGCCTGAACGACCCGTAGAAACGTTTTACCTTCGCTTGCGTATTTAGGCCGATTACAAAACGATAAAAGTAAAAGTAGCGATGAACCGTTGGCTTACCTCTACATTTTTGGGCGGGCTAGCCCCTGTACTGCTGTTTGCTCAAACAAAATTGGACGCAGAAATAGACTCGTTGCGCCGGGCATACATCCTGCGCTACTGCGATCTTGCCATGGAGGAAATGGAGCACAGTGGTGTGCCGGCCAGTATTAAGTTGGCTCAGGCGCTTTTAGAAACACGCGCCGGCACTAGTGAACTGGCTCAGAGTGCCAGCAATCACTTTGGCTTGAAATGCGGCAAGAACTGGAATGGAGCAACCTACGCCAAAAACGACGATGAGGTGGACGCTAAGGGTCGGCCCGTGCTGTCGTGTTTTCGCAAGTACCCTCACGTTATTGCCTCTTATGCCGATCACAGCGCCTTCTTGCTGCTTCCCGAAAAGAGAGACCGCTACGGTTTCCTGTTCGAATTAGACCCATTAGACTATAAAAGTTGGGCGCAAGGGCTGCAAAAGGCTGGTTATTCGCCTGTAAGTCATTACGCGGACCGGCTAATTTTTTACATCGAACACCACCGCCTCTACGAATACGATCGCCAGGTTCGCGAGGGTCGGATAGCCTTTAGGCGTACAGCGGTGGTCAACGGCGCGCGCATGGTGCAAGCGCGCAAAGGCGAGACGCTGCGCAGCATCGCCCAGCTGTACCAGCTGGCGGCCGACTCTTTGGTAGTGTTCAACGACAGCCTCTATGCGTTGGACACTCCTTTGCAGGTGGGCGACGCCGTGTTCGTAGAGCCTAAAGGCATCAGTCTTGGAGCAGAGGTGCCTGTCGTGCATCGGGCCACTAAAGATCAGACGCTGCGGCACATTGCTCAGCGCTATGGCGTCCGGCTTCAAACGCTGCAGCAATACAACGCATGCCCACCCGATGCTCCGCTACCTGCCAATACGCTGGTTAATCTGAAGCCACCCGCCAAACCGGGGCTGGTAGTCAAGGGCTTGCCGGTCAGACGCGACAGTTCCCCTTCTTCAGCGCCCCCGTCTCTTGTTGTGGAGATGTTGCCTGCCGAGCCAATAGCAACCCCCATACCCGCTAGAGAGGCCCTGGCGAACTTGCCGGCACCAACGCCGCCCGTTACGATCAACATGCAAACGGGTGAAGTGGAAACCCATCATACCGTTAGCCCTGGCGACACGTTGAGCAGCATTGCTCGCCGCTACCAAACCAGTGTGGAGCGACTGCGCCAGCTCAATCCGGGCGTGAGCGACACCATTCGCCCTGGGCAGACACTGCGCATTCGCTGAATGGCGTTGTTAACAAACCTCGCATCTTTGCATCACTTTGTAACCTAAAACACACCTACATTGGCCGCGATGACGATGAGATATATGCGTTTGCTTTGGCTCTTGTTCCCTTTGCTCGTTTGGCTGGGCTGCAAAAGCACCAAGCCAAGTGCACCTGAACGCCCGCTGCGTTCGACTGAACCTCGGGCGGCTGCCACGTCTGGGGGCAACGTCCAACTCGAATACGTGCAGCGCTACAAGGATATCGCCATTGCGGAAATGCAGCGCACCGGTATTCCGGCCTCCATCACGCTGGCCCAAGGCATTCTGGAGAGCGGCTCGGGGCGCAGCGAACTGGCGGTGAATGCCAACAATCACTTCGGCATCAAGTGCTCGGGTAACTGGACGGGCCGCACTTATCACAAGAAAGACGATGATCGCGACGCCAGCGGTAAACTCATCGAGTCGTGTTTTAGGCGCTACGAACGGCCCGAAGAAAGCTTTGTTGACCATAGTGAGTTCATCCGCGACCCGCGCAAAGCAGCGCGCTATGGGTTCTTATTTAACCTAGACCCCACCGACTACCGCGCCTGGGCACGTGGTCTGCAGACAGCCGGCTATGCCACTTCGCCTACGTACGCCGACCGGCTTATTGAACTCATTGAGAACCTACGCCTGTTTGAGTATGACCAGCCAGGTGCAGCGGTGGCTCCCCCTCCTGGCGGCGTGGTGCCCGAACGCGTGCCTCCGCGAGAGCGCATCCAGTACATCAACGACGTTAAAGCAGTGCACTCGCGCCCGGGTGAAACCATTGCCGACATCGCGCGCATTTATCAGCTCAACCCCAGCGAGGTGGCCGACTACAACGATAGGGCCTTTGCTCCTGGCGACCGCCTGCCCGTGGGTACGCGCATCTTCCTCCAACCCAAGCGGCGCAGCTGGCGCGGGCGCACAACCCATCACTTCGTGCGCACGGGCCAAACCATGCTCGACATCGCTCAGCAGTACGGCATTCAATTGGAGGCTCTACTGGAGCGCAACGGCATGACTTATGGCCAAGAACCCATGGTCAACGAAAAAATTCGGTTGCGCGGCCGCCGTCAACCCGGCGAAGTGGTGCGCCTGCGCGATGGTGCAACACCCCCGCCCCCTCGCCCTACCCCTCCTCCCCCTTTGGTGCCGGAAGATAAGCCGCCCTTCCAGCAGCCCGATACGCCTAGCACCTCCTCGATGCCGACGCCACTGCCCGACCGACCTGCCGTCGTCGGTGTTCCATACCCCACCGACCCCATTCCGGAACCTGCGCCACAGCCTAATCCATCGGTGCCGAACCCTACACCGCCACCGCAGCAGCCCACCCCCGCTCCTCCATCCCCTCAACCGCCACCGCAGCAAACCGTCTTCCACCGCGTTGAGCGCGGCGATACGCTCTTCAGCATCTCGCGCCGCTACGGCATACCGGTAGCGGAAATCAAGCGAATGAACCAGCTCGCCTCCGACCAAATTCAGGTTGGGCAGGTCTTGCGCATTCAATAAGAAAACTCCGAAAAATCGCGCCCGCGCTATTCATGAAGAATCGCTTCTTCCTTGCTCTCGCCTGGCTGTTACTGACGACAGTCCTCCCTTCAGTAGCTCAAACCCAGTTGTCCGAAGAGGCTCAAATCAGCTTAATGACTGCTGCGCCCGGCTCTATGTTGTATAGCCTCTTCGGTCATAGTGCCCTGCGGGTCTATGATCCGGTGCTGCGCATCGACCGCTGTTATAACTACGGCACTTTTGATTTTGAAGACCCCAACTTCTTGCTCAACTTTTGCCGCGGGCGCCTGCGCTATTACCTGGATACTGAACCCTACTCGTATTTCGAATACGGCAACCTGCGCGAAGGGCGAGCCATGCAAGAGCAAGTGCTCAACCTCAACGCCCAACAGCGGCAATTCCTCTTCGACCTTCTCGAGGTCAACGTCCTTGACGAAAATAAGTATTACCTCTACGACTTCTTCTACGACAACTGTGCAACCCGCATCCGCGATGTGGTCGAAAAGGCGCACCTCTACCAGATTACCTTCGACTCCTCCTTCCTGCCGCTTGGAGCCACCATGCGCGATTTGCTGCAGCCCTATTTGACCCATCACCCCTGGACGCGCTTCGGCATCGACTTAGCCTTGGGGCAACCCGCCGATCGCGTAGCCTTGGCGCGAGACTATATGTTTCTGCCCGACCACATGCGCGATATGTTCGCCCGCGCCCGCATAGCCGACACTATACCCTTAGTTACTCGAGAGCGCCAAATACCTAGCTGGTCTTTTGCGCCCAGGCCTCACTCCCACCTCGGCTTTTTCGGCAATCCGCTCGGAGTGATGTGTCTGGTGGCTGCCGTGGGTTTCGCTACCATGTTCAGCCGTCGCGCCGAAGTAGTGTTCGATGTCCTTTTTTGGTTCGCCCTCGGCCTAGCTGGCCTTATCCTCTTTTTGCTGTGGTTTGCCACCGACCACACCACGACGAAAAACAACTGGAATTTGCTGTGGGCACTGCCTACGCATTTGCTTTTCTTTTGGCGCACCAAGCGCACTGAGCTGACCGAAACCTACTTTACCCTCGTGGGTGCGCTCGCCCTAATAACCCTAATCATGTGGGGGTTTATTCCGCAAAACCTGCCTGAAACAGCACTCCCTATTGTAGTGCTGGTAGCAGTCAAGGGGCTGATGCGGCGCTATCGGCAAGAGGAGTAGATGAACTGACAAGGTAAATGTACGAGGACCAGCCTCCTTTTCCTCAAAACAGACAGTGCGGGAAGGGCAGTCTCAGTTAGAAGCGATCTCTTGTGGTTGCTCAGCAGGCGTTTCGTGGGCTGCAATGGGCAGCTCGACATAGAAGTCGGTGCCCTCGCCTGGGCGCGTTTCGAAGTAGATATTGCCGTCGTGGGCCTCAATGATGCGCTTGCAAATCGCTAAGCCCAAGCCGCTACCTGAGCTTTTGGTGGTGAAGTTGGGTTCAAAAACGCGCTTTTGAATTTCGGGCGGGATGCCGCCGCCGTTGTCGCGGATACACACGACTGAATAGTTGCCTCGGCGGGTGATAGACAGTGCTATGCGCCCCTTTCGCTCGGCAGGTATTGCCTGAATGGCATTGATGACCAGGTTATTGAATACCCGAATGAGGTGGCTCTTGTCGCCACGGATGTGGAAGCGCTCGGCAGGCAGTTCGATGCTCATCTCGACGTTGCGGTCTTCGGTGAAAAGGTCATAGACACTCTCGACTACGTCGTTGAGCACCATATCGTGCTTTTGACGGATGTCCAGGTTGGCAAACAGCGAAAACTCGGTGGCGATTTGTGCCAGAGAGTCTATTTGTTCGATAAGTCGGGCAATGGCTTTTTTCAAGTAAGCAGCCGCTTGAACTGGGTCTGACGACAGGCGCTCCAATTGTTGCATGGATAGCTTAATAGTCGTCAAAGGGTTCTTGATGTCGTGCGCCACCTGTCGAGCCATTTCGCGCCAAGCGCTCTCACGCTCCAACCGAATGAGCCGAGCTTTAGACTCTTCCAGCTTATCTACCATTCGGTTGTATTCTTCGATAAGAGCGCTAATCTCGTCGCCGGCCTGTTCGGTATATTCCAACGGCTCGTTTTTATCTTCCAACTTTAGGCGCTGAATTTTGTCTGCAATCAGTTTCAGAGGGCTGGTAATGGAGTTGGACAGCGTGTAGGAGACGGCGTAAGCAATGAGCATGAGGAAGACGTAGACGCTGGCCAACAGACCGATGAAGTCCGAAACTTCGGGACCTACTTTTCGTTCGGAGAGATAATAAGGCACGCCGAGGAAGCCAAGGAGTTGGTTCTGATTGTTGCGCACCGGCAGATAGCGGTTGGTATAAGTGGTTCCGCCGGCGTGCTCGGCAACGATGGTTTCTTGTTCCAAGCCAGCGGTTAGGCGCACGAGCGCTTCCGGACTCATGCGACTGGGCAACACGCCTACGCGCACTAAAGGGTTTTGGGTAGAAAAGAGGATTTGCCCCTGAGGAGAAAAGAAATTGACGTCAGTGGCCAAACTAGCGGCTTGGGGCGCAAGAAGTTTAGGAACCGCCTGAGCCAGGGTGTCGACTTGAGGCGGTGTGTCGCCCAATTGAATGCGCATATACGTGAGCAGTGCTTCAGCTCGGCGGTCCAAGTCCGCCTGTTCGCGTTGGTGTGCTTGGTCGGCAAAGTGCCCATACGTGAGCGCAATGGCACCGGCAAACCCAGCGCCGATCAGGGCGAAAGTGCGGTAGTGAATGCGCTTAGACAGCGAACCTCGGCCAGCGAAGCTCAGTTGATAATGCTCGGGCAAAAATTCTAACCAAGTGTTGAGCAGGGCTACTATCACAATGATGAATAGGCAAAGAGCGAAAAGCGCAGAGAAGAGGTAAAGCGGTTTGCGTGCATCTCCCAACATGCGGCCAACAGCAGCAGCGGCCGTTCCGTCGATGGTGCTGTATACAGCATCGGTTCGACGCTGCGGTTTTAGGGTGATGCGTTCCTCAGCACGGCCCTTCGGCAGGTCGTTAGCAAACACGGCGCGGCTGGCTTCACCTTGGTCCACCACCAAATAGCCGCGCCGCTGCACCGCGTAGTCGTAGCTAAACAGGCGCGCCATGCCTCGATAAGGCAGTCGGTAGAACAGCTCCGAATACACGCGGGTAGGTTGCGGGTAGACGTGGTCGAAGAAAAAGTACACCTCAGCGGGTTGGGCAGGGTCGTTCATGCGCTGCATGGGCGCGCGCAGCACGTAGCGAAAGACGCCATTATCCGCTATGACGTAGCGCACCTGAGGCAGTCCATTGATTGAAGCACCCTTCGACCAGTTTTGGGTTACTACTTCATCCCGGTCTTGTGGCTGGTCTTGTGGTAATATAGAGCCGTCTTTGTCGAAGGCAAAGACCGAAAGGCGATAGTTCTGAAAAAGATAGCTATACGGATAGATCAGTCCGTAGGCGCGCTGGCGCAAATCAGCCGCTAAAGGGCGGAATGGCCAGGGCTTTAGCAAGTAGGCCATCGCACTGTCTTGCGTCAGCAGAGGTACTACTTGGCCCAGCAGCGGCTCAGCATGCGTCGAGTCGCGCCCAATGGCCAGTGCTTCAGCGTAGGCCAGGCGCGTTTGGCGGTCTTTATCGGTGTGAAAGGAATATAGCGACCAAGCGGCAAGAGCTGAAAACAGCATTAGCCATATGGCCAAACCCACCAAACGTTGCATGTGCAGCGCAATCGAGCGTTCGAATAACGTGGCATAGGCCATTGCCAGCAGCACCATTAGTGGCAATGGCCAAGGCGCCAACACATCGCGCACTTGAGCAGTGATGAGCACCAGAGCAGCCCCCACGCCGAGCGTCGCCGCACGCTGCACCGTGTTCAGCCTACACTCGTGCGCCGTAAAAATCAGGCGGTGGTGAAACAGAAACAGGGTCAACAGCACGGCCAGCAAACCCGCCAAAGACAGCGCCGAAAAGCGCTCCAGGTTGTTAAGCAGGTTGTCGAAATCGAAAGAAACGCCAGACTCGAAGATCATCCAGCGACACAAGCGGACCACTTCCAGCGCGCTGCCCATCGTTAACGCGTAGGCCAACAGGCTGACACCCATGCGCACAGGCAAGGAGAAGCGCCGGGCCAACTCTTCCATCCGCGAGATGCGATGGAAAAACACGGCAAACCACAGCAGCAACAGCAAGTGTAACAGCAGGTCGCCCACCGATTGAGCGCCCAGGATGGGCTGCTCCAACGAGCGAGCAAACACCGACAGCCCACTCAATGCCTCTCGCCCAAAAGCCGTAGTCGCGCTGAGGGTCAACAATCCTAAAAAGGTCAGAACCAACGCTCCAAAAGCCTGCCAACGCTTACCCTTTTTGTGCCAATGCAATACTTGCCGAGACACCCAGGCCAAAAACAACGCGGCTAAAAGCAGCACTGCCAACAGCAATACTCCCTGCACCCATACCGCTTGCACCCGCCCTTGGGCCGACAGCCCAAACAGCGTTGCTCCGCCTACTAACACCGGCTCTCCCTGACCAGCGTCTACCACTCTTACACCTTCAGGAAAGGAAAGCGCCTTGGCAAAAAAGCGCTGCCCTGCCGTGTACAACTCTAGCGGTACCCATACGGAGAGCATCGCCTCTGAACCGAACGGACGCGCGTACACGTAAAAATAACCCGCCGCCACTCGAACCCCTCGCCGCGTTTCGCCCGTGCTCGAAAGTGCGCGCAACACCTCCTCCGGTGGCGACAGGGCATTGTTGGAAGCAAATAGGATAGAGTCTCCCCGATGAATGAGCAGCGTATAGACTTGCTGGCCTTGCTCGCTCAGCGCAGCACTCCAAGCAGCTACATCGCTAGGCAAACGCCCGGTGACAACCTCCTGTATTGCTGCGCGCTCTCGCTCCAACCATTGCAGCGCCGCGCGCTCCTGTTCTGCTATGTACACCTCCAAACGAGCGGAACACTGTTGCAAGAGCGCCGTATCTTTGAGGCTGTTCTGCGCCGTGTAAGCCACAGCCGCCAGAATAAGACCAGCAAAAATGTACAAGAGCGAGCTTTTCATCATAATATGCGCACCCGGGCGATGTTTGAGAGGCCTTCAAAAGAACCCTAAAAGAGCTAGGTGGAGTGGCCGCTCCTCGTCAATTACAGGCTTACCGGCGCAAGCATCGCGCAAAAGTACAAGAAGCCTTTGGCTAAAAAGTGCCCTGCAAGAGCAAAAAATCGTGCCAATCATCGGCTTTAGCCCGTCATCCTAAAGACACATAGGTATTGCCAAAAAAATTGCACTGCAAACCGCTCTGCCACCTTTGCCTTTCCAAAGGCGGGGAGGAAAGTCCGGACAACACAGAGCACCGCACCACCTAACGGGTGGGGTCTCGACAACGGTCGAGGCACAGAGAGGGTCACAGAAAACAACCGCCGCTGGCTTTAGTGCCTGCGGTAAGGGTGAAAACGTGCGGTAAGAGCGCACGGCGCTCCGGCGCAAGTCGGAGGGCGGATAAACCTTGCGGGTTGAAATGCCAAGTATGCCTTGCGCTCCGCTTCGGCGGAGGATGTGTGGCTCGCACATTGCTCCATCCTTGGGGCAGCAAGGGGGGTAGGCAGCGCAGAGCCGCGCCGTGAGGCGTCGGCCCAGATAAATGGCAGAGGCCCGGAAACGGGAACAGAATCCGGCTTACAGGTTTGCAGTGCTTTTTTCAAAAGTAGGTTAGAGGAGGGCGGAGCTACTGTCGCCTATTTTTGGCGCCGAAACGAAAGAGCCGTGGAAACACTTGTTTTCGTGCAGTACTCTTTCTTAAAATATCGGATTCATAGTGAGATACGCCTATTTGACCCGCAATGTGTGGATGCTCAGCTTGGTGAGCCTATTTACGGATGTGGCGAGCGAAATGCTCTATCCAGTGATGCCGCTGTTTTTAAAGAGCATTGGTTTTTCGGCGCTGGCCATCGGGGCATTAGAGGGCGTAGCCGAGGCGGTAGCTGGTTTGAGCAAGGGCTATTTTGGGCGTTGGAGCGACCACAGCGCTCGGCGCTTGCCGTTTGTGCAAGTAGGATATGCGCTGAGTGCTGTGGCTAAGCCGATGCTGGCGGTGTTTTCGTGGATGTGGTGGATTTTTCTGGCACGCACGTTGGAGCGCCTCGGCAAAGGACTGCGCACGGGTGCGCGCGATGCACTGCTTTCAGACGAAGCCACTCCTGCCACAAAAGGGCGAGTATTTGGTTTTCACCGCAGCATGGATACGTTGGGGGCCGTCATTGGGCCTGTGTTGGCGCTGCTGTATCTTTATTACTATCCGGGCGATTACCGCACGCTGTTTTGGATAGCCTTCTTACCTGGGCTTCTTGCCGTGGGGGCAACGCTTTTAATACGCGAACGCACGCGAACAGAACGGCCGGAGAGTCCATTTTCTAAGTGGAATTTTACCGCTTTTGCGGCCTATTGGCGCGAAGGACCAGCAGCTTATCGGCGCTTAGTGGGCGGATTGCTGGTTTTTGCCTTGTTCAACAGCTCCGATGTTTTTTTGCTCCTAAAGGCCAAAGAAGCAGGATTGAATGACACCGGCGTGGTAGGCGTTTACATTTTCTACAATTTAGTCTACGCGTTGGCCGCTTTTCCCACGGGGATTTTGGCCGATCGCTTTGGTATGCGGCGCGTGCTGGTGGGCGGCTTGTTCCTCTTTGCCGTTGTGTATTTCGGAATGGGTTTTGCCTCTGAAGCCTGGGTGGTTGGCGTTTGCTTCTTTCTTTACGGCATATACGCCGCAGCCACAGAAAGCGTGGCCAAGGCTTGGATCAGCAACATCAGCGCGCGCAAAGAGATGGCTACGGCGGTCGGCACGTTCACGGCGTTTCAGAGCATAGCCGCCTTAGCTGCTAGTAGCCTCACTGGGTTTTTGTGGTACCAATTTGGCGCGGGCGTAGCTTTCGGCACGAGCGCTGCGGTAGCAATGGGGGTAGGCCTTTATTTGGCTCGCGTGCGTTTGTAGTAGTAAACAGGAGTGTCGTCAATGCACCAGCATCACAGAGCCGGAGAGGCTCTCGGTGCGTCCGTCCCACAGAAGTACTTCGGCCCAAAACACATATACATCAGGAGGCGCAGCCTGACCTCGGAAACTTCCGTCCCAGCCCAACTCGGGCACATTAGGTGGGAAGTTGTTGCGCTCGTAGAGCAGCTCGCCCCATCGGTTGGCAATGAGCATGCGATTGATTTGTACCACTCCGGAGCTGGCGCTAAGAAAGAAGCGATTGTTGGGCGAAGAGCCGTTCGGCGCAAAAACATTAGGCGCGTAGATGGGAGCCTGACGCGATATGCGTATAGAAACGCTGTCGCGCAGCAGACAGCCGTACGGATCGCGGGCCTCCAAGCGATATTGGGCATTCTTGGTATACGTTTGGCAATACGGTAAACACGACAGGTTAGTACACGGCAAGGGCGGTGACCACTGCAATGAAGTTGGAGAAAAGCTAAACAGCGGCTTTAGACAGACTTCTTCCCCATAAAATACTTCTTGGTCTTGGCCCAGAGTCATCCAAGAGTCGCGAAAGAAAAAATACACGTAGAGAATGGAGTCGCAGCCACTACTAGAAGCACCTTTTAAAAGTTCAACTCCAGAGCGCGTCTCCCGGTCGTAGCGAGTGCCGTTGATAATGCGCACATCATCGGGACAGAGGGTATCGACCAGTTCGAAAAACGGCAGCGGGATGATGGTGAGCGTAACACGCACAATGCTATCGCAGCCCCCTTGAGCGCCCCCTGGAATGATTTCTACGCCCGTAGGCCGAAAGGCGCTGTAAGGCTGGTTGTTCACCCACAGCGTGTCACCGTCGCACAACGGCTGCACGATGTCCACAATAGGCCTAGGAAAGAATTTTAGATCCACCTCTATAATACTATCGCAGCCGTTGGCTGCCCCGCCTTCAATGATTTCTTTCCCGAGGAAAAAGCCCGCATGGTAGGCAACACCATTGACCCACACCGTATCGCCAACGCAGTATTTGCCTTCTAGGCGGGTGAGGGCGGGTTTTAAGAATACCAATCGAACCTCTATAATGCTGTCTGCTCCATTCGTGGCACCGCCCACGATGACTTCTGTGCCTGTGGGGCGGTCAGGGCCATAGACACTTCCATTGACCACAATCAACTGATCGGAGCAAAACGTGTCTCGAAGAAAAAAAACCTGGGCCTTCAGGCGGGTGTTGGCTAAAGCGATGAGCAAAAGCAGGTAAAAGAGCCTCATATAGATAGGGGCTAATGGGTTACACAGTTTTTGAGTACGTTTAGTTCTCTTGCTAAAAAGTAAAACGCCGTTGCTCCGCAAAGATGCGAGGCAGCGGCGTTTCGCTGATGCGCCCAAACGACTATTTCTCCGCCGAAGCACGGGCTTGTTCTTGCTGTAACAGGCGCGCTTCTAGGGCATTGAGGCGTTTTTCCAGCTGTTCGTTCTTCTGGCGCAGTGCCTGGATTTCCTCCTGCTGTTCCTGAATGGCCTTAATGGCCAAGACGCTAAAGCCGGCGTAGTTCACCCCCAGATAGGTATTGCCGTCGGGCATGGGGTTTTGCGTAACGAGTTCCGGAAACAAGAGCTCTACGTCTTGGGCTACAAAGCCCACCGAGCGCTTGGCATCGGCGTTCTCGTGGCGATAGCGGTAATAAACGGGCTGAAGCAGGGCAAGACGCTCCAGCGTACGGCCGACGGATTGGATGTCCTTTTTCAAACGCTTGTCGGAGGGCACGTAGATGCCGCTCGGCTGGAAGACACCCACTGGGCCGACGCTGAAGTTGTTGTACAGCTCAAGCCCGCCCGAAACGGGGTTGACGCGAAAATCCCATTGACCTCCGCTGTTGAGGTTCTCAATCATCAGCCCTGCGGCCCCCGTAGTGTGCGAAACTCGTAGGCGGGCGCTCGGGTGGCTGAGGTTGCCTAAACCCATAAAGCCTGTCAGGCCATCCACAAATACAGACTTGCCGGCGCCGGTGGCCAGGATGATGCTGGAGGAGTCTTGGGTTTCCAGGGTGAGAAAGCTTGTGGTCTTGGAGAGGCTGGCCGAAACATTGGGGCCGTTAGCAAACCCTAAAGTAGCGTCTCCCGCTCCTTCGATGCGAAGCACTTCCGCATTGCCCTTGACGTGCAAAGGCCGCAGGGGGGTCGTAATGCCTATGCCTACATTGCCTGTATTGGCGTTGTAGATGTTGGTGCCGCTAGCTGCCCAGAGGCCTAAGCCTGCACCGCCCAGCAGAGTGTCGAAGTTGACGGTTGACCCCGTGCCCGAAATGCTCAGTTGAGTGCCGTTTAGGCTCAGAGTTTGCCATTCATTAGTGGGGTCGTTGTCGTTGTCGCCGATGTTGGTGATGGTGAAGTTCGGTGCTGTGCCGCTGATGCTGATGCCCGTGCCGGCCGAGTAGGTGTTGCTGGGCGGCAGTGTGACGGTTCCGCCGCCGTTGGAGAGCGTCAGGTCGTTGCCGCTGAGGCTGAGCGTTTGGATTTCGTTAGTGGGGTCGTTGTCGTTGTCGCCGGTGTTAGTGATGGTGAAGTTCGGTGCTGTGCCAGTGATGCTGATGCCTGTACCGGCCGAGTAGGTGTTGCCACCGGTTTCATCAGCAGGTGCCCACGTCGAGCCGTTCCACTTGAGCACTTGGCCCGAAGTAGCGCCCTGCTGGGCAAGGCGCAACGGAGCCAGTGTAGTTCCATTGCCGTCGAGGGTATTGTCGGACACGACAGTTTGCGTGCCCCAATTATCGCCGCTGCCGGCGGTGGCCACTTGGTCATCGTCGGGTACCCAGGTGGAGCCGTTCCACTTGAGCACCTGACCGACTGCTGCGTTCTGCCAGGCTATTTTGAGCGGTGCAGCAGAAGTGCCGTCTCCTTCGAGGGTATTGTCGGATAAGACAGTCTGATTGCCCCAATCGTTATCGGCGGGTACCCAAAGGTTGGCCCCGCTGTCCCAGACGAGCACTTGGCCGTCATTAGCCCCCATATTGCTGATGCGCAATGGATCGCCGGCCGATCCGTTGCCAGCAATGTTCAAAGAGGTGTATATAGCGCCGTCAACGGCAGCCCACGTGGAGTCGTTCCACTTGAGTACGTAGCCATTGTTGGCGCCCATTTGGTTTATTTTTTCCCCCGTAACGGCGCCATTTGCTAGTTCGGGCGTTCCCACGGCCCCGGCTACAATTTGGAGGTTGCTGAACGGGCCGGTTACATCGCCGCCGGCGATGCTGCTGGTCGTGATGTCATCGCTGGGGTTGGTATCGCCGGTGTTGATGATGGTGAAGTTGGGCGCCGTTCCAGTGATGCTGATACCTGTGCCGGCCGAGTAGGAGTTGCTGGGTGGCAGCGTTACGGTTCCGCCGCCCTTAGAGAGCGTCAAGTCTTGGCCGCTGAGGCTAAGTGTTTGGATTTCGTTGGTGGGGTCGTTGTCGTTGTCGCCGATATTGCTAATGGTGAAGTTAGGCGCCGTGCCGGTGATGCTGATGCCCGGACCGGCCGAGTAGTTGTTGCCGCCTGTTTCGTTGGCGGGAGCCCAAACGGAACCATTCCACTTGAGCACCTGGCCTGTAGTGGCTCCCATTTGAGCAATATCCAAGGGGCTTGTGGCGGTGCCGTTGCCGCTCAGGCGCATGCTGACCACAGCAGTTTGTGTGCCCCAGTTGTCGGGGCCAAGGTCATTGGCAGGCGCCCAGGTCGTGCCGTTCCATTTGAGCACCTGGCCGTTGGTGGCTCCTCCCTGAGCGATTTTGTTGCCCGTAACAGCGCCATCTAAGATTTTAGACGTCTGTACGGCATTGTTGGCCAATTCTACGCTACCCACAACGCCGGCTTTCAGTTGCAAGTTGCTGAATGGCCCCGTTACGTCGCCATCGGCAATGCTGTTGGTGGTGATATCGTCGAAGGGGTTAACGTCGCCGGTGTTCGATATGGTGAAGTTTTGGCCAACGGCTACGACATCAATGCCCAAGCCGCCGTTTATCGTAACCATGCCTACATTATCGGGCGCGGGTGCCCAGGTAGAGCCGTTCCATTTGAGCACCTGCCCGACGGTAGCGTTCATGGGGTCTATCTTGTTACCCGTAACGGCGTGTGTATTGATCTTCAGGGACGTAACGGCATTGTCGGCTATCTTGAAGGCAGTAACAGCACCGGGCTTAATTTGCAAATTGGTGAAGGTGCCGGTGATTTCACCATCGGCGATACTGGTAGCGGTGATGTCATTACTCGGGTCTGTGTCACCCGTATTGGTAATGGTGAAGTTGGGAAATGCACCGCTGACACTGATGCCAGCGCCGGCATTGAGGCTGACATTAGGGCCGACAGCATCGGGTGCGGGTGCCCAAGTGGAGCCGTTCCATTTGAGTACTTGACCGTTGCCGGCGCCCATGTCGCTGATCTTGACACCCGTAACTGCACCGTTGGCGATTTTGCTGGTATTGACGGCGCCGTCGGCAATTTTAGAGGCATTGACGGCGCCGTCGGCTAGCTTAGGCGTGCTCACAGCGCCGGGTTTAATTTGCAAGTTGCTGAACGGGCCAGTGATTTCACCATCGGCGATGGAGGCCGTCGTAATGTCGTCAGAGGGGTCTAAATCACCCAGATTTGTAATGGTAAAGGTTTGTCCACTCTGAGCCACATTGATACCTGGGCCGGCATTGATGGTCGTTAGGATAACCGGTACAGTGCTAGCGTTAACCACACGGCCGTATTGGTCTACAGTGATAACGGGAATGTCGTTTGGCCCACCGTAAAGGCCTGGTGTTACGGGAGCATTTGCCAAGCTGATCGTCCCGCTGGTTGTGATGGGACCACCGGTCAGCCCTGCGCCGGTGTTGACCTCCGTGACAGTGCCGCTCTGGCCTGTTTCGTCGTTTTGCGGTACCCAAGAAGAGCCGTTCCACTTGAGTACCTGCCCCATTTGGGCGCCTTGTTGGGCGAGGGTCAGTGGAGCGGCCGTCGTTCCGTTACCGCTAAGAACTGGAGTAGTCTGTACGGTTTGCGTGCCCCAATTATCTGCCCCGTTAGCAGCATTTAGTGAGTAAAGGGCATAGGGAACACTGAGCAGTTGAGAGGAGCCTATTTCATCGAAAACACCCGGAGCAGTCTCGATGGATACCGTTAAGAATTTAGCGCTAGCTCCCCAATTAATGTTGGCGAAGTTGCCTTGCAATGGTGTGCCGTTGCCAATGGCTAAATTGATTAGCCCGAATGCATTTGTCGATGTCGTCTGCATCTCGGAATAGACGATCGGACCATTGGGCGCATTGTTTCGAATGGTAAAGAGAAGGGTAACCGTTTGGTTGTTGATGGAGGCGCCGGTGTTGTCGCGGACAATGCATTGGTAATTGAACCCTTGTGGTACGTTTTGAGCCGCAGCGTTCAACGCCCATAACATGCCCAGCAGCAGTAAGGGTAAGAGACGGTTAACCATGATAGTAAATCGATTTTTGAATAAAAAATGAAAAGTTAGACCTGTGCAGAGGAAACGGAAAGCGAGGTGAGACTACAAGCGGATGAAGCGCGTAATCGCCGATGCCCGCGAGGTAGGGTCGGTAAGCGTTAGGAGATAAAGGCCGGGTTGCCATTGGCGGCAGTCTAAAACATCGCCGTCTGAGAGGTGTTCGTTCGAGAGCATAACGCGCCCGGCAGCATCGAAAACGGTGGCCAACAAATACGCGCCTTTTTCAGTAGAAAAACGCACGTTCAGAACGTTAGCAGTAGGGTTGGGAAAAACGGCAATGTTCCACGCCGACAAGTCAGGTTCGCCCACGTAAACTAAGCGCGTATGTTCGGGCTGATGAAAACCTTGTGTCAGGATACGCTCAGTTCCGACCCCCGTCCAAACAACAGGCTCGCCTATCGTATAGGCGAAGTGGCGACCCTGGTTGAGGCCCGTTCGGCCCGCAGCACCAATCACTTGGTTGAAAAAGGAGGGACTCTGCGAAAAGAGCGAAGCTAATCCAATGAGGCTACAAAAAGCAGCGAGTGTAAACCGGTTCATGGTATGCGATTTAGACAATAAACAGAGCATAGTAGAATTATCAAAAACCTTGCCTAACTTACTGCTGCCGTCCTAAGGGCTCCGTCCATGTCGGGGAACCTGAGCGGCAAGGCCGCGCTCCATTTAGATGCCTCGACCCGCTCTTCTGCGAAGGCACCATCGCCTTTAGGGCAAGAAAAACCTATAGTCGGTGCGCGTGTTCCCGTATTTTTGCCTGCGTATTCTATTGGCTGGCTATCTTACCACAAGATTTGGCATTACATCCCAACGCGCTATGATTACTGCTTATCAGCAACGGCTCTATGCTTTGGCCATTTTGCTCTTGCCTGCTTGGGCATGCACGCAAAATCAAGACCCCTGGGACGAATGGAGAAAAGAACAGCATTCTCTGCGCGAGCTCCTGAAGGACACCTCTACCTTGGGAAACGGCTTTCTACGCGTGCTGCCCGATTCGAGTGGCTTCTTTTACTTCCGCGTAGACACCAGCCTGGGCGGCTTGCGCAGCGAGATGCGCCAATTTTTCCGTTTTAGCCCCATGGAAGAGGATTTTTTGTTTCCGCCAGAATTCCGCGCATTCGACCAGATGTTCGAGCGCTTTTTCCGAGGCATGCCGCGGCAACCAGGGCTGCAACCTTGGCCTGATTTTCCGGCAGACGATGGCGGTTCGAACTCCCTCGACGACCTATTTCCTGAAGAGCGTTTGCGCATGCGAGAGGCTCCTGAAGAAAGCGGAGAGGAATTGCCGGAAGAACAGCTGCGCCGCCGAGAGCAAAAAAGGACCACGCCAGACCCGAAGAACGAGGAAAAGCCAAAAGACCAACCTAAAAAAGCTCCAGACGTCAAAACTATTAGAATCTGATTCTGCGTCCCATACTTTTTCTTTGCCGCTTCAAACCAACGGGCAGCAAAGCTGTTTAAGGATTTGTTATCCTAGTTAAACAATACCGTCAATGCCTACCCAAGAGTCTGTCGATTTGATCGTCTATCGCGTCCGGGAATCCGGTCTGGAAGTATTCTTAGTTAACAAAGAGTCGGCCACTCCAGGACAAGAAACCTGGGAAGCCCTGATGACCAACCGAACGCCCGAGGATTTTCCAAATGCTAATTGTATCGAGTTAGACCCTATTCAGCAGGAGGACGGTGCCACTCGCCGAGCTATTGCCATTGAGGCAGACTGGCATGAACTGCCTTCCTTGCGCGCGCTCATTTATGAGGACTATCGCGTGGCCAAAGAGAAGGCGCGCGAACGTTTGCGCAATTTGATTCCTGATGTTGAAAAAGGCGCCTACTTTGCCATCAAAGAGGCCTTCAAGCGCGTGCTGCCCGAGCAGTATGCCTTCTTGAAAGAATTAAAAGAGGTGCTCATAGAGAAAAACTCGACGCGCTATTTGTAGGAGGAGTTTTCATCCGGGTATTCTTGAAAAAGGCTCTCGGGCCAGAGTTCCTCCCACCTGTAACGAGAGGCCTCATCATCGCCAGAAAAGGGTTATAGGCCACGTGAATTAGTGGCGCTTATAACCTTCACTATTGTGAGCAATTTACTTGGCCTTCAAAGAGGGGCGCCTAGCTCTGGGGCACGGCTTGGCCGGAGGCGTTCCTCTGCAGGGGGTGCGAACGGCCTTACTCCGTTGATTGAGGAGGTTGGCGTGGAAAGACGGTCTTCCAACCGAGCACAGGCTTGGGCCGTAAAGGCTACAGTGCAACTTTGCTCTCCGGTTTGCTCGAGGAGCGGCAAAATTTCACTGTATTTCAGCCCTATTTTCGCCGCTTGAAAATGCTCTTGCTGGAGCTACACTCAAGCCGGAGCCAGCTCATTGCTAAACACTGTTCAAAAATACGTTTTCTCATGCGTCGCCCTGTCTTTGCTCTTTGGCAGCTCTTTGCCGCTGCGTATATCTGCTTTGGGGGAGCTAGCGTTTCGGCTCAGCGCCCTGCCAAGCCCAACGCTGCCGATTTGCACGATGCCATCAAGCGCCTAAACGTGCTTGGCTCGGTGCTCTACGTAGCGGCCCACCCTGACGACGAAAACCAGCGCTTTATTTCCTACTGCGCCAATGAAAAGCGCCTACACACAACTTACCTTTCTCTTACGCGTGGCGACGGAGGACAAAACCTCATCGGTGCCGAGTTTGGCGAAGCCCTGGGCGTCTTGCGCACTCAGGAACTGCTCATGGCTCGCGCCATTGATGGCGGACACCAGCGCTTCAGCCGCGCCAACGACTTCGGCTATTCTAAAAATCCGGAGGAGACCTTGCGCATCTGGGATAAGGACGCTGTTTTGGCCGACTTGGTGCAGGCGATTCGCGAAACTCAGCCCGACATTATTGTCAATCGCTTTTCCCACGACAAAAATACCCGCACACACGGCCACCACACCGCTGCCGCTATGCTGGCCGTTGAAGGTTTCCATCGAGCCAATCAACCCGACGCTTATCCCGAACAGCTGAAGTGGCTGGCGCCATGGCAGCCCAAGCGCCTGTTTTTCAATACATCGTGGTTCTTCTATGGCGGTCGAGAGGCATTTGAAAAAATGGATAAGAGCCATCTGTTTTCCCTCGACGTCGGCGTCTACTTGCCCCTTAAAGGCAAGAGCAACACGGAAATAGCCGCCGAAGCGCGCTCGATGCACCGCTGTCAAGGTTTTGGTGCGCTCAGTGTGCGTGGCCAGAATTTGGAGTACTTCGACTTAGTGGAAGGCGACCGCCCTACCTCTAACGACCTTTTTGAGGGCATCAACACGACTTGGACGCGTCTGCCTGGAGGAGCACCTATCGGCGAACTTATGGCGCGTATAGACCGCAATTTCCGCTCCGACGACCCGGTGGCCTCCGTACCCGATTTATTGAGTGCCCTTCAACTTATTCGTGCTCTGCCCGATAGTCACTGGAAGCGCATTAAAAGTGCGGAGACCGAAGCCGTCATACGAGGCTGTTTAGGGCTTTATTTAGAGGCTACTACTACTACAATCGGGGCCTCTCCCGGCGATGCCGTCCAGTTGCGCTTAGAAGGCATTTACCGAACGGCGCCGAAGGGTGACTTCTCTGTCCGGCTCGAAAGCGTGCACATCGAGCCGGGGCTGTTTGATACGGTCTGCGCCCATCTGCTGGCCCTCAACCGCTCTTGGGCGCTCGCTAAAACCGTGCGCTTGCCCGAGGACATGCCTTTTACAGCACCCTTTTGGTTGCGCCAGCCTTTTACCAACGGCATGTATACAGTGGACACTCCTCAGTGGCGCACGTTGCCCGAAACGCCGCGTTTACTGCGCGTGCGCTGGCGCCTGTCGGTCAATGGCGTACCTATCGAATACGAAACTGAGGTGGCCTGCAAAACAGAAGAGCCTGCTGTTGGTGAAGTGTGGCAGCCTTTTGAGGTGTTGCCTCCTGCCTTTGTGGCGTTTACCGAACCGTGTTATCTCATCCGAAAATCTGCGCCCACTGGCGTGCCAGTAACCTTGCGCGTGCGCGCTTTTCGCGATAGCATTCGCTGTCGCCTGCGCTTATTAGCCCCTGCGGAGTGGAAGGTAACCACCGCTGCCCAACCACCAGAGGCTTTTTTGGCCCGAAAAGACCAGGAATGGACTTACACCTTTGTGGTAGATGCACCTCAAGGCCCTGAAACCGCAATGCTAAAAGCCGTAGTGGAGGTGGACGGCAAACCCTACACCGACCAGCTGGTTACCGTGCGCTACGACCACATCCCGCCGCAATACATCTTGCTGCCTGCGCAAGCGCGCGCTGTGCGCTTAGAGCTCCGCACCACTGCTCGCCGCGTGGGCTACTATATGGGCGCTGGCGACGAAGGTCCGGATGCCCTTCGCCGAATGGGCTGCCAGGTTGTGATCCTCGAAGACAAAGACATAAAGCCCGAAGTGTTACAGACGTTCGACGCTGTAGTACTCGGCATCCGCGCCTACAACACCCGCGACGCCCTTAAGCACCACCAACCTCTTCTATTTGCATACGCCCAAAACGGCGGTACCCTCGTCGTGCAATACAACAACAGTTTCGACTTGGTAACGCCACAGGTGATGCCTCTGCCTCTGCGCCTCAGCCGCACTCGCGTTACCGATGAAACTGCCGAAATGCGCCTCTTGCAACCCCAACACCCAGCCCTTACCACACCCAACGCTATTGGCCCGTCCGACTTTGACGGATGGGTGCAGGAGCGCGGATTGTACTTCCCCGATCAGTGGGATGCTCAATTCACCCCGCTGTTGGCCTGCAACGACCCAGGCGAGCCTTCGGCCGAGGGTGCTCTATTGGTGGCTCCTTATGGAAAGGGATACGTGGTTTACACGGGGCTAGCCTTTTTCCGACAGTTCCCCGCCGGTGTGCCAGGTGCCTACCGGCTGTTTGCTAATTTGATCTCGCTGAAGCAACGGTAGTAAAGGCGAACCTCATCCGCGCTCGAGTGTTCGGCGAGCGTCTTTTTTCGCACCGGTAGGCTCCTGCGAGAGCATCGTTGTGCCTCGGTGGCTTCTTGTTGGCTTTATCCTCTGGTTAGGAGGCGGTCCAGTGGGCTGTCGGTGTTCAAAGCACGCCTAATTGCTCCAGTTCGCGTCGGATGAGGGCTTGTCCTGCATCAGACATGGGTACCAGCGGCAGGCGTACTTCTCGCGAGCAGAGGCCCTGCAGTTCGAGAGCGGCCTTGACACCTGAGGGGTTGCCTTCGGCAAAAAGCAGCCGGTAGAGTTCGAGCATTTGCCGGTTGAGGCGTTGTGCTTCGGTTAGCGCACTGCGCAGTGCGGCGCGTGTTAAGTCGGAAAAGGGTTTGGGGGCCGTGTTGCCGATGACGGAGATGACGCCATCACCTCCACAGGCAATGAGGGGTAGAGTCATGAAGTCATCGCCACTAAGGACGAGAAAGCCCGCTGGGCGGCCCTGAAGGATTTGGCAGATTTGGTAGAGGTCGTTGCTGGCTTCTTTGATGCCGATGATGCGCTCGTGCGCGCGGGCAAGGCGGAGTGTTGTTTCAGCCGTTATGTTGGAGGCCGTTCGGCTGGGTACGTTGTACAGGAGGATGGGTCGAGGTGAGGCTTCGGCCAACGCCAAGTAGTGCCGAAAGATGCCTTCTTGCGCGGGCTTGCTGTAGGCTGGGTTGCTGGCCAGGAGGGCGTCAATGCCGTCGAAGTCGAAAGTGTTTATGCGGCGGACGATTTCGCCGGTATTATTGCCGCCAAAGATGCCCACTATCAAGGGGAGGCGTCCGCGGTTGATGCGAATGGTGAAGTCGATGATTTGGCGCTGTTCGGTTTCCGATGTAGTAACGGACTCGCCTGTAGTGCCGAGGCTAACCAAAAAGTCCACACCACCGGCAATGACGTGCTCGATGACTTTTTCTAAGCTTTCCCAGTCAATGTGGCCACGTCGGAAAGGAGTGACTAGAGCTACACCGGTTCCGCGCAGGCGTTCACGCAGGTTGTTGCTCATGGTAGGCAGGAACGATTTTGCTCAGGTAGTGAGCGGTTTCGCGCAGAAAGAACTGGATGTCTTTGTCGGGTGGCGTTTCGACCACAAAATCGAAGTCGTGTGGCGGCTCGTTGGAGTTGCCGATTTTCATGGCGGCGTTTGAGGCCGCTGCTGCCCACTGAATAGGTAGCAGTTGGCGTGGGTTGAAACACAGCAGTAAGTCCGGGGTTTCGCTAAGAAAGCGCTCGATGGCCGGACCTACTAAACGGCCGTGCCAGCGTAAATCTCGGGAGGTGAATTGAGGGAATCGGCTTTGGCCTACGGTGTGGGTGTCATCGACGAAGGCGAGGACATGTAAGCGCTTGCGGTGTTCGCGTTCGGTGAAAGATTCGGCCCACAGGGTAACGATTTTGCGCGTTTCTTCTTCGGATGCGTCGAAAAGCAGGGCTACAGAGCGCGCCGAGTCAAAGGTATGAGGGCATCGCCGGCGTTGGGTGCGCTCTGCCAGCTTTCGGAGGGAGCGGCGAAGCAGAATTGTGCGCAATTGATCTAACATGAATGCAGATGTTTAGGGGGGCGTTTGGGCGGTGCTTAACTCGCGGTAGCGACCCATTCGGCTGTACTTGGCGATGCGAGCAGCAATGCGCTCGTCAGGGTCCATAGGCATTAGTTCGGCCAATTGCTCGATGAGATGGGCCTTTAGTCGGCGGGCCATTTCTTCGGGGTCGTTGTGAGCTCCACCGAAGGGTTCTTTGAGCACGCCATCGATCAGGCCGAAGCGGAGCATGTTGTCGGCATCGAGTTTGAGTGCGTCAGCGGCCCGCTCTTTTTGATCCCAAGAATGCCAGAGGATAGAAGAGCAGGATTCGGGCGAAATGACGGAATACCACGTGTACTCCAGCATAAAGACGCGATCGCCCAGGCCAATGCCCAGCGCACCGCCCGAAGCGCCCTCGCCGATGATGTAGCACAGGATAGGCACGCGCAGCTGCGCCATCTCGAAGAGGTTGCGCGCAATAGCTTCGGCCTGACCGCGTTGCTCGGCTTCAAGACCTGGGTATGCGCCCGGTGTATCGATGAGTGTAACTACAGGAAAGCCGAAGCGCTCGGCGAGTTTCATCAGGCGCAAGGCTTTTCGGTAGCCCTCCGGATTGGCCATGCCGAAGTTGCGATATTGGCGCATCTTGGTGTTGATGCCTTTTTGGTGGCCAATGATGACGATGGTTTGGCCTTCTAAGTCGGCCATACCTGCCACAATGGCGTGGTCGTCGCCGCTGCAGCGATCGCCGTGCAGCTCTATGAACTTGCGGCACATCGTGTTGGCGTAAAACAGCGTGTAGGGACGCTCCGGATGGCGCGACAGCTGTACTTTTTGCCAACCCGTTAGATTAGCGTATATCTCTTCACGCTTTTGCTGGATTTTGGCTTCCAGCTCGCGAATCATGTCGGAAACGTCTATTTCGCCTTGCTCACCCACTTCGCGCAACTTCTGTAACTGTTCGTGAAGGGCCTCGAGCGGCTTTTCAAATTCCATAAAAGTCATAGCGCAGGCATCGTTGCGTCGTTCCTTGTTTCCTGGTTGAAGCGATTGAACCGCTGCGCAAAGGTACGGCCTGCCTCAGGGAATGGAGGGGAAAAGATTTAATGTGCGACACAAGGCACTCCATATTGGGCAGAGAGTGCACGCCGCGAGAGGTTTGTTTGAGGATTGACAAAAGTTTTTCTCGCCCACTCTTGCATAAGTGGAGGCTGCGCTTATACCTTTGCACCGCCTTTTTTCAAGAGGGTCTGGTAGTTCAGTCGGTTAGAATGCCGCCCTGTCACGGCGGAGGTCGCGGGTTCGAGTCCCGTCCAGACCGCGAAAGAGAAAACGCGACGCGTTCTTGTTCGAACGTCGCGTTTTTTTGTTAACAAGTTTTTCAGTTTTTGGGCTACGGCCATTTTGCCCTTTGGCGGGTAACGCGCTTTAATGCGCCGTTTTCAGGAAGACCCGCCGCGTGTCGTTGGGAAACCGCTTGTGCTTCTGAGCACCATCCTTCCCCATGAATAAGTGGTCAAGCCCGCACTTCGACACCTTTTTATTTTTTTTCATGACGAATTTCATAGATATGGGCCTATCAGAGGCCCTGCTCCAGGGCGTGGAAGCCCTGGGCTTTGAAACCCCAACGCCTATTCAGCAGCAGGTCATTCCAGTAGCACTGCAATCGGACGACGACATCGTGGCCTTAGCCCAGACGGGCACGGGTAAGACGGCTGCTTTTGGCTTGCCGCTGCTGCAGCGCATTCGGCCTGAAGACAAATACGTGCAGGCCGTTGTGCTGTGCCCTACGCGGGAACTTTGCATTCAGGTAGCCAATGATTTAGCCAACTACACCCGCTTTGCCAACCGCTATAAAGTAGTGGCTGTGTACGGAGGCGCCAGTATCGAGGCGCAAATGCGCCAAATACGCTCGGGAGTTCACATTATTGTGGCCACGCCGGGCCGATTGGTGGACCTGCTGGTGCGCCAAGTTGTGTCGTTAGACAGGGTCTCTCGCGTTGTGCTCGATGAAGCCGACGAAATGCTCAACATGGGTTTTCGCGACGCAGTAGACATTATTTTAGAGGCGGCTGAGAACCGCCAGTCTCTGTGGCTTTTTTCGGCTACTATGCCCAGCGAAGTGCGCGCCATCGCCGACACTTACATGCGCACGCCTGTAGAAATTGGCGCAGCTACGCGTCAACAGGCCAATGCCGACATCGAGCACCACTACTACCTCTGTCGTTCCGAACACCGCTACGATGCGCTTAAACGCGTAGTAGATGCGCATCCGGGCATTTATGGCCTCGTCTTTTGCCGCACGCGCGCTGAGACCAAAGAAATTGCAGAGCAGATGATTCGCGACGGCTACAACGCCGACGCCTTACACGGCGACCTGTCGCAGAGCGACCGCGACCGCGTGATGCAGCGCTTCCGCGAGCGCAACCTGCAGCTGCTGATAGCCACTGACGTAGCGGCTCGCGGCATTGACGTGAGCGATATTTCCCACGTCATCCATTATGGCTTGCCTGATGAGCCGGAAGTCTACATTCATCGCGCTGGTCGTACTGGGCGCGCTGGCCGCAAAGGCGTATCCATCAGTATCATCACTCCTAAGATGGAAGAGCGCATCCGCCTCATTGAGCGGCGCGCGCGCATCTCGTTTATGCGCAAACCCATACCCACAGGCCCTGAAGTGTGCGAACGCCAACTGTTTTACATCATTCAGAGCATTCGCGAACAGGAGGTTCAACGCGAACAGATCGCGCCTTTCTTGCCTCAAATATTTGAGGCGTTGCGCGACCTAAGTAAAGAAGAGCTCATCGAGCGCTTTGCTAGCACGGAGTTCAATCGTTTTTTAGCCTACTATCGTAACGCTGCCGATATCAATGTGGGCGCGCATCGCCAACGCGGCGACCGACCTAACCATGCTGAGCGCGCGCAAGCATCGAGCAGCATTGGTCACCAACGCCTATTCCTTAACATCGGGCACATGGACGGCATCCAGAAAAAAGACCTACTCGGTCTGCTCATGAGCGAATTCCGCGTACCTAAGCGAGCCATTGGAAAAGTGGAGGTTAAGCGGACCCACACGCTTTTAGAGGTGGACGCTGCTTTTGTGCGCGATGTGCGCCGCGGTTTAGAGGCCTTTGACGTCAATGGTCGTCGCATTCGCATCAACGAGGACAGTGCCCCCAATGGCGGCAAGGCTCCTTACCAGGATAAAAGGAAAAAGCGCTCGAGCAAAACGCCCATAGCGCTTCTATAAGCGAAAGGTCGAAAGCGATTGTGCCTATTCCTTTACTGTGTGGTGTTGGTGTGGGCACAATTTTTTTTAGAAAAAAACACCCACCCTTAGCGTTAACGCGTTGGCTGTAGCGCGCGAGTTTTCACGGCGCCACTCTGAGGCATTTGGCGGCAAGACGGAGCCTTTGTTGGTCGTCATATCGGTAAAGATCTGCTGAAATTGCAAGCCGCCCACCGCCGTGATGCTGGAGCTGACCTCGTACTCGATGCCCAGACCGAAGCCCCATGATAGGGCCAGGTTGGTTACGTCGCGCTTGATGTTCTCATCTTCACCGCGCACAGGTACGTTGCCGCGAATATCGCCCTTGGCACTGGTAAGAAAGCCCAAGGTAAAGATGGGCGCCTCAGCATAGAAGCGCAGAGGTGAGTCTTCGCCGCTGCCGCCGCGAAAGCGCAAGCTAAAAGGGATCTCCAAATATTGCAGGCTATAATGCAAACGCGCGTCTTTGCCAAGCGTATCCAACCGCGGGTCGCTGAGGTTGGACTGAGGCAATAGCACCCCTTTTAGATAACCGTTGAGCAACTCGCCTCCATGGCCCAAAGATAAACCTAGGCCGCCCGTAATAGCGTAGTTGGGAGCGAAGTAATACTCACCTTGGACTCCCATCTTAAGGCCCCAATTGACGCCACTACCCTCGAGCAGCTTGTCATCGGTGCGCATCCACGACCACATCGGGCTGGTGTGGATGCCGAAGCGAAAGGTGGAGCTTTCTTGTTGAGACCACTGCGCTTGGAGGCGTCCGAGTGCTGCGCATAGAAATAAGAGGAGCAGGAATAAAGTTTTTTTCATCACGTGAAGTTCTTTTGTGCTTTGAAAATGCGAGCTGTGCGAATTTCGGTGCGAAAATCGCAGATTTTTTCCCTAACAAAGATGACCGCTACACTTTTAAAAAAAACAACCCTGGCGGCAGGGTTCTTTTTAGGGCTTTTAGCCTGCCGAGATGAACCTCCGCCCATCACCCTGCTGCGCTTTGAGGAAGACCTCATGGCATTTGACTCGACCCGTGCTCAGAAAAATCTGGAAGACCTAATGCGCAAGTACCCAGATTTTATGCCCTTCTTTCTGGAGGAGATCGCCCACAATCCGGAAAATGCTCACGAAACGCCTTTGGAGGCATTAGCGGGCTTTGCATTAGCTCCTCAGATTCGCCGCCTGTACGACTCCTGCCGAATAGTTTTTCCTAACTTAGACGAAGAAGAGCGTGCCCTAGCTCGTTTAGCCCAACGCTATGCACAGCTCTTTCCACAGCGGCCACCGCTGCGATTTATCACTACCCTTACCGAGTTTGTCGGCGACGCCTACGCCGTCAACGATAGCCTGATCATGATTGGTTTGGACCTGTTTTTGGGCGAAAACTTTAGCGGCTACGACCCGCAATATTTCCCTCAATACCTGCGGCGACAATTCTCAAAAGAGTACATACCCGTAAAAGTTGGCCTCGCTATAGCTAGCCGAATGGTAGGGCCGCCGCCGCAAGAGCGCGTCTTAGACTATATGCTGAACAACGGCAAGATCCTCTACATTTTGGATCAGTTGCTGCCTCAGGAGCCGGAATATCGAAAGATGGGCTACACTGAGGAGCAATTGGCCGGCTGCTATGCCAATGAGGCAGAGGTGTGGGCGCGTCTGTTGGAGCTCAAAGTGCTCTACGAGCCGCTGACGCATCGCAACCAGAAGCTCGTCATGCCTAGCCCAGCTACGGAGATGGTTTTCCAGGAAGCCCCCGGAGAGATCGGCAGTTGGGTGGGCTGGCAAATTGTCAAGGCTTACATGCGTCGCCACCCCAATACGACGTTGGAGGCGCTGATCAACTTTCGCGATAGCCAGCGGTTATTGGAGCTGTCTAAGTACAAACCCAAACGGACAGACTGATGCTTCGCCTTCTTCCTCTCCGGCAAGCGACAGGCGGCCATTTGGCCGCAGGGCTGTGTCTGTGGATAGCGGTTGCCTCAGCGCAGCCAGATGCTCCCACTTTCGAGGCCCGCGGTCCGAGCCGCGAGGTAACGGAAGGAGCGCGCTTTGAGGTTTCTTTTGTGTTGACCAACGAGACTGCTCGGCGCTTCATACCTCCCGATTTCGGCGGGCTGACGGTTCGCTCTGGTCCTAACGAAGTGCGCAGTGCAGGTTTTGCGCACGGGAAGGCCTACTCCCAGCAGTCGTGGGTGTACGAGTTGGAGGCCGGCAGTGCTGGCCACTACACCATTGGACCGGCTACCGCCCAAACGGCGCAGCGCAACTTCCGGAGCCAACCGCTGACGGTGCGTGTAATCAAGTCTTCGGTGCGCCGACCTCGAAAGAGCAGGGCTTCTGCAGAGGAGCCGTACTTCGTCGTAGCCGACGTGTTGCCCGAGCAGGCCTGGTTGGGCCAACAAATGCTTTACCGCCTACGCCTCTACACGCGGGTGAGCGTTTCAGAAGCCGATCTGATCGCTCTGCCTTCGTTTGATGGCTTCTATGTGCTGGAGCGGCGCCGCTACGATACGCGTGTGCAACGCGAGAAGGTGGGCAATAAGACCTATGCCGTGCGTACTTTGTACGAGGCGTCGCTTTTTTCGCAGCGCACAGGGCCGTTGGCCATTGGCCCGGCGCGCCTGCGGCTGTTGGTGGAGAGCGAGGAACGCAATCTTTTGGGCGGCAGGTCTGTCGTGGTAGCCTCCAACGCCATTTCGACGTACGCGCGCCCCTTGCCCGAACCTCAGCCTGAGCGTTTTTGTGGTGTCGTCGGCCGTTATGAGTGGACGGTCGCCGCAGATAAACAGGCCCTAACTACCGACGATGCGCTTATCCTAACCGTCCGTATTCAAGGCAATGGCGATGCGCGCCGTTTGCTCAACCTACCACTCAACTTACCCGCTGGCTTAGAGGCCCTTGACCCTGAAGTGCGCGAGCAGGAGGAGTACGAAACCGGCGATGAGTTTGTTCACCAGCGCACACTCACCTACGCCATCTTACCCAAAGAGCCAGGGACCTATTTGTTCACCCCTGAGATTACCTTCTTTCACCCCGACAGCAACGCCTACCAAGTGCTGCGCGCAGATGCTCCCATAGCGATCGCCGTCGTTCCGGGGGGCAATTACGGGAAGGCGATGCTGCCAACCGATACGGCTGCCGTGCTGCCGTCGGCCGAAGAGCCGACGTGGTGGGCAGAAGTAGAGGAGTTTTCTCAGCCCTGGATGCTGGGTGCGGTCGGCATTGCCGCACTGCTCGTACTGGCAGGGTTGGCTGCTCTGTTATGGCAAAGCCAGCGGCGAAAACCTCCTGTGGAAAACTTTGCTTCGGAAGACAGCGTCCGTCCTGCATTGCCCGACCGGCGCACACTACAGGCGCAGCTGCAGCAGCTGCGCCGACGCCTGTCCGACGCTCCTCCTCAAGCGTTTTATCGAGAGTTGTTGCGGTGGTTAGAGAGCGCAGTAGCCGCCTATTTGGGCGTGCCTTCGTTCATGTTAAGCCGCTCTGTGGCCTTAGAACAGCTGAGCGCGCGCAGGGTGCCGAGGGAAACGGTAGAGGCCATTGCTGAGGTTTGGGAACGCTGTGAGCGCGCCGTGTACGCTCAAGTTATCGCGCCGGAAGACAGGCAGGCATGCTGGGAAAAAGTCCAGTTGGCCTGGAAAGTCCTGGGTAGCAAAGGCTGAGCGCTACCCGGCCCACAGTGAGCAAATGGGACACTCCTTCGCATTATGCCCCCTGGCAGGGCAATACTCGCGCCCGAAGTAGATGATTTGCAAGTGCAGTTTGTTCCAGCTTTCCTTAGGGAATAGCGCCTTCAGGTCGCGTTCGGTCTGCTCCACGCTTTTGCCGCTGCTGAGGCCCCAACGGGCTGCTAAGCGGTGAATGTGTGTGTCTACTGGAAAAGCCGGAACACCGAATGCCTGCGACATGACGACAGAGGCTGTCTTATGCCCTACGCCCGGCAGTGCTTCCAACGCTTCGAAGGTATGCGGCACTTGACCACCGTGCTCCTCCACAATTCGGCGAGAAAGCTCCCACAGCGCCTTTGATTTGGTGGGTGAAAGGCCGCAAGGCTTGATGATCTGGCGGATTTCGTCCACACTGAGGCGAATCATCTCCTCAGGTGTACGTGCGCGAGCGAACAAGTGTGGGGTTACCTGATTGACGCGTTCGTCGGTGCATTGTGCCGACAGCACCACGGCCACCAGCAGCGTGTAGGGGTCGTCGTGGTGCAAAGGAATGGGCACCTCAGGGTAAAGCTCGTCTAAAATACGCTGAATTTGCGCGGCTTTCTCGCGCAGCGCTTTGGAGGGCTTGGGAGATGGTTTTGAGGCAGTGCTCAGCGCCTTCTTTTTTACTTCGGCCATATTTACTTAAAACAGCCCGTGCAGTTCTGCTTGTACCATTTCCAAAACACGGCTTGCATGCTCTGGGTTGTTCTGAAAATCCATCTGGTCTACGTTAATGATCAGCAGCTTACCGTCTTTGTAAGTGGAGATCCATTGTTCGTAGCGCTCATTGAGGCGTTTGAGGTATTCAATGCTGATGTTGCCTTCGTAGTCGCGTCCGCGCATTTGGATGTGCTCTACCAGCGTAGGGATGTTGGCGCGTAGATAGATGAGTAGGTCCGGGGGGCGCACTTGTGAGATGATGGACTGGAACAGCTGGATGTAGTTCTCAAAGTCGCGCCGCTCCATTAAGCCCATATCAGCCAGGTTAGGAGCAAAAATGTAGGCATCTTCGTAAATGGTTCGGTCTTGGATGACCGTTCGATTGCCCTGCTGAATGCGCAGCATTTGCTGGTAGCGACTCGACAGGAAGAAGACCTGCAGGTTGAATGACCAGCGCCGCATGTCCAAATAGAAGTCGGCCAAGTATGGGTTGTTTTCTGTGTCTTCGTAATGGACCTCCCAGCCGTAATGGCGGGCGAGCATTTCGCTAAGGGTAGTCTTGCCTGCGCCAATGTTTCCGGCAATAGCGATGTGTTTGATGCGCGGCCTATCGGAGGGAAGGTTGCCTGTCATTCCCAGGTATGTTTGTGCGAGGGCGAAGGTAGAGAAGGCGCTTCGTAACAGCCAAACTTGTTTGGCTAAGAGGTTGGATGGGCGGGGCAAAGCGCCAAGAAGAAGGGAGCTGTTGGCAAAAGGGATGTTGTGCCGGCAAGGCTACGATACTGCTTTCCGCATTATCCAGTCGGGCTGCGGGTCGGCACCGACCCAGAAGGTCTCCGTGCCGAAGCAGGAGAAGCCGTTTTTTTCGTAAAATTGGATAGCGCGCGGCGCCTTTTGCCAGACGCTCAGCCACAGCCACGTCGCTCCGATGGAACGGGCGCGCGCCTCGGCAAAAGCGAGCAAATGTTCGCCAAGACCTTGCCCTTGCCAGGGCGTGTCTACGTATACGCGCTCAATGTGTACGGGCTTTCCGACCCACAGGGGCTGATCGAGTTGAGCGGAGGCACCAGGGAGCTGACCGATGTTTAGCTTCAAGTAAGCAGCCAGGGCATTTTCTCGCCAAGCAAAATAGAATTCCGAGAGTGGGTTGGCCATTTCAAAGGCGAAGCGCTCAGGAGTGAAATGCTCGCGACAGTAGGCCTCGAAGTGAGCAGGATCGTTTTGCGCCTGCCAGGCTTCGCGAAAGGTGCGCTCGGCGAATTCGCGCAAGCGGGGCAAATCCTGAGCCTCGACGCGTTGAATAGCGAGAGTGTTCATGGGCAGTTTAGGTTCAGGAGGTCGCTTATGCGGAAGACACCTTTTTTACCTATTAGCCATTCGGCGGCCAACACAGCGCCAGCAGCAAAGCCTGTGCGCGAGTGAGCCGTGTGTCGGATTTCGAGGGTGTCTAAAGCCGAGTCCCAGCGTACGATGTGTGTTCCGGGTATTTCGCCTCGGCGTATGGACGTAATAGGTAGCGCATTGGGTGGTGCAGGCTGGCCGTGGGTCATCAGCCAGTGCTGGATGCGCGAGGTGTTGGCTATTAAGTCGTCGGCCAGCGTTTGGGCGGTACCGCTGGGGGCATCCAGCTTGTGCACGTGATGGGTTTCCTCAACGGATGGGCTGTATTCGTCTCGGTGGTCCATTAGTTGCGCCAGGTAGCGGTTTAAGGCAAAGAAGAGATTGACGCCAATGCTAAAGTTGGAAGCCCACAACAATGCGCCCCCGTGTTCTCGACAATACTGCTCGGCCCGAGGCAGCTGCTCAGTCCAGCCGGTAGTGCCGCTGACGACGGGCACACCCGCCCGCAGACAGTCCATGATATTGTCAAAGGCGGCACTGGGGCGCGAAAATTCCACCACCACATCGGCTTGGCGCAAGCGTTCCTCAGTCAATTCAGCCCGATTTGACCACCCAATGCGCCACACAATTTCGTGGTCGCGTTCCTGAGCTTTAGCCTCCACGGCTTGTCCCATCTTTCCGTAACCTAACAATCCAATTTTCATAACCGATAAAATGATGGCTCGAAGATAGGATGCCATTCCTGAAGGCAGAAATTGCGCTTTGGAGCAACCTTTGCAACCGCTTAGCGTTTCATACGGCAAACGAAAACACCCAAACGCCGCGCCGCGCTTGAGCGGCGCTTTCGACTCTTTATGAAAAAAAACAAAAAAAGCGGCAGCAAAAAGTTGACTGCCAAAGCCTTGCAAATAGAAGTGCTCAAGTTTTTGCTAGCCAACCCTCGAAAGACCTTCGCTCCAGTCGAGCTGTCCGAACTGCTCAATGTGGCCAACAACCGCCATTCGGTAGAGCATGCACTGCAGCAGCTGGTACAGGCCGGCTCGGTAGAGGTGAAAAAAAATGGGCGATACGGCGTCGCCGTCGATCGCCTAACGTCGGACGCTGAGGTAAAGCATGAAAAAACAAGCCCTCCGCTTTCGCCGCCTACAGCAAAACGCAAAAAGCGCCAGCCCGAGCGGCCTAAGATGGTGGAAGGTCGTGTGGATATGACGCGCTCGGGTGCCGCTTACGTCGTCACTGATGAAACTATGGACGACGTGTTTGTCGCACCGCGCTATCTCAACGGCGCATTGCACGGCGACACGGTGCAAGTCCTCCTTTTCCCTAGAACCTACAGAGGCCGCGGCGCCCAGCGCCGCCCGGAGGGTGAGGTGCTCAAGGTGGTCAAACGAGCGAGAGAATTCTTCGTCGGCACGCTGCGCAAAAGTCGAAAATACGCCCTCTTCTTGCCCGATGATCCCACTATGCCGGTAGATATATACGTGCCACTGTCGGCTTGTGCCGATGCGCGCGATGGAGATAAGGTCATCGTCCGAGTTACCGACTGGCAAGAAGGTAAAGGCCGCGTGCCTATCGGCAAGGTTACTCAAACCCTCGGCGCCGTAGGTGGGCACGACTTCGAGATGAATAAGATCCTCATCAACGCCGGTTTCGAACTCAGCCACTCACCTGAAGCCCTGGCCGAAGCGACCGAAATCCCCGACCTCATCCCGCCCCAAGAATACGGGTGCCGACGCGACTTTCGCTCCGTCCTCACCTTCACCATTGACCCCGACGATGCTAAAGACTTCGACGACGCTCTTAGTGTACGCCAACTCGATAACGGCCATTTGGAAGTAGGCATCCACATCGCCGACGTAACGCACTACCTTAAGCCCGGCACACGCCTCGATGCCGAAGCTTACCAGCGCAGCACTTCGGTCTACCTGGTCGATCGCGTTTGCCCGATGCTGCCCGAAAAATTGTCTAACCATTTGTGTTCGCTAGTGCCTTATGAAGATCGCTTGACGTTTTCGGCAGTCTTTGAATTTGACAAACAAGCGCGTATCGTCTCACGCTGGTTTGGCAAAACCGTCATCCACTCGGCCAAGCGCTTCACCTACGAAGAGGTGCAGACCATCTTGGAAAACAGGCCTTTTGAGGCCTTGCGCCAACTAACCTTATACCCAAAACTGGAATGGGCCCTAAAGACGTTGCAGCGCATCGCCCAAAAGATGCGTCGCGAACGCGAACGCAACGGTGCCATTGGCTTCGACACCGATGAGGTGCGTTTCCGCCTCAATGAGGAAGGCATTCCCGTAGAGGCCTACATCAAAGAGCGCAAGGAGGCTCACTTGCTCGTCGAGGACTTTATGCTGTTGGCCAATCGGGAGGTAGCGCTATACATCCAGCAAAAAGGCGCTGGGCAGCAGGAAATTCCCTTTGTTTATCGCATACACGACCTGCCTAACATGGAGAAGGTGGCTGAGTTTGCTCGCTTCGCCGCTGAGATGGGCTATCCACTCAAGGTAAGCACGCCCCGACAGATTGCCGAGTCGTACAACCAGCTCATGCGCGCCAGCCAAACCGATCCGCGCCTCAAAATTCTGGAGCCACTGGCCATCCGCACCATGGCTAAGGCTGTCTATTCCACGCGCAATATTGGCCACTATGGCCTTGGCTTTACTCATTACACTCATTTTACCTCACCCATCCGTCGGTATGCCGATGTGTTGGTCCATCGTATTTTAGAAAAAAATCTCGGCGAAGCAATCTACCGCACCGACAGGGAGCGCCTAGAGGAGCAGTGTAAGCATATCAGCGAGCAAGAGCGCAAAGCCGCCGAAGCTGAACGCGAGAGCATCAAATACGTACAAGCCGAGCTCTTGCGCAACCGCATTGGCGAAGTGTTTGAGGGCTACGTGAGCGGCATCATCGAGCGCGGCTTTTTCGTCGAATTGAAGGACTCATTGGCTGAAGGTTTGGTCGATTTCCGCAACCTGCGCGAGCCTTTTGTTGTTGAAGAAGGCAATTTGCGCGCCCGCGCTCGCCGTTCGGGGCGCATCCTTAAAATGGGCGACCGTATCCGCGTGCGCATCGTTTCTGTAGACAGCGCGCGCCGACAAATCGAAATGGAGTGGGTCGAGGAGGAGGAGGACTGATGATGGCATGTGACTCTGCTGCACTTGCTGGACACAAATCGGCAGAGGGCTGGAGAAAAAAAACGAGCGCAGAGGACGAGGAGCCTCTGCGCTCGTTTACTCGTTTCAGCCTATGGCTATTGCTTGACAAACGTGCTTTCGTAGCGGCCCTCGACCGTCTGGACTGAGAGGCGATAGATGCCGGCGGGCAGTTCTGCTACGTTCAGGGTGAACAGGTTGCCGTTGGGCACCACTTCTGTACGCATCAGTCGGCCATCGGGCTTTCGCACCTCAGCCACCACCTGGCCAATGGCGGCGCCGCTTTGCGACCTTGCCATGACGGTTACCCACTGCGTGGCCGGATTGGGCGACAGGCTCAGCGCTACGGCAGCTGTCGGTGGCGCTGGCGGCGCAAAGTCGGGGCAGTCTATGGCGCCCAACTTGACACCATCGGCGCAGTTCGGGTGGTTCTTGTCGCGCACGAGGAAGCTGTAAAGCGTCGTCCCATCGCCGTCGAACGGCCCCAAAATAATGGGCTGGGGTTGGCTGTAGGGGAAGGTGCCGTAAACGTCGCCGTTGGTGCCGATGACTTCAAAACCACCGGCACCGCCGTTTTTGTGGCGGAAGGTAAGCACGGCGAAGAACTGGCCACACAGGCATGGGGTGGGCAGCACTTGTACCTCCCAAATTTTACAGGGCTTGCCGGCGCAATCGGGTGCTTCAATGGCCGCTTCGGCACAGCACGAGGGCTGCATGCTGTTGGGCGACACGATGCACACCTTCAATTTGTCTTTGTCGCCACCGCTAGATGGGAAGTTCGGTAGGGTCAGTGGCAGGGCACTTAGGGGATAGGTGCCGATGAGGACGCCATTGCCCCACACCCCAAAGAAGGTAGCTGGTGTTGGCGGCGTGGACACTACCTTGAAGTTGATTTTAAGGCGATACGTGCCGTCGTCATTGCAGTCGCCTACCTCATACTCCAAGTCTTCGATTTTACAGGCGTGGCCCTGGCAATTGGGCGCCTTGAATTCCAACTCAGCGCAACACAGCGGTTGGGCGGAGCCTGGCGTAAGGATACATACTTTGATTTCATCCTTTGGCTTGCCGCTGGCCGGGAAGTGGGAGATGGTAAGCGGCAGGTCGCTCAGAGAGTATGTGCCTAAGAGTTTTCCGTTGGCCCAAACTCCGAAGACAGGCAACAGCGGCAGGGGGGTGGAAACATCGAAGTCGAGGGTTAGCTGGTAGGTGCCGTCCGAATTACAGTCGCCTACTTTAACCGACAGACCTTCAATTTTACATCCCTGCCCAGAGCAGTTAGGTGTAACGAAAGTCAGAGAGGCGCAGCAGAGGTTCGAAGGGTCTGGAGCAGTTGGGCTTACTAAGCACACGCGGATTTCGGCTTTATCGCCATTGCCGCCGGGGAAATTCGGTATGGTTAGCGGCAGTTGGCTCAAGCCGTAGGTGCCGAACACCGCGCCGTTTACCCACAGGATGAATTTGGTGGCTCCGCCGGCATTGTGTGCTTTGAAGTTGAGGTGTAGTTTAAAGGTGCCGTTATCGTTACAGTCGCCTACCTTAACCGTCAGATCGCTGATCTTACACCCCTGTCCTGAGCAGTCAGGCGCTTTGAACTCGTGCGTTACGCAGCAAGTGTTGGTAATCGTGCCCGCTGGGCCGAGCAAGCAGATGCGGATAGCATCCTCGTCTTTGCCGCTGGCTGGGAAATTGGGTATCTTAATAGGCAGCGCACTCAAAGGATGAATGCCTAAAAACTGCCCATTGCCCGCCCATAAAGCGAATTGCCCTTGTGTTGTTGTGGTCGTAAAGCTGAGCACTAAGCGATAGGTGCCATCGGGGTTGCACGGGCCGGCTTCCACTTTTATGTTCGTAATGCCGCAGGGTGTATTCTGGCAGTCGGGGGCTTTAAATTCCGCTTCTAAGCAGCAGTTCAGCAAAGAGGGCGCATTGGCATTTATGAGGCAGACGCGCACCTTGTCCTCATCTTTGCCGCTTGCAGGGAATTTGGCAATTTTTACCGGTAGGGCAGTGATGGGGAAAATGCCCAAAAGTTTGCCATTTCCCGCCCAAACTCCAAACGCGGCAGGAATCGGACCGCTGTAGTTGAAGTTGACGACAATGGGGTAGGTGCCATCGGCAGGGTTGCACGGGCCAGCCACCTCTACCTTCAGGTCGGAGATGGGGCAAGGAGGAGTGTCGCAGTTAGGCGCTTTAAACTCCGCCACTTTGCAGCACAGCTCAACACCATCCGAGTCGAGCAGACAAATTTTAATGCGGTCAAACTCGTCGCCGCTGGCAGGGAAGATGAGGCTAACGGGAAAGTCGGCTGGGCTGAAAGTCCCCAAAAGAGTACCATCACCACTCCAAATACCCACTTCATAAGGCATGGGAGGAACTGTCGGTGGGAACTTAACAGCTACTTTGATGCGGTAGCGCTTAGGCGACAGACATTCCCCTACCTCTACTTTAACCTCCCCAATGCCGCAGGGTTTGGCCACACATTCGGGAGCATTGAACTCAATACGCCGGCAGCAGTTACTGTTCTTGAGGCACACCACGAGCGCATCCACACTCTTACCGTTCCAAGGGAAATCGAGTGTCAAGGGCAGCGCGCTGAGGGCATAGCGGCCCAGGAATATCCCTGCATCCGAGTACACGTCGAAGGAGTCCACTGCTGTGCCGGGTGTGGCGGCGGGTGCGGTAAAGTGGATCTTCACCTTGTAAGTGGAGTCAGACGTACAGTCGCCGGTTTGTACGCGTAAATTGCGGATGACACAAGGCGGCGGCGGCGGACAGGGCGGCACGGCGAAGCTGATTTTTTGGCAGCAGTCTGGGTTGTCCTTCAAGCAGATAACTAATACTTCAACGGGCTGGCTGGTAGCAGAAAGGGTCAGCGTAATGGGCAAGCTCGTCAGCGGAAAGACCCCTAAGGAGGTGCCGTTGCTCGTCTGGACCTCAAAGGAAGCGCTGGTGGGGTTTTTAACTTTAAAATCCAGTTTGACTTTATACTGGCCGTCGGGCTGGCAGTCGCCGGTGCCTACTTCGATGTCGTAAATCTTGCACGGACCGCCCTGATTGGAACAGTTGGGGCCGAAAAATTGCTTCACGCCGCAACAGGGCAGCCCGTTGGGCGAGTTGCTCTTCAAACAAACCCTTACGAAGCTCCCAAGGCCGGCGCCCGTGGGAAAGTTCTTGATCGTTAACGGCAATTGATTCAAGTCGTAGGTGCCCAAGTTTACACCATTACCGAATACCTCAAATTCGCTACTTGTCGGATTGACAACTTTAAAGTCTAGCGTAATCTCGAAGGTGGAGTCTGACGTACAGTCTCCAACATCTACGGCCACATCGGAAATCACACACGGGGCAACTTGAGCAGTTGAAGGCAAGGCGCTGGCCAACAACCAAAGCGGGAGCAAGAAAACTTTCGGGATGCGCATGAGAAAAGGTGTTTTTTAGTTATAGAGTACGCAATAGGTATGGATTAGATGGCTGTATGGATACAGGCAACTTTCCGGATGCTTCACAAGCGTCGCATTTTTTGGGCAAAAAGTGGTATTTCGCCAGTTGGCGACAAAATTTAGAAGAAGAAAGGGTGAAAGCGCACCATGCCTCGATCGGTAAACTCCAGCGTAGGAGCGGGTATTTTGACGATGTTGAACACGTAGGCGAGGATGCGCACGAGGCGATTGCGCGTAGGCAGACGCGTCAAGTCCACATCTAAGGATAAGAAGAACTGCCGAATGCGCGGATATCGCTGTGGGTCTAGGCGATAATGGTCGCAATAAGGGCCTTGGCAATTTCGGTTTCCCTTCCACTCATAGCCTTTAGCGGTATACAGGTTTTGTGCTCCTATGCCGACGGCTATGTTGAGCCATTGAGGCAGCCATGCAGCCCGATTTTTGCCTACAAATGAATGCGGATTGGCAGAGACCCACACGGTCAGGGCGTTGTAGTCTTTGAGCAGCAGCGTCAGCAGGCCTGTGCCGTAGATGGCCTGAGCGCGCGCGGCGGGCGTCGTCCAGCCTTCACTACCGGGTGGCGAAAAGGGAAAGATTGGTTCCATCGAATAACGCTGCGGTTGGATGCTCCACTTCATCAAAATGCGCTGTTCGCCCCAACCCAACTGTTGCCCTAAGAACATCCCAGAGCCAAGCAGATTAGCCCCCACGTCGCCCCAGGAAAAGCCCCACTGCGATGAGAAGCCATCGAATATTTCCAAAGAAGTCATGATGAGCTGGCTGCCGGCAAAGCCCATCCAGGCTGCTGTAGTGGGCTTGATTCCGGCCCAACGCGCGCCGCCGTAAATCCAACGACTCTGATGGTACGACATCAGCCAGTGCCCCATTTTGTCCATTTGGTTCCAGTGATGGATGTCATTGAACGTGTGGAAGCGGCTGGAAGGATAGTTGTTGTACCACTCGTTGTGCAAGGCGACCATAGCCGCTCCATAAGCCGCAGCACCCACCCCTACACTTCCCCACAAGCGCGGAGCGTGAATAGAGTCTGCAGGCTTCAGCGAGAACATAGGTGGGCGCGTTTGAGCTGTCAGTTCGAGCAATAGGCAGCTCACTACCCCCAACATACAAAGGCGAGCAATAGACAGCATGGCGGGAAATCCAAAAGGAAGACAATGGTTGAGATTAACTAAGTGCTGACACTCAGATCAGAAAACGAGACCGCTTAAAGCCGCTGCAATTTTCGGCCCAAAAATGCACAAACCCGCTGTTGCCGCTCCTATGGCGCCCAATAATACCGCTCCAGCGGCAGCGTCTTTGGCCTTGCCGGCCAACGGGTGGTAGTGCGGTGAAACCAAGTCGGTCAAGTGCTCCAATGCCGTGTTTAGGGCTTCTAAAGCCAGCACGAGGGTTATGCACAGCATTACAAGCGCCCACTCTGCCCTCGACAAGCCGAACCAAAACCCTGCTATTAGCACCACTAACGTTGCAACAGCGTGGAAGCGAGCGTTTTGCTGCGTGCGCATCGTTTCAGCTATGCCGCGAAGAGCGTTTCGAAAAGCGCGGACGGTCATGCTTCGAAAACTTTTTTTGCTTAAAAGTAAACTTTTGCCGCATAGGTGTACAAAAATTCTCTTTCCTCAAACGTTGGCCGCTTGTCAAAAGCCGTTTACCTTTGTGGCCGCTTTCAACGGAAAGCCGGTTTTGAGCATGAAAACCGCCTTTACAGGAGAGATGTCCGAGTGGTCGAAGGAGCGCGCCTGGAAAGTGCGTATACGCCAAAAGCGTATCCAGGGTTCGAATCCCTGTCTCTCCGCCGCGTAACCACCCACGGGAGAGGTGCCGGAGTGGTCGATCGGGCTTGACTCGAAATCAAGTGTACTCTTACGGGTACCGTGGGTTCGAATCCCACCCTCTCCGCATAGCGCTTGATGGTCTTTTAACCATCAAGCGCTTTTTTTTGAAGCTACTCTCCGGCCGAGGGCCAGCAATGTCCGCTGCGGCGTACATTTGCCTCAGCGGTGGCCTTGCGCTGCCGCCCTTCCGCCCGCCCGAAGCAAGCGCGGGCGTCGCCATATAGGAGCGAGCGCCGTTTTGCAAGATGGGCGGCTCGCTTCCTTGTTTTTAGCCGCTATGCAAACACACTGGAAAACGCGCTATGGCTGGATAGTTGCCTTGTTTTTCTTGCCACTTTTTTACGCTTTGCTCTACGGGCGCTTTGGCATCAACGAGAGCGATGGCGGCTTCCTGACGGGGTTGGCCTGGCAGGTATTGAGCGGCAAAGCGTTGTATGTCGATGTAGTATATGTGCGCCCGCCATTGCCGGTGTGGATGCGCGCTTTAGAGCTGCTTTTATTGCCGCAGGCGTGGGCCGTGTGGGGCGAGCGCCTTTTGTTCTACTGTAAGGTAGGAGCCTACTGTGCTTTAGGTGTTGCCGTTGTTGTGCCGACAAAAGAGCGAAAGCGCGGAGTGATCGCAGTGTTAGCTTTTTTACTCTCGGCCCATCACTATCCAGCGGCGGCTTGGCACACGGTGGATGGTCTGTTTTGGGGGGCGTTAGGTCTTTGGACGCTGTTTTGCCGCCCAACGCTCGGAGGGGGCTTATTGGCTGGTGTCTTATTGGCGGCAGCCATGCTGTGCAAACAGGCGTTCTACCCTATGGCCGTTGTTGGCGTAGGGGCGGCTCTTTGGGTCTATTCGGGCCGACACAGTGCTGCGGTAGCCGCAGGGCTAGCTTTGGGCTGGGGAGCATTTTTAGTTTACTTGAGGGCTTTTGGAGGGTGGGAAGGGTTTTGGAGCATGACAACAGCGGCTGCCTCATGGAAGCAGGCGTGGCAGCATGGAGTATTAGACTACTTGCGCATTCGACCCGGGTTGGCTTTGCCCAGCGCGCTGTTGTTGGCAGCAACCCTTTGGCTTAGCGCTAAAGAGCGGCACTTAGCATGGGCATTTGGCAGTTGGGTCCTTTGGTTGCTCCTGTTAGGCGCTGTGTTGATCTGGGACGTTCATACGCGCCGGGAGTTTATCGCTCCTTTCGCCCAGGTCCGCTTGCTGTTTTGGGTCTCGAATGCCTACGCTTTATGGCAATGGCGCCTCGGAGAGTGGTCGTCGCATGTCGCGGTGCGCTATGCGGCGCTGGCCGCCCTTAGCTGGTGTGCTGCCGTTAGCTGGGGCTATAATTTACCCATCCTTTTCAGTGTGCCCTGGGTGTTTGCCCTATGGGACATTTCACACCGCCTGGCTGCGCCCCTACATCACCTGACTCGCTATGGGAGCACCGTTGCTTGCATTGCCTTATGGCTCGTTTTTCATCAAGGCTACCAATGGGTTTATCGCGACGGCTATCGCGGCGACATGACCACGCCTTTATCTGCCCTGTTTTCCAGCCTTGGCGGCGTTTATACGACGCCGCAAAAGGCCGCTCTTTACGCTGACCTCGCTGTCTTGGCAGAGCGATATGGGCCTAATTTCACGGTGTTACCTGCCTTTCCGCAAGCCAACTTCCTGACGGGTACGCGCCCACCATTGCCGCTCGATTGGGTGGTTCGGCGTGAAATGGGCCAATACGAGGCCTTCGTCGAGGCCGAAGCTCTCCGTCAGCGCCCTTTTTTCTTTTTGGAAAAAACGGCCTTACTCGTGCTCGATACTGACGCTGAGCTGGCTTTGGTGAAGCGACTGTATCAACGCGGACAGGTGTTGGAGCAAACTCCGCATTTCATTGTCTTTCGCCTGCCTTAAAGGCTGGTCTGGCCTAAATCCAGCACTAAGCGAAACTCCCCCTCCGTCAGCGGCATTACCGAAAGGCGCGGGTTGCGCACCAAACCGATTTGCTGGAGCGCTGGATGGGCTTTGAGAGTAGCCAGCGGTACTGGGCGCTTCAAAGCGCACACCGGCTCGACGTCCACGGCTGACCAATCGCCCTTATCGGCCGTTGGATCGGGGTAATGCTCCCGAATGACGCGCGCTATGCCTACTACTTCCAGGCCTATATTACTGTGATAATACAAACACAGATCTCCGGTACGCATTGCGCGCAAGTGGTTGCGCGCCTGATAATTGCGCACACCGTCCCAGCGCGTCGAGCCGTCAACGATCAATTGCTGAAAGCTGTACACATCGGGTTCAGACTTGATGAGCCAATACTGCATGGCGCTTCTCGCGTTTTAAGGCAAAGATGGGTGCTTTCTCCTCGCTTGGCCAAAAGCAAACGGCTACAAAAAACTCGCCGCTCTCTTACAACACTGAGGTAAGAGAGCGGCGGACTACTCGTCAGGTCTCCATTCGCTTTATGGTTTCTCATGGGCGGCTACCATGCCCGTTGCTGATGCAACATTGATGACCTCCGCTTCAACATCTTTCGGCATAAACACGACGTAGTGCACGGTTTCGCGCACTTCTTCTCCTTTCACTTTAACTACGCGATGCAGATTAGGCGCTGAAATCGTCAGCAGATTAGCGTCCAGTTCTCCTTTCAAATCGTAGCGGCCTACTTTGGCCAGCTGGTCCAACACAGAGCCGTTGCCGGAGGGCAGATTTACGTTTATCTCGATGCGTATGGTGGATTGGTTCCAAATCTTTAAATCAACGGTGCCCGGCAATTCAAACCTAATTTTACCGACGCCATCGGCGTTGAACGACTTGGAAAAGGTTTTACCCGGCATTTGAGCAAAGGCAGAACTGGCCGTTAATACCAGACTCAGTGTAAATGAAATGATGTGTTTCATAGCGGGCCTCCTTTTCATTTCAGCACTAAAAATAAGCGCTTACTTAAGGAAAAACAAGATTTTGGTTGAAAAAATTTCAGAAATATCTCATTAGGATGCAGATAAATACATGTTTGGCTGCCTCAGTGCCAAATAGCGTATTTTTTTGCAAATAGGGAAGAAGCTGTGCTGGCGTAACTTTGTCGTTCTTTTATGTTGTTATGAGGGAAAAGGTAACCATACTAGCCATTGAGTCTTCTTGTGACGACACCTCTGCTGCGGTGTTACAAGAAGGGCGGGTTTTGTCGAACTGCACGGCTAATCAGGAGATGCATCGGCAATACGGCGGGGTAGTGCCTGAGGTGGCTTCGCGGGCACATCAGGTCAACATCATTCCCGTGGTAGAGCAGGCGCTTCGTCAGGCCGGGGTGAGTAAGGAGGCTTTGTCGGCGGTGGCGTTTACGCGTGGGCCAGGGCTGATGGGCTCACTTTTGGTGGGGACTTCTTTTGCTAAGGCCGTTGCTTTGAGTTTAGAAATACCTCTCATTGAAGTTAACCACATGCAGGCACACGTGCTGGCACATTTCATTGAAGAGCCAAAGCCGACTTTTCCGTTTTTATGCTTAACAGTTAGTGGCGGCCATACGCAAATCGTAGAGGTGCGCAGTACGTCCGAGATGGAGGTGCTGGGCCAAACCTTAGACGATGCCGCTGGCGAAGCCTTCGATAAGGCAGGGAAATTGCTCGGGCTAGGCTATCCGGCGGGTCCGCTCATTGACCGTTGGGCACAGCAAGGGCGGCCGCGTTTCGCTTTTCCTGAAGCGCATGTGCCTGGGCTAAATTTCAGCTTTAGTGGCCTGAAGACCGCTTTTCTCTATTTTTTACGCGAGCAAACGGCAGCTGACCCGCATTTTATCGAGAAAAACTTGGCTGACCTTTGCGCTTCGGTGCAGAGCGCTATCGTCTCGGTGCTGCTCAAAACCTTGCAGCGCGCTGCTCGGCAAACCGGCATTAGCGAAGTTGCTTTGGCCGGTGGCGTTAGCGCTAATGCCGAGCTGCGCCGTCGCTTCGAGGAGCTAGGTCAGCGCGAGGGGTGGAATACTTACGTCCCCGCTTTTGAATATTGCACCGATAATGCCGCCATGGTCGGTATGGCTGCCTATTTCAAATATTTACGCGGCGAATTCTGTGGGCAAGAGGTGGCTCCTTACACGCGTGGATTTCAGCCTTAAGGCAAGGAGGCCCACCTGTAGGCTTGACCTCTAGTTTTTCGCGTCAATCCAATTGAAACACACTAAGGCTACTCTTGCTTGGAGTTGCGCTGCTCTGCTATGTAACCGATGCCAAAAGGAGAGGCGGCTTCTTGGCGATAGTCGCGAACGAACCCAAAGGAAAGGTCCTTAGGCACGGGCGATGCGTAAGCGCTGCCGGAGAAGCCGTCTTTGCAGTCTACCCGAATAGCGAGGGAAGTCAGGCGGCCCTGTTCATCGAAGGCTACATCCTCATAAGTGATTTCTATGCCCATGGCCGACAGTTCTTCTTGGATGTTCAGGAGGTCTTGTTGGGTGTGATGCCGCTGGAAGTAGACTTCTATTTTAGGCACCCGCTGAGCAAACGAAGAGGCTAGGCCTATGAGGCACAGCGTAATAACGAGCAGTAATTGGCGCATAGTGAAACCTTTTTTGTTAGAGCGATATTGGGAATGCTTGGCTGAGAAAATAGAGGCTTTGGGTCGGAGTGTTGCTGCTTGAGCGGAATTTTGCCTGTTGAAGTCTGGCTTAGGAGGGCTTAACCAAGCGGTTGTTTTCGTCGGGAAAGATGGCGATTGGCCGAAATTCGCGGGCTTCCTCGGGCGTCATGAAGGCATAGGAGATGATGATGATTACATCGCCCACCTGCACCAGTCGGGCGGCGGCTCCGTTGAGGCAGATAACACCGCTGCCGCGCTCCCCTCGGATGACGTAAGTTTCGAAGCGCGCGCCATTGTTGTTATTGACGATCTGCACGCGTTCCCCTTCGACGATGTTGGCTGCTTCGAGGAGCTCTTCGTCAATGGTAATGCTTCCAATGTAGTTCAGATTAGCCTGCGTAACGCGTACACGGTGAATTTTGCTTTTGAAAACCTGGATGAACATGATTTGCGTTCGTTTCTAATGGTGGATGCTTTCAACGCAAGATGTGCACTGTAGTAACCACCGACGTGCAAAGGTAGTTTTACGGCGATACTCGGTAGCAGTACAGGCGGGCTTTGCGGTTACTTTTGCAGCGGGTGACCGCGTAAGGAGCCACCAAATGTGGTCGCTTGTTGATACTGACGATGAGCTTCAAAAACGCGACTCGTGCACGACGACCAATTGTACTTTATAGTCAGACCCTCTGGTACGCTTGTAGCGCTGGATGAAGAGGAAAGCCGCCACTTGCTCACTGTGATGCGCGGGCGCAAGGGAGAGCGCTTGTGCTTGACCGACGGCCAAGGGGGCTTTTACGATGCCGAATTGGCCGAAGCATCTAAGCGCCAGGCGTTTGTCCGCATCCTGTCCACGCGCTTCCTCCCTCCGCCACCTGGGCAGTTGCACCTTGCCATAGCCCTGCCGAAGCACATAGACCGCTTCGAGTGGTTCTTAGAAAAGGCGACTGAGTTGGGGGTGAGCCGCATTACGCCGTTGTTGTGTCAGCGCTCGCAGCGCACTACGCTGCGCTTAGACCGCATGCAAAAGATCGTCATTGCTGCCCTTAAGCAATCGCTTCGGGCTTGGATGCCTCAGCTAGAGCTGCCGAAGCCAATAGCCGAAGTGGTGCAGAGCGCGGCTGAACCTCTTCGCGCCATTGCCTGGTGTGGCCAAGGACCGCGGCAGCCGGTGCAATTGTGGCTGCAACCCCGCACCGACACGCTCGTCCTCATTGGCCCAGAGGGCGATTTTACGCCCGACGAAGTGGCGCTGGCTCAGGCGCACGGTTTTGTCGCTTTAAGCTTGGGCAGCGCTCGCCTGCGCACAGAGACAGCCGGGGTGCTCCTGGCTGCCGCCTACCAACTTTTATCGCAGGATTGAAGGGGTGCGGCTCTTTGACGCAGCTGAGCAGTCGCAGGAGAACTGCACGCGCAGGAAATTGGCGCCAAAAAGTCATTTAGTGAAACAAAAAGTGCCATTTTGGCATAAAGTTCAACCTTTAGAGGGGCTGGAAGTAAATTTGTAGGGAATAGGAAAATTCCTTTTTCACCCAAAAACAACACCTTTCTCGGAAGAGAGATGCCTTCTTTTTAGCCATGACGTATGATAATTTCACCATCAAAGCGCAGGAAGCGCTGAGCCAAGCGCAGCAGATTGCCGCTGGATATGAGCAACAAAATGTGGATACTGCCCACTTGCTGAAAGGCATGCTGGAGGTAGACGACTCAGTGGTCAATTTTCTGCTGGGCAAAGTGGGCGCTAATGTGAAACGCATTGAAGAGCGCCTGAATCAACTCATTTGGGAGATACCCAAAGTCAAAGGGGCCGACAAGCAGTACCTGACGCCCGACGCCAATCGCGCCATCACAGCTGCCAAAGGGCTGCTCAAGGAGTATGGCGATGAGTATATCTCGTTGGAAGTCCTGCTATTGGGCATTGCCAAAGGCTCTGACAAGACCGCTCGCTTGCTTCGCGAAGAAGGGGCCACGCCGGAGGCGCTTAGCAAAGCCATACAGGAGCTGCGCAAGGGGCGCAAGGTAACTGACCAAGGAGCAGAGCAGACCTACAACGCGCTAAACAAATACGCCATTAACCTCACGGAGATGGCAGAGGCGGGCAAATTGGACCCCGTCATTGGGCGCGATGAGGAAATTCGCCGTGTGCTGCACATTCTTAGCCGACGGAAGAAAAATAACCCCATTCTCATTGGCGACCCGGGTGTGGGTAAGACGGCTATTGTGGAAGGCATTGCCTGGCGCATTGCGCGCCACGACGTGCCCGAAAACCTGCGCTCCAAGCGCATTTTTGCCTTAGATATGGCTGCGCTCATTGCGGGTGCTAAATACAAAGGAGAGTTTGAGGAGCGCCTAAAAGCCGTTATTAACGAGGTGGTAGAGTCCAACGAGCAAGTCATCCTGTTCATCGACGAAATTCACACCTTGGTAGGGGCCGGCGGCGGCCAAGGCGCTATGGATGCAGCCAACATCTTGAAGCCTGCCCTGGCGCGCGGAGAATTGCGAACCATTGGCGCCACCACACTCGACGAATACCAGAAATATTTCGAAAGCGACAAAGCCCTGGAGCGCCGCTTCCAGTCGGTCTATGTAGACGAGCCGAGTGTGGAGGATACTATTTCTATTCTACGCGGTTTGCGCGAGCGCTACGAGAACTACCACAAGGTGCAAATCCTCGATGAAGCCATCATCGCCGCTGCCGAGTTGTCGCATCGCTACATCAGCGAGCGCAAGTTGCCCGACAAAGCGATTGACCTGATGGATGAGGCGGCGGCTAAGCTGCGACTGGAGCTCGACTCCGTGCCCGAAGAAGTAGATGAACTCGACCGTCGTTTGCGCCAGCTCGAAATCGAGCGTGAAGCCATCAAGCGCGAAAGAGACGAGCGCAAACTGGAAGCACTGACGAAGCAAATAGAAGACTTGCGCGAAAAACTCGATAGCCTGCGCAGCAAATGGCAGCAAGAGCGCGAAATGGCTGAGGCCATTCAGAGCAGTAAGCAAAAATTGGAGGACTTGCAACTGCAGTACCAACGCGCCGAGCGCGAAGGAAACTTCGAGTTGGCTTCGCGCATCAAATACAGCGAAATACCCGCACAAGAGGCTGCACTAAAAGCTGCCGAAGCGCGCTTGGCTGAGCTTTCGCCCGAAAACCGCATGACGCATCAAGCCGTTACAGCCAACGATATTGCTGAGGTCATCGCTCGCTGGACGGGCATACCCGTAGCCAAGATGCTCCGCGGCGAACGCGAGCGCCTGCTGCACTTAGAAGACGAACTGCACAAGCGCGTTGTGGGGCAAGACGAAGCCGTGGCTGCCGTGTCGGATGCTATCCGACGCAGCCGCGCGGGCCTGAGCGACCCAGACAAGCCCATCGGCTCTTTCATCTTTTGCGGTCCTACAGGAGTGGGTAAGACCGAGCTAGCCAAAGCCCTGGCCGACGTACTTTTCGACGACGAACGCGCCATCGTGCGCATTGACATGAGCGAATACCAGGAGCGCCACAGCGTATCGCGGCTCGTCGGTGCTCCGCCGGGCTACGTAGGCTACGACGAGGGCGGGCAGCTTACCGAGGCCGTCCGGCGCCGTCCGTACACTATCGTGCTGCTCGATGAAATCGAGAAAGCGCACCCCGACGTGTTCAACATCCTGTTGCAGGTGCTCGACGACGGCCGCCTGACCGACAACAAGGGCCGAACGGCTAACTTTAAGAACACCGTCATCATCATGACTTCTAACTTAGCCAGCGACCGCATCCAGCAGGTGTTCGAAGAGTATGCCGATTTGCAGACGGCCTACGAGCGCGCCAAAGAGGAGGTCATGGACGCCTTAAAGGGAAACCTGCGGCCCGAATTCCTCAACCGTATCGACGAGGTCATTGTTTTCCATCCGCTGCTCAAGAGCCAGATGCGGGCAATTCTCCATATTTTATTGGAGGACATTCGCGAGACGCTAGCTCGTCAAGAGCTGAAAGTAGAGCTGACGCCTGCTGCTGTGCAGTGGTTAGTAGAGCAGGGCTTCGACCCGCAATACGGCGCTCGCCCGCTCAAGCGCACGCTACAGCGCGAGTTCGTCAACGCATTGGCCAAGCACGTGCTGGCCGGCAACTACGTGAAAGGCGACACGGTACTGGTGGACGCCGACGGCGCTGGGCTGGTCTTTGGTCGGCGCTCAATCACCAACGGCAGGGAGGTTGTTACACAGCGCTTAGAAGTGTAATTGGTGGGCAAGCTCCATTTGCAATACCCCACAACCCCGCTGGGTCGGGGCAATAGGCCGAAAGTGCTCTTGCCCTTGTGCGCTTTCGGCCTCTCTTTTTCAGGCAATAGCTCTTTTCGCCTAATGAGGAGTTAAGAAGGTGTAACGCGCACAGAGGGCTTGTTGTTTGTTAAAGATGGCTGCCTCATGGGCAACCGTTTTTTTTGTCGACCTTTGCCGCTTAAAATACTTGTGATAAAAGCATGCTTGTAGTTACTGGAGCGGCGGGTTTTATCGGCTCATGTATGGTGCGGCGACTTAACGACGCCGGCCACACAGAAATAGTAGCAGTAGACGACTTTAGCCGTGCAGACAAAGAGCGCAATTTGGCGGGAAAACGCTTGCGAGAGCGCGTGCATCGCGACCGCTTTTTAGCCTGGCTCGACGCACATCGGCGCGACGTAGAGGTGGTCTTTCACCTCGGGGCACGCACCGATACGACGGAAAAAGACGCCGCCATCTTCGAGGCGCTTAACTTGCGCTATTCTCAGCAGCTGTGGCAGCGCTGCGCTGAGTACGGCATTCCTTTTTTCTACGCGAGCAGCGCAGCTACTTACGGGGCGGGCGAGCGGGGCTATTCCGATGCACACGAGCGCGTGGCCGAGTTGCGGCCACTCAATCCTTATGGTCAGAGCAAACAGGACTTCGACCTGTGGCTTCTATCACAGGCTCCGAAGGCCGGTATCTCTTGGGCGGGCTTTAAGTTCTTCAACGTCTATGGCCCTAACGAGTACCATAAAGGGCGCATGGCCTCGGTGGTTTTCCACACCGTCCAGCAAATTCGCGCTACAGGGGCCATGCGCCTGTTTCGCTCACATCGGCCCGACTTCCGCGACGGGGAGCAAAGCCGCGACTTTATTTACGTCAAGGATGTAGTAGATGTGCTGCTGTTCTTTTTAGAAAAACGCCCGACCAGCGCCCTGTACAACCTCGGCACGGGTCGGGCGCGCACGTTTTTAGACTTAGCGGTGAACACTTTTCGCGCTATGGATGCCGATCCCAACATTGTGTTCGTGGACACGCCCGAAGACATCCGCAACACTTACCAGTATTTCACCGAGGCCGACATGACGAAACTGCGCCAGGTGGCGGGCTACGAAAAGCCTTTCTACTCCTTGGAAGACGGCATTGCAGACTACGTGTGCGGGTACTTGCGCGCGGGGCGGATGTGGTGAGTTTTTAGCAATCAACACGGAAAGGCTGAGAATGCTACGGGTTTAGCGCACAAGGAGGTGGCGAGGGCGGCCTTCGAGTGCGAGCGCTTGCAATGCGGGAAGCGATCAGGCAAGGGAACCCTTGTTGGAGCTTCGGCAGCAGCCTACCTTTGCCCGCCTATTTTTAAAAGAGACCCAATTCTATTATGTGTGGATTTGTAGGTATTTTCGGAAGTAGAGGTACTGAAGGAGCGGTCTTGCGCGAGCGAGCGCTCGCCATGGCGCGCAAATTGCGGCATCGAGGCCCCGACTGGAGCGGTATTTTCGCCTGCCCACAGGCCATTTTGGCCCATGAACGGCTGGCCATCGTGGATCCTATCTCCGGTGGTCAACCGCTCTATTCGCCCGACAGAAAACACGTGCTGGCCGTCAACGGGGAGATATATAACCATCGCACTATACGCCGGCAATTTGAAAATACCTACGAATACCAAACGGAGTCTGACTGTGAGGTTATTCTATCGCTATATCGCGAAAAAGGTCCGCACTTTTTGGAAGACCTAAACGGCATTTTTGCCTTTGCGCTTTACGACACCGAAACCGGGGCATACCTCATTGCTCGCGATCACATGGGAATCATCCCACTCTACATGGGCTGGGATGCCTTTGGCAACGTTTATGTCGCTTCCGAATTGAAAGCGCTTGAAGGCATTTGCCGGCAGTTTCGGGAGTTTCCTCCCGGGCATTATCTGTACAGTCCTGAGGGGGCGGAGCCTCGGCGCTGGTACGAGCGCGACTGGTTTGCGTATGAAGCCGTCCAGGACAACCCTACCGACCTCCGCGCTTTGCGCTACGCTTTGGAGCGCGCTGTGGAGCGGCAGCTCATGTCCGATGTGCCCTATGGGGTATTGCTGTCGGGTGGGTTAGACTCGTCTATCATTGCAGCTATAGCTAAAAAGTACGCGCCGAGGCGCATCGAGACGGGGAGCATCAGCGAGGCGTGGTGGCCTCAGTTGCATTCTTTTGCCGTAGGGCTAAAAGGCTCGCCTGATTTGGCGGCAGCGCGTAAAATGGCGGATTACCTCAAGACGGTGCATCACGAGATACATTTCACCATACAAGAGGGGTTGGATGCCTTGCGAGAGGTTATTTACCACTTAGAGACCTACGACGTTACCACCGTGCGCGCCTCTACGCCGATGTATCTGATGGCGCGGGCCATTAAGGCCATGGGGATCAAGATGGTGCTTTCGGGCGAAGGCTCCGACGAGCTTTTTGGCGGCTATCTGTATTTTCATAAGGCCCCGGACGCACGGGCTTTTCATGAGGAGACGGTGCGCAAGCTGAGTAAGTTGCACCTTTACGACTGCCTGCGGGCCAACAAGTCATTGGCTGCTTGGGGAGTAGAGGGGCGCGTGCCGTTCTTAGACAAAGAGTTTATGGATGTGGCCATGCGCCTCAATCCGGAAGATAAGCGCCCAGCCAATGGCCGCATGGAAAAGTGGGTGCTTCGGAAGGCCTTTGAAGACATCTTGCACCCCGACATTGCTTGGCGGCAAAAGGAGCAGTTTTCAGACGGAGTGGGCTATAGCTGGATTGATACCTTAAAGCAGATTACGGCTCAAGCCGTATCGGACGAGGAGCTCGCTCATGCGCACTATCGCTTTCCGATTAACCCGCCCATGACCAAGGAGGAATACTATTATCGCTGTCTCTTTGCCGAGCACTTTCCCTCAGATGCTGCTGCTGCTTGCGTCCCTTCGGTGCCCTCGGTGGCTTGCTCCACACCCGAGGCCTTGGCTTGGGACGAGTCTTTTCGGCGCATGAACGACCCTTCGGGTCGGTCGGTGCGTTCCGTTCATCAGGCCGCGCAGTAAGAGGAACTATTTGCTAGGGTCTTTCCGGAAGCGATAAGAGTATAGGTCGGGTTCGCCCTCGTAATAGCCATCCAACACGACAAGGTTGTAGGCATTTCGGATGCAGTCTATGGCTTCGGCGACGTTAGACACGCGGCTGCCGTTGACGCTGGTGATGATGTAGCCGGGCACCATGTTGGTGTCGTAGATGATGCTGCCCTTGCGGACGCTGACCACCATGGCCCCCTTGATGCGCATGCGCTGCTTTTCTTCAGGCGTTAGTTCGCGCAGTTCAAAGCCCAGTTGCTGGCTGAATTCTAAGCCGGTAGCGCGCGGGATGGAAGCGGTAGAATTGTTGCGGTCTTTGAGCACGGCGTCGGCGCGGCGTCGAATGCCGTGGCGCCAGTATTCGATAGCCACGCGCTCACCCGGGCGCATGCGTCCGATGTACTCTTGCAGCTCGGGCGTCCGACGCATAGCGATGTTGTTGATGCTCAGGATGACGTCGCCGGCTTGTAGCCCCGCATCGGCGGCGGCGCCGTTAGGGCTGACGCGCGTGACGCGCACGCCGTCGGCATTGGGCAGTCCCAAATCTTGTGCGATTTCGCTGTTAAGGTCTTCGATACTCACGCCCAAAAAAGCGCGGTGTACCTCACCAAATTCGCGCAGGTCGCGCACGACCTTTTGGACTAAATTGGACGGCACGGCGAAAGAGTAGCCCTCGTAGCTGCCCGACTCGGTTACGATGGCAGTGTTGATGCCGATGAGTTCTCCAAAAGTATTGACCAGTGCCCCGCCGCTATTCCCTGGATTGACGGCGGCATCCGTCTGAATGAATGACTCGATGCTGGTGGCGCCGCCCAAAATATTGATGTTTCGACCTTTGGCGCTGACGATGCCCGCCGTTACGGTGCTCTCTAAATTGAAGGGATTGCCCACAGCCAGCACCCATTCGCCTACGCGCACCGAGTCGCTATTGCCAAACACCAAGAAGGGCAGCTCCACGGCATCGATTTTTAGTAGGGCAATGTCGGTAGAAGGGTCGGAGCCGACCAGGCGGGCTGGGAAAACGCGCTTATCGGCTAAGGTAACCTTAATGTCGCGGCTGTTCTCAATGACGTGGTGATTGGTGGCGATGTAGCCGTCGGGCGAAAGAATAACGCCTGAGCCGGAGGAGTTGCTCAGCGAGCGCCCCCACAGTCCGCGTTCCATCTCAACAAGTGCTCTTACATTGACTACCGCCGGCGTAGAGATTTCTGCAGCGAGGGTAAAGTTAGTGGGTGTGGCCGACAGCATGGGTGTGCTCGAACGGGCATTGAACAACGTCTCGACTAAGCGAGTGTAGCGTGCTTCGCCGTCCTGATTACTTCCCCAAGCCGAAGAGGTGTCCTTCTGTTCGCTGTATCGATACCAAAACACGGCTGCCCAGGCGCTGAGCAGACCGACGATGATCATTTGAACTACTGTGCGCATAGTGGTTGAGCGGTTTTTCTACAGATAAACAAACACCCGACCATAAAGGTCGCTCACGGCGCCTTAACGCGTCCGTTTTTGCTTGTGGTATGCCCGCCGTTTGAGAGGAAAGATGAGGCATTTACTAAAACGACAAGCTGCAGGAAGGTTAAACTCAGAGTTTTTTAGAAATTAAAAAAATGTGACCTTTGCAAAGCTACGCCCTGTGTTTTCAAGGGCGTTGGTTAATTACTTTTTTCGCAATTATTCACTAAATTACGCTATCTTATGAAGCAATTAATTACTTTTTTATGCCTTTGGCTTGGCACCACCTCACTGCTGTTAGCGCAGAGCTATACAGTTGCTGGCCAAGTTAAAGACGAAGCCGGCGAGCCTCTTGCTGGAGTTACGGTGGTGGTCAAGAACACCATTAGAGGGACTTCTACGGGCAATGATGGCAAGTTTAGTATACAAGTGCCAGGGCCGGATGCCGTGCTGGTTTTCTCGTATACGGGTTACGGTCAGTTGGAGGTTCCGGTGAATGCCCAGCGCGAGTTGGATGTGGTGATGGTCGAAAGCGGCTCAGCATTAGGTGAAGTCGTAGTGGTGGGTTTTGGTACGGCCTATCGCCAAGATTTGACCGGCTCTATTGCGAAGTTGAGTTCGCGCGAGTTCGAATTTCAGCCAGTGCAGACGTTTGAGAATGCCATTCAGGGCCGTGCGGCTGGGGTTTTCATCAACTCAGGCAGCGGTAAGTTGGGTCAAGGGCTAAACATCCGCGTTCGGGGTATTTCATCGGTGTCGGCAGGCAACCAGCCGCTGTTCGTCATTGACGGAGTGCCCGTCATTTCGGAGAGGGTAGGCAGTGCTACCGAGCCCGACAACCCGCTGGCGACGATTGCGCCCGAAGACATTGAGTCGATTGAAATTCTGAAAGACGCTGCGGCTGCTGCTATTTACGGCGCACGCGCTTCCAATGGCGTGGTGCTCGTTACGACCAAGAATGGGCGGGCCGGGCGCACTAAGGTCTCTTTGGGCCTTTACGGCGGTTGGTCAAGCCCCACCCGCAAGCGCCAATGGCTCAATGCCGCCGAGTACCGCGAGCTCTTCTCTTATGCTGCACAACACTCCGATTTTGGCGAGCTCGACGCTGCCGAGGAGTTTGCGGGCGAGACGGGCACCGACGACTGGAACAGCAACTACGACACCGATTGGGCCAGTGAGGCCTTCCAGCCGGGGAGCGTGCGCAATGCTTCGCTGAGCATTACCGGCGGCGACGCACGCACGACTTTTTTGGTGAGCGGTACTTGGAACGACCAAGTGGGTATTTTGCGCGGCAATGCGCTCGACCGCCTAACGGGCCGCATCAACCTGGAGCACAAGGCTTCTAACCGCCTGCGTTTCGGCACCAACCTGAGCCTCATCAAGAGCCTCAACCAACGCGTGCCCAGCGACAATGCCTTCTCCAATCCTCTGCAGTTGAATGCTCTGCCGCCCATTCAGCCCAAAATTGACCCGGCCACCGGCAAGCTCAACCAGAATACGCTGTACTACAACAACCTCATCGACCTGGAAAACGGCTTTAACAATGCCACAACCTATCGCTCGCTCAGCACCCTCTATGGGCAATGGGATATCACCGACCGCCTGTCGTTCCGCACGGAATACGGCATCGACTGGTTGAACCTACAAGAGGAGCAATTCCGCGGTCGCCAAACGCTTGACGGAGCACCTACGGGCGAAAGCTACAGCAACCAGGTCAACGTATTGAACCAAAACGTCAACAGCTTCTTCCAGTACGTGCAAAAATTTGGGCAAAACCTCGACCTCAATGCGACTTTGGGCATGCAGTACCAGAGCGGCAACACGCGCTCGACGAGCAGCACGGGGGAGGGCTTGCCCAACGACCGCTTCACGAAGATTGCCTCTGCCGCTAAAATTGTGCAGGCCTCTTCAAACGAGTCGGCATACGCCTTTACCTCTTACTTTGCTCGGGCCAACCTAAAGCTGTTTGATCGCTTCTTGGTCGGCCTCAGCGGACGCGTAGACGGCTCGTCGCGTTTCGGCAAAAACAATCGCTTTGGCTTTTTCCCGGCCGGCTCCGTGGGCTACGTCTTGAGCAATGAGTCGTTTTTGCGCGACAGTCGCACCATTAACTTCCTTAAGCTGCGCGCGAGCTATGGTCGCACTGGCAATGCCGAAATCGGGAACTTTGCCTGGCGCTCACTGTGGGGGGCTAGCTTCGTGGGCGACTTGTCGGGCATTGTGCCCACCCGCATCGGCGATGAGAACTTGACGTGGGAAACCACCGACCAACTTAACGTCGGCGTTGATTTTGGTTTCTTCAACGACCGCATTTCAGCAAGCGTGGACTATTTCGACAAGCGCACGAAAGGCCTACTGCTCAACCTGCCCCTGCCTGCTTCTAATGGCTTTACCAGCATCACCAAAAACATTGGTGACATGACGAACACCGGCTTTGAGTTTGTGCTCACCACCCAAAATCTCGTAGGCAAATTCCGCTGGACCACGAGCTTCAACCTGAGCACCTATCGGAATAAAGTAACCAACATGAACGGCTCCACCATTGACGGCGGTTCGCGCCAGCTCGGTCGGGTGTCCGAAGGGCAGCCTTTCGGCTATTTCTGGGGGCCTAAATACGCCGGAGTAAACCCCGACAACGGCAATGCTCAATACTTCGACACCGACGGCAACATCTTAGACCAGGACGACTTTTTGGCCCTGCCCGACGAAAAACGCAACCAAATCGTGGGTAACCCACACCCCGACTTTTTCGGCGGCATGAATAACCGCTTCAGCTTCATGGGCTTCTCTTTGGATGTGCAGTTGCAATTCGTGTATGGCAACGACTTGTACAACATTGCTGGCTTCTTCCAGTCGGTCAACGGCGACTATTTCGACAACCAATCGAAGGACCAGCTCGATTACTGGCGCCAGCCCGGCCAAATCACCAAAATTCCGGAGCCTCGCCTGTACAGCGGCAATGGGGCCATCAAATCGAGCCGTTGGGTGCAAGACGGCTCTTACCTGCGCGTTCGCGCCCTCACCTTTGGCTATACCCTGCCGAGAAGCCTCACCTCGCGGGTGCGCATGGAAAACTTGTTCGTTTACTTAGCCGCCCAAAACCTGTTCACCTTCACCAAGTACGAAGGTTATGACCCAGAGGTGAACGCCACCTACATCAGTTCCGTCAATTTGGGACACGACTTCTACACGCCACCTCAAGCGCGCATCCTGACCCTGGGCCTAAACGCTACTTTCTAAACATTTCAACAACCGCTCACCATGAAAAAAATACTCCTATTGATAAGCACTGCAGTAGCCCTCTTTTTTAGCGGCTGTGTCAAACAATTAGACATTCAACCGCTCGATGCCATCGATGCTAGCACGGCTTTAGAGTCGGCCGAAGACCTGGAGTCGGCCATTGTAGGGGCGTACAGCATTATGCACGGCGGTGCGCTGTACGGGACTAACCTCAACTTAGTCTCCGAATTGCTTGGCTCGGCCGACTATTGCCAGTGGCGCGGCACTTTTCAGAGCTATCGGCAAATCATGAATAAAAACATGACCATTGACAACGCCGAAGCTACCCGAACCTGGATTGCGGCCTACCGCGCCATCAATGTAGCCAACAATGTGCTGGCGAACGCCAGCAAGATCACCGATGCCAATGTGCGCAGCGCGCTGGAGGCTGAAGCCAAGTTCATTCGCGGCATTTTGCATTTTGAGCTGGTGCGCCTATATGCCAAGCCTTGGAATGCTCCGAATACGGGACCAAAGAGCCGCTTAGGAGTACCTATTATGCTCACGGCTACCGCGAACGAGGCTAGTGCCAGTGTTAAAGTACGCCGCAACACCATTGAGGAGGTCTATGCCCAAGTCATTAAAGACCTGCAAGAAGCCGAGGCCGGCCTGCCCGAGTCGCGCAATGGCAATAATCGCTTCCGGGCGACGACGTACACGGCTAAGGCCTTCTTGTCGCGAGTATACCTCCAGAAGCAAGATTATGATAAGGCCTTGCAAAAAGCCAATGAGGTCATCGAAAGCGGCCTTTATCGCCTAAATGCTTCGGTAACCAGCGCCTTCCGAAACAAGTTTACCAGCGAGACCATCTTCGAGTTGTACATGAACGAGCAGAACAATGCCGGTACTGCCAACGATGGTCTGACGACTTTCTACGCGAGCCTGCCCGGTATTGGCCGTTCCGATGTGCGCATTTTGGCGCCGTTTGCTAACCAGTATGAACCCGATGACGAGCGCCTCACGGAGCTCATCTACATTGGCACTGGTCGCCGGCCAGGCTCGCGCCAGACCGGCAAATGGACCCAGTACGAGCAGAACATACCCGTTATTCGGCTGGCCGAAATGTACCTCACGCGTGCAGAGTGCAACTTCCGCCTCGGCTCTGCGGTGGGCAATACTCCCCTCGACGATATCAACCTCATCCGTCGTCGCGCTCGTACGACCCCTCTGACTGAGGTTACCTTAGACAACATCCTCAAGGAGCGCAGCTTAGAGCTGTGTTTCGAAGGGCTGCGCATTCACGACTTGAAGCGCACTGAGCGGAGTACGGGTTCGTTCCCGTTTGACCATCCCAAACTGGTCTTCCCGATTCCAGAACGTGAAATCCGCGCCAACAGCGAATTGGAGCAAAACGAGAGTTACTAACCCAGGCATTATCAGTCGCCTTCGGCTGATAGGAGTGACGGGGCGGTAGTGCCGAGGCGCTACTGCCCCGCTCTTTTTGGAGCCTGCGAAAAACTTTCAAACAGTGATTTTCTTTTTCGAATGCTCGCCCTACCTTTGCGGGCCTTTTTTAGCAAAACAAACGGTAGTTTTTGTCATGGAAATTGTTGCGATAACGGCCCGGCCTAGGGAAGCGGGTGGAAAGGAAGCGGCTAAGCGCCTGCGGCGCGAAGGTTGGGTGCCGGCAGTTATGTATCAGAGCGGCGGAGGCAATCCGATGCACTTTGCGGTGTCACCAGCGTCTTTGCGCCCTTTGGTGTACACTTCTAAATTCAAATTGGGTGAGATTGACCTGGAAGGCGCCAAATACCGCTGCATTGTCAAGGATATTCAGTTTCACCCAGTGACTGAGCAGATTATCCACATTGATTTTCTGCGCTTGGTGCCTGGGGTTCCCTTTAGGGCTTCGGTTCCGCTGCGTTTTACAGGGCAAGCGCCGGGCGTTAAAGCGGGCGGTAAGTTTATTGCCACCTTGCGCAAAGTGAACATCATGACCACGCCGGAGCATGTTGTGGATGAAGTAGTGGCCGATATTTCAGGGATGGAATTAGGCTCCACCATTCGTATACGCGATATTCGTCCTTCCGAAGGCGTCAGCATCGTCAACAACGCTGCTATTCCCGTCGCGCTTATCGAAATTCCGCGGGCTTTGCGCGGCGGTAAGTAAGTAAATCCGAATGGTATACAGCAGCTAACGGCGCCTTTCTCGAATGGGCTGCCGTTAGCTGCTCTATTTTTGCCTTGTCTTATGGCCAATGCATTTGTTCTTTACACTTGCCCCAACTTTACGGCCAATGCAGTGCGCTTCATTGAAGTCATTAGCAGCCAGCCCGACGTTCGTCTGGGGGTGATTTCACAAGAGCCAGCCTCCTTGTTGCCCCCGTCGATTCAACAGCGCCTAGCTACTTTTCGGCAGGTAGCCGATGTGTTTCACCCTGACGTGCTCACCCGCTCGGCGTTGTCTTTGGAGAAGGAATTAGGCGGCTCGGTTCAGTGCATAATGGGAGCCGTAGAGTCGCTTCAACTTTCCATTGCTGTTGTTCGCGAGCGCATGGGTATTCCGGGTATGCTGCCCTCCACAGTGCTCAATTTTCGCGACAAACAGCGGATGAAAGACCTATTTCGCCAGGCGGGTATTCCTTGTGCGCGCTCCAGCAAGGTAACTGATCGCCGCCAGGCCCACCAGTTTGCCGAAGCCTGCGGCTACTCTGTGGTGGTCAAGCCGCCCGACGGTGCTGGCTCGCTGACCACCTTTCAGGTGCGCACGCCAGCGGAGTTGGACGATGCCCTCCGGCAGATGCCCAGCGGTGAGGTCCTCCTGGAGGAATTCATCGTCGGGCAAGAACACGCGTTTGATACTTTCTCGCGAGCAGGCCAACCGCTCTACCATTCCATTGCCTGCTACTATCCCAATCCCTTGGAGGTTATGCGCGAGCCTTGGATTCAATGGCAGGTCGTAACTCCACGCGAGGTAGACGCTCCTCAGTACGACGACATCCGCGCCCTTGCTTTCCGCGCCCTCGAAGTTTTGGGTATGCAAACAGGAGTGAGCCACCTGGAGTGGTTTCGCCGACCCGACGGCAGCATTGCCATCTCTGAGGTAGCGGCTCGCCCACCGGGCGCGCAATTTATGACTTTAACTGGGCGCGCCGCTGACTTCGATGCCGTGCAGGCCTGGGCGCGGTTGGTGATCTTTGGCGAATTCACCCCCCCGCAACGCCAGTATGCCGTCGGCGCTGCCTACCTGCGCGGTCAAGGGCGAGGGCGCGTGCGCGCTGTGCAAGGCTTAGACATCGTTGAGCGCGAGCTAGGATCTTTAATCACCGATTTCAAAATCCCGCAAATAGGGCAAGAGGCCCACGGGCACTATGAAGGCGAAGGTTTCATCATCGTACGCCATCCCGATACGCAAGTGGTGCGCCAGGCCCTGTCGCGCATCGTGTCTGTCGTGCGCGTATACTTAGGCTAACGGCTGTGATGACTCAAAAAGAATTGCTGCTCAAGGCTCGCCCTTTGTTAGAGCGCGAAGGCCGCCTTTATCGAAAAACTACGCGCGTCTTTGCTCGTCGAGCGCTTCAGGGGGAGGTGGTCGAGACCGTTACTTCTGACGGTCTTGAGACCGCGAACGTCGCCAAGGCAGGAGATTGGCTGGTGCGCAACCAAACCGAAGCGGCTGAAATGTATCTGATCTCGGAGCCGACGTTTGCTCAGCGCTACCGCTATCTCCACCCGGTTGAAGGCGATTGGGCAGAATACGAGGCTGTAGGGTGTGTCCGAGCGCTTGAGCTCACACCTGAACGGCTCAAAGCCTTACAGTTGCCCGCCGAGTTCCAATTTATAGCCGCTTGGGGCAGCCCTATGTCAGCGCAGCAAGGTGATTTTTTAGCCTGTCCGGAGAATTTTTCGGAAGTCTATCGCATTGCGCGAGCCGAATTTGAGCAGACCTATGAGCCTTGTTGAGCGGGGAAGTTGGTCGCACTGGTTCTTTCCCTTTCCTGGAGGGCATCTGCTTGCGGGTATCGGCCGTCAGCGGCAGCGCCGCCCCTTCCACGAATAACGCCGAACGACCACCGCTGTCAATCCCACAACGACTAAATACAGCACATGTCCTCCTAATGCCGGCCAGAAGTGGCGTAGGTTTTGAGACTGATGAAAAAAGGCGCTCATCTCGCGCAACAGCCTCCAGTCGGCCCAAGCTTTAGCGCCCAACAACAGCAGGGCAATGCCGCCCAAAGGAAGATGCCAAAAAGCCAACAGGGTGCAGAGGACGACGGCAAACGGCAGCGCCCACAACAGCCCCAAAGCAGCCTTTAGCGCCTGGTTGCGCCAGCCTATGTTTTTGGTGCCCCAACGGAGGCGTTGCTGGAAAAAGGCCGACAGGGTAGGGCAGGGGCGCGTTTGGACGGCAGCCTGCGCATTTTTCAGGAAAAACACTTCTTCCATTGGAAATTTAGCGAGCAAAAACATGTCATCGCCCGAAGCGCGGTGCTCATTGCCGGCAAATCCGCCTATGCGCTCGAAAGCGGCTTTGGGGTAACACAGATTGGCTCCACTCCCCATAGCAAACCACCGACGGGCAAGGGCAGCAGCCGCAATGGCCGTTGTAGCTGCTGCATCGAGCGCCTGAAAGCGCTCCCAACCGTTAGGCTGCACTTCGAGGACGACGGGCGCAACGATAGCTGTAGGACGCACTCTTTCATAGGCTGAAACCAACAACTTTAGCCAGTGAGGCGGCACTAAACAGTCGGCGTCGGTTGTCGCAATGAGTGCTCCTCGCGCGCAGGCAATGCCTTGCGTCAGAGCGCTCTTTTTACCGGGCGGCGCGGGGGGCTGCGTTTCACTCAAGCGCAGGAGGCGTACCTCATCGGGATATGCCGCTGCCCATGCCGCTACGCGTTCGGCGGTTTCATCCTCCGAGTAGTCGTCGGCGACTATGACTTCGCGCAGCTCCGCTGGGTAGTCGCAGGCCAATATGGAGCGCACGCAGGCTTCGATGCGCTCCGCCTCATTGCGCGCAGCTACGACGACGGAAACTCGAGTCGTCGGCTCAAAGTCGGGCGGTGTTTCCCATAGCGGTAGAGAACGCCAGGTTCTTAGCACGGCGTGTAGCCACAAGACGTAACCAAGGGCTACGAGTAAGCAAGCACCTGCGAGCAGCATAGGGGCAGCTCAGAACAGTTCGCGCACATTGGCCCTTAGCCCGAAGTGGACGACACCACCGGCGATGTGGTAAGACGCGTAGCCAAAGTCTACGCGCAGACGGCTGACGCGGAAGCCCACACCCGCAGAAAAGCCAGCCAGACTGCGGAAGTTGCGCACGGTGAGCTCGCTTCGGCGCAAGTGATTATAGCCGAAGCGGATGCGAAAGGCTTCGGCGTGGCCTAGGAGGAATTCCCCGTTGAAGATCAGGTGCCGAAAGAAATTGTCTACAGCAGGGTTTCCTCCAGTAGGCTCTCCGCCGTCGAAAAGAGGCGAATTTCGAGGGCGTAGGGCAGGGTCATCGTATCGGATGTCCCACTGGTGTAGGTGATGAGCGATGACGGTAAAGCGAAAAGGCAGATAGCGCAGGCGCTTACTGAAGGCTACTTGCAGGTCAAAAGGCAGATCTTCGCGCACCTCTTGGTAGCGAGCCAGTTGGGTGCCAGCATTGCGCACTACAGCCGCCATAGACATCAGGCTAGCCGTATCTTCGTAGAGCACACCCACGTCGGTGCTCAAGGCCGAGGCACGGTAGCTATCGAGCGCTGACATCGCTACGCGTGCGTTGAGGCCGAGCGACCACTTGGCACTGAGCATACGCGCAGCACCTAAAGTAAAAGCCGTCTCAGCAGCGCGCACTTGGCCCTGCAGGTTGCCGAAGGCATCCGCCATGGGAATCTCGCCGTAGCCTACATGCTGGATGGAGGCGTGAAACGTCGCCCCCAGCGCCTCGACGTGATGGGCATAAGCGGCGTAGCTGTGTTGTATGCCGGCCAACAGGAAGTTGTGCTGTAGCGACACTTGGCCGTTCATGGCTGGGTTGAGGGCACCGGGGTTGAAGGCAGCCAGGGTTGCGTCGTCGTCGCGCACAGAGAGGACAAGGCCGCCCAGCGATGTGGCGCGCGCAGAGGGCGATAGGCTCAGAAACTTAAAGCCGTGTTGTCCACCCGTAATTTGAGCGGCGGCGGGCGCGGACATGTCTATGAGAAACATAAGCGCCCAAAAGCAATTGGCAAAAGAGAGCAACGATGGCATCGGCATGGTCAATTTCTGAGAGACAGGAAAAAAAGGGAGTAGGGCCTTATTCGTCGGTGGCTGCAGAGTCGCGACGCCATAGGGTGCGGCATCGCCCTCTTTGGCACCACATTAGGCGTTCAAGTTGCCCGTTGATGTCGTATAATCGCAAAGTATCGTGCTCGTTGTCGCCTTCCAAGTAGGTTCCTTGGGCTTTCAAACGACCGTTTTCATACCATTCGGTGAAGGGGCCGTTCTCCTCGTTGTCGCGCAGAGTTACCTGTTCGCGCAACACGCCATTGGGATACCACCGAAGGCTGAGGCCTTGTAACTTGCCATTTTCGAAGGTTTGCTCTAAGTGTTTTTGTCCATTTTCGAAATAAAGCACTACGGGGCCGTGGTGTATGCCTCGGCGATAGTGTTCGACCATTTCGGGCTGGCCATTCGGATAAAAGAGCGTGCGCGTCCCGTGCAGAGTATCGCGCTCGTAGTGAGCCTCTTCGCGCAAATGTCCTTGAGCATCGAAGCGCTGATACAGGCCATGGCGGGCGTAGTCTTTCTTGTGGCGCGCAAAGCGCTCTAGCTCGCCGTGCTCGTTGCGCACTTCTACAGTCTCTACATCGCCAACACAGGTGCTCAAGAGGAGAAAGACTAAGAAGAAGTGAAAAGAACGCATGCTGTGGAACGTCGTCGAAGGCATAGGTTATTTGAGCATTTTTGCCTTGCAAACATCGTGAAATCGCCGAAAATCGGTTCTACTCGCCGCTTCGCTCGGCATTTTGGCAAAATGCCGACAACGGGCGTAAAAGCTCGCCTTCATCTTAACTGAAGTGATAAAACTGCTTTTTGGCCTTCTTTTTCTAAGGTTCTCTAAAAAATCTTCTGACGACTGTCCTTCGGTATGAGGTCGCCTCCTGCAGAGTTAATTTTTACGGTTCCTCGGGCCAAAAAAGTGGCCGATTAGGGCAACGAATCTCTGGTTTATCGCGATAAATTTTGAATGGTTACACGGCTGTGGGTGAGTTTTCGATTTCAATGGTTGGTGGAAGACCTTTCAGAGCACAGTTTTTTACGAACATCTTTGCGGGCAGATCATTCTTGTGGTGCCGTTTATTTTACGATTCATGCGTTATTTTCTTTCATTAGCCTATCGGGGCACTCGATACGCAGGTTGGCAGCGCCAGCCCAACGCATTAAGCGTACAGGAGGTATTGGAGAAGGCGCTGTCAGTTTTATTGCGCCAGCCTATTGAGGTGGTGGGCTGTGGTCGGACGGATGCGGGGGTGCACGCGCGCTTCTACGTGGCACACTTCGACGCTCAGGGCGCTCTGCCGGAGACGTTTCTAAGAAACATCAACGGCATGCTGCCCGACGACATCGCCGTGTACACGATCAAAGCGATGCCTTCCGATGCTCACGCGCGCTACGATGCCACTGAGCGGCACTACCGGTATTGCATCGCCTTGCGCAAAGATCCTTTCACTCTGCAGACGGCCTGGCTCCATCCGCAGGCGGCGCACTTCGAAATAGGCGCCTTGCAAGCGGTGGCGGATTTGCTGCCTCAATACGAGGCGTTTTTGCCCTTTTGCAAAACGGAGGGCGGCAACAGCCACTATCGGTGCGCCATTCGCGTAGCGCGCTGGGAACGGCTGGCCGACGATGCGCAGTGGGTGTTTCACATTGCGGCCAATCGCTTTTTGCGCGGCATGGTACGCCTCATCGTTGGTACTTGCATAGCCGTTGGAAATGGAACCCTCTCGATCGAAGCCGTTCAGCAGGCGCTCGAGGAGCAAACTCCGCTCCCTAAGGCCTTCAGCGCACCACCTCAAGGGCTAGCCCTTACAGAGGTTCACTACCCTTATGCTATCTTTTGATATCACTCATGGGAGTTTCTGACCCACATCATTGAACCAAGGCAAAAGGAACAGGCATTTTTGCTTTGCATATGATGAAAAAAATTCTTGTTCCGACCGACTTTTCAGCTAATTCCAAGCATGCGGCTCAAACGGCGGCTTTTCTTGCTTGTCAGACAAAGGGACGGGTGATGTTGCTACATGTGAATACGGCGATTGCTTACACCCCACCATTGCCGGATTACAGCGTGCCGCAGGCGTTCGACTTGGACGCTTACCGCGAAAACGCCGCAGAAGCGCTTCATGCGCTGAAGAATGAACTCGCAGGAAGACCTGAGTTTTCGGAGGTTCCCTTTGAAAGTAGGGTGGAGGAAGGTTTTTTGCACCATGCTATTCGGCGCATCGCGGAGGAAGAAGGAGTAGATTTGGTGGTCATGGGCACCAAAGGTGCAACGGGTGCGGTAGAGTTTTTCTTGGGTTCTAATACTGAAAAGGTTATTCGAACGGCGCCGTGTGCAGTGCTGGCAGTACCCGAAAGCGCGCGGGAGTTTCAACTGCAGAAAGTATTGGTTCCCACTACGCTTAGGCCCGAACAATTGCGAGTATTTGAGCATTTGGCACAGTGGCAGTCCTTCTCCCCCTTCTCCGTAACTGTTCTTTACCTAAACGACCCGCTGGGTTTAGGGAGCAGCGACGCCATTGAGGCAAAAGCGCATGCGATGACCGCGGAGGCGAGGCTTCGAGATTGTACTGTGCTGATTGGAGGCAATACGTTCAATGAGGAGTTGGCCATTCTGGAAGTGGCGCGTGAGCAGAGCGCCGACATCATTGCGATGGGGACCCATCAGCGGCAGGGGCTTTCGCACTTGCTGTTTGGCAGCCTAACAGAGGACATGGCTAATCACTCGGACATTCCCGTGCTCAGCATTCCGCTCAAGCTCAAGAGATAGATAGACAGGACATGACAGGGTAGTTTTCCATGTGGCGGCCCCCTGCAATAGGCGGGCCGCTGTTCTTATCGCCCCTTGCCGGAGCAGGCTTAGAGAGGGTGCAGCTGGCGTACCTTTGCAGTGCGTATGAACTTCACCTCTGGACTGATCGAGAAAGCCGTTGAGGCGTTTGCTAGCCTACCCGGTATTGGGCGGAAGACGGCGCTTCGCTTGGTTTTACACCTGCTCAAGCAAGAGCCGGCGTTTACAGAGCGTTTTGCCGAGGCCCTACTGACTATGCGCGCGGGCATTCGGGAGTGCCGCATCTGCCACAATTTGTCGGATGCTGAGGTTTGCCGCGTCTGTTTGGATCCGCGGCGCGACCGCACGTTGGTGTGTGTGGTAGAAACCATCCGCGACCTCATGGCCATCGAAGATACTGGGCAATACCGAGGGCTTTACCACGTGTTGGGAGGTGTCATCTCTCCTATGGAGGGTGTAGGGCCAGACCAGCTGAACATCGCCTCTTTGCTTCGGCGCGTGTCGGAGGGTGAGGTCAAGGAGGTCATCATGGCCATCAGCCCTACCATTGAGGGCGAAACAACGGTTTTTTACCTTTCGCAGCAATTAGCGCCCTTGGGCGTATTCGTCAGCACCATTGCGCGAGGCGTAGCGTTTGGAGGACAACTGGAATACGCCGACGAGATTACGCTGGCGCGTTCGATTTTGGCGCGCCTTCCGTATTCCAAATGAGAGGGAGTGGAGAGTGCATGCTGAGATTCGCTGTAACTTTGCCCAGCGGAATTGTACGTAATGTGGTACATTAAACGCTGAAAACATTTAAGTCTCGAGCATTTACAGGATGCCTGTTGTGTCTTTCATCTTTCCAACGTTTATTTAAATCCGAAAGTGCTCTTGCGCTTGGCTAGTGTGGTTGGGAGCATAGTTGGCTTAAGGCAGTAGTTGACAAAATCTTGAAGAGTATGAATAGGGTAAATCAGCGGCTATTTATCTCGAATAGCCAAGAATCGGTCCGTATGTTTAAAAAAGACTGGATGGAGTTTCTATCGAAGGTGCATTTTACGGTGCCGCTGTTGTTGTATTTACCGGTAGTTGGCTGGTGCTTATGGCGTTCGGAGGCCCATTGGTCGTCGGTAGGATGGTGGGCAGCTGGCCTACTGAGCTGGACGTTTGTGGAGTACGTGCTCCATCGCTTTGTTTTTCACTGGACGCCGCCTGGGGCATGGGGGGCGCGCATCCACTTCATTTTTCACGGCGTACACCACGCTTATCCGAACGATCGGCTGCGCTTAGTGATGCCGCCGGTCGTAAGCCTTCCGCTGGCTGTGCTGTTCTTTAGCCTATATCGGCTGCTGTTGGGCGAGCCTTCCGTCTATCCTTTCTTCGGCGGCTTTTTAGTGGGTTATCTATGTTACGACATGACCCACTACGCCATACATCACCTAAATTGGAGGCATCCGCTGTGGCAGCGCATAAAGCAGCATCACATGTTGCATCATTTTCAGCAGCCTGATAAAGGTTTTGGAGTCAGTAGCCCATTATGGGATTTTGTTTTTAAAACTACTTTTGTCATGGAAAAAAGGTCGCCGTTTAGGTAGGAGCTGTTTTTCCGCTCTTTTTCTCACCTTTCTAAAAACGAAGTATTTAGCATGAATCAAACGCTACGCTCGCGCACGGAAGCTTACACTGCTGCTGAAGAAACCCGCCGGCAAGGGGTATATCCGTATTTCAGGGTGATCGAGTCAGAACAGGATACTGAAGTGCTTATTGGCGGTAAGCCTGTGCTAATGTTTGGCTCCAATTCCTACTTAGGCCTAACCAATCACCCGCGCATTAAGGAAGCGGCTAAAGCAGCGGTTGACCGTTACGGCAGCGGATGCGCTGGCTCTCGCTTTCTTAACGGCACGCTCAGCATCCACATCGAATTAGAGGAGGTGCTGGCCGATTATCTGAAACGGGAGGCCGTGCTGTTGTACAGTACAGGCTTCCAAGCGAACCTCGGAGCACTGGCACCTTTAGTTAGCCGACACGACTACATCTTCATTGACGAACGCGTACATGCTTCCATCATTGACGCTACGCGGCTGTGCTTGACCAATAGGGTGCAAAAGTTTCGGCACAACAACATGGAGCACTTGGAGCGCCTAGTTGCTCAAGCGCCCGAAGAGGTGTTGAAATTCATTGTGGTGGACGGCATTTTCAGCATGGAAGGAGACATTGCCCCGCTGCCCGATATTGTGCGGATTGCTCGGCAATACAATTGCGTAGTGGTGTGCGACGATGCGCATTCCATCGGTGTCATTGGCGAGTTAGGCATCGGAACCGGCTCGCATTTCGGCTTACACGAGGCAGTAGATATCCAGATCGGCACCTTTAGCAAATCGCTGGCCTCGTTGGGTGGCTTTATTGCCGCTTCTCGTTCGGTGATTGAATACCTCAAGCATCACTCGCGCTCACTCATCTTTAGTGCCAGCATGACGCCAGCCGCTGCTGCCAGCGTATTGGCGGCTGTCGAAATTTTGAAGGAAGAGCCCGAGCGCATCGACCGCTTGTGGGCAAACACCCGTCACTCGATGAAACTCTTCCGCGAAGCCGGTTTTGAAATTGGGCATACGCAGTCGCCCATCATACCGCTTTACGTGCGCGACAACATGAAAACCTTTGCGCTCTCGAAGATGGCCTTCGACGATGGCGTATTCATCAACCCTGTAGTGTCGCCGGCAGTACCTAGCGAAGAGTCGCTCATTCGCTTCTCGCTGATGGCTACGCATACCTTTGAGCAAATCGAGCGCGCGGTTGATATTCTGTATCGCCACGCCAAGGGCTTAGGTATTTTAGACCGCCAGATGGACGAAGTAGAGGCCGCAGCGATATGATAAGGGTAGAGCGGATAGACCCGGCTAATCGCCGGAAATTACGGGCCTTTATTGACTTTCCACACGATCTATACACTGCCGATCCGAACTATGTCCCGATGCTCTACCTGGAGCAAGAGGCGTTACTCAATCCGAAGAAGTCGCCCTTCTTCCTGCACTCGGCGGCGGAGTATTTCATGGCTTACGACAACGGCCGCCCCTTAGGGCGCATTGCTGCCATCCTGAACCGCAACCACATCGCCTTTACAGGGCGCCAAGAGGGCTTCTTTGGCTTTTTTGACGTGGTCAACGATGCGCGTGCGGCAGCTGCACTCTTTGAGGCTGCCGAACAGTGGTTGCGCCCACAAGGGGTAGTAAAGATGATTGGGCCAACCAATTTTTCGACCAACGAAACCTGTGGCTTGTTGGTGGAAAACTTCGACCAGCCGCCCATGGTGATGATGACCTACAACGCGCCCTATTATGGAGACCTCTTAGAAAGGCAGGGGTTTGTTAAGCACATTGACTTGCTGTGTTACTGGATAACCCCCGATGATGCGCCACCTTCTCTACAGGAGACGGGCCATCGCTTGGAGGAGCGCTTGGCCAAGCAAGGCATTGTAATTCGGAAAATGAACATGAAGCGATTTAAGGAAGAATTGGAGCAGTTTCTACCGGTATACAATGCTTCCTGGGCCGAGAATACGGGTTTTGTCCCGATGACAGAGGCTGAGATCCGTCAGATTGCCAAAGACCTGCGCCCGATTATTGACCCAGAATTGGTTTTTTTTGCCGAAAAAGAGGGGCAAACCATCGGCGTTTCGCTTACCATACCTAACCTTAACGAGGTGCTCATCCGCTTAAAGCGGGGGCGCCTTTTTCCTTGGGGCATTTTCCACTTGCTCTTAGGCCTTCGGCGTATACGCACGGCAAGGGTTGTTGCGCTAGGCACTCTCAAAGAGTATAGGCGCTTAGGCATTGACGTGTGTTTCTACGTTCGTACCTTACGAGCGGGCATTCAGCGGGGGATTATCGCAGGCGAGGCCTCGTGGATTTTAGAAAACAATACGCTGATGAATCGCGCCTTAGAGCGCATCGGCGGTCGCGTGTACAGGAAATATCGCCTTTACGAAAAAACACTTTAACTTGAAATATGGACTTGCAGTATACGGATTTTCGCTACAAAACAGGCCCAGAGCCGCATCGCCAACGCACGAAAGCCCTTTTGGAAAGCCATCCAGAAGTTCGCCACTTGATCGGCAAGAACCCCTGGACAGCGCTGATTATCTTAGGGTGCGTTATCTTTCAAATAGTTATGGCCTATTTGCTGCGCGAGCAGAGCTGGTGGTGGATTGTAGGGGTAGCGTGGTTTGTGGGGGCTTTTCCGGCGCACGTGCTCTTTGTGTGCATCCATGAGGCGGCGCATCACTTGATCTTTCGCAAACGCGAGTGGAACATCTACGCGGGTATTTTTGCCAATCTGCCCACCCTTTTGCCCTCGGCGATTTCGTTCAAGAATTACCACCTCAAGCACCACGTTTTCCAAGGAGTGCACGAGCTAGATGCCGACCTGCCGTCGCGCTGGGAAGCCCGTCTGATCAATAATTATTTCATTGGCAAGGCCTTGTGGCTGTTGTTCTATCCCTTTTTTCAGGCGTTGCGCGTGTTGCGCTGCCGCGAAGCGATGCTCATTGACCGCTGGGTGTTGCTCAATGTGGGGGTGCAGTTGGCCTTCGATGTAGCGGTTGTTTACTTTTTAGGCTGGAAGGCTTTTGCCTATTTGGGGCTGAGCTTGATGTTCTCCATAGGGCTACACCCCTTAGGGGCGCGTTGGATACAGGAGCACTATTTGGTGCTCGACCCCGACCAAGAGACGTACAGTTATTACGGTCCGCTCAACAGAGTTAACTTGAACGTAGGCTATCACAACGAGCATCACGACATGCCGTCGGTGCCGTGGAACAACCTGCCCAAGCTGCGAGCGATGGCGCCAGAGTTCTACAACTCTCTGAAACACCACAAGTCGTACACTCGGCTGCTGTTGCGTTTTCTGTTCAGTCAGGAGATCAGCTTGTTTTCGCGCATCGTGCGCAAAGACCGCGGTGGTGTGCCCTTGAGCGATGAATCTACGCCCGACATAGCCCTTATCGAAAAATCCGCATGAGGAGTCGTCTGCTCGTTACAGGAGCTAATGGCTTTATTGGGAGCGCCCTCACCGACAAAGCGCTGTCACAAGGGTGGGAGGTAACAGCAGCGATACGCCCTAACAGCGACCGCTCTTACTTGCAGGATAAGCGCCTGCGCTTTGTTCATTTGCCCTACGAATCGCCCGAGCAGTTGGCCCAAGTGCTGCGCCAGCAAGGGCGCTTCGACTATGTGGCGCATATTGCCGGCACGACAAAAGCGCTGCGGCCTGCGGATTATTTCCGAATAAATGCGGAATATACGCGTCATTTGGCCGAAGCTTTGTCGGAAGAGTCCTTACGGCCGCGTTGCTTTCTGTTCTTAAGCAGCTTGGCTGCTTTGGGGCCAGCGACATCAGCAGAGCGCGTGCGCCCTGACCAAAAGCCTACCCCAGTAACAACTTATGGGGCTAGCAAGTTGGCGGCTGAAAGGCATTTAGAAGCCCTTTCAGATCAGCTCCCTTGGGTAGTAGTACAACCTACTGCTGTCTTTGGGCCGCGCGATCGCGACTTGTTCCAGTTTGTGCGGTTGGTCAACTATGGGCTGGAGTTGCACATTGGCCTACGCCCTCAGCGCGCCAGCTTCATTCATGTAAGCGATTTGGTTGAGTTGATGCTGGCTGCTTTAGAGCGCGGTGTGCGCGGTCGGAAGTATATTGCTGCTGATGGGCGCGACTACACGACGGAAGACTTGGGCGAAGCCGCGCGCCTGGCCCTTGGGCGGCGCGTCCTGCGTTTGCGCCTGCCTGTGTCCGGAGTAAAGGCTATTGCTGCCTTAAATGAGCTGGTGGGCCAGTGGCATGGCAAAATGCCGGCGCTCAATCGGGAGAAGTTGCGCGAGTTGTCGCGAGTGAGTTGGTGGTGCGACACCTCAGAAACGTTTCAAGACCTAGGCTTTAGGCCTCAGTACGACTTACATGGAGGGCTTAGGGAGACCGTCATTTGGTATCGTCAACATGGCTGGCTCTGAACAAAGGCACCGTTGGCTCTTGTGGGTGCTGTGTGGTTTTGGTGCTGGCTGGCTGCCGATAGCGCCGGGTACTTGGGGGGCTGCGCTGGCTTGGCTGCTGGCTGCAGGGCTTGCTTGGGTTGCGCCTGCGTTTTTCCCGATCTTGTTAGGGGTAGTCATCTTTGTTGCTATGGGTGTAGGTATATTGGGCGTGCCGCGCGCGGAGGCGCTGTGGGGCAAAGACCCTTCTCCAGTGGTGTTAGACGAAATGGTGGGCATGTGGTTCGCCCTTTGGGCAGCGCCGGTCGAAGGGGAGGCTTGGGTGATTATCTTTTTATTGTTTCGCTTGTTCGACATAACCAAACCATTGGGCATTCGTTCTTTAGAAAACCTGCCGGCCGGATGGGGTGTAATGTTAGATGACATCTTGGCAGGGGCTTATGCCTTTTTATCGTGGCAGGTTTTTTGGTGGATATGTCGCTAATATAATACATGCACCCAAATAGGTACCTGTTGTTCAAGTATTCGCTGAGTTCACTCGGCTCAACGATTGTAGATTTCGGGCTGTTTTACGCGCTTTTTTGCGCTACGGCGCATGCGGGAGGGTCAACGCTTGTCGGTTGGTCGGTAGGTGCTGTAGTAGCTTTTTACCTTCAAAAACACTGGGTATTTGGCCTGGGCGACGCCACTCCTTGGCAGAAGTTAGGTGCTCGGTATGGCACCGGTGTTTTGTTGGGCTTGGGCCTAAACGCTGGCGGAGTTTGGCTGCTTTGCGACGAGCTGGGCCTGTCGCCTTGGTTTTCGCGCATTAGTGTAGCCCTCCTGGCTTGGTATGTCATTTTTTTGTTTAACCGCCATTTCGTATTTACTTTACCCAACGAACCTTAAAGCTTTCCCGTTCTTTCTTATGAAGATAAAGAATGCCATGCGAATAAAACCATTTCTATTTTTTTTTGAGTTAATCTCGCTTGTTTTACTCCCCCTTGTTTCTACTGGCCAGTCGTCTCAATTTACAACTGTGCGCGGGCGCGTCTTAGATGCGCTGACGGAGGAGCCGCTTCCCTTCGCCACCGTTCGGATCGTAGAGGTCAATGCGGTCACTCGCGCCGATGCGAGCGGGTGGTTTGCCCTCCAAACGACAGTGCCCGGCCCGCTGACGCTGCGCGTTACTTATGTTGGATACGCGCCCCAAGAACTCCCGCTGCGCCCTGGAGCCGACAACGATTTGGTCATCTCCTTGCGGGAAGCCTCCTCAATGCTTCAAGAGGTAACTATTCGAGTAGAGCACTACCGAAACAAAGATAACCCGGCAGTAGCCCTCATCCGAAAAGCCATTGAGAATAAGAGCAAAAACCGGCCGGAGGCGCTTTCGTATTACCAATGCGAGAAGTACGAAAAGATTGGCTTTGCGCTGAACAATGTTACGGAAAAGACGCGCAACAACCCTTTGCTACGCCGCTTCAAAGTCATTTTTGACAATGCCGATACGAGCCAGATCGATAAGAAAGTCAATGTTTTACTCTACATGCGCGAGCTGCTCTCCGACGTATATTACCGCAGTACTCCGAGTACTCGGCGCGAGTACGTGCGCGCGGAGCGGCATGTAGTCTTCGAAGAGGCGTTCAATGTGATAGGTATTTCCAATTTTATCGATGCCCTTTATGCGGAGGCCGATTTTTACGACGGCGCTGTAGAGCTGCTCAATATGCGTTTCGTAGGCCCGCTCAGTCCGATTTCGCCTCAGATCTACCGTTTTTACATTCAAGACACTACCCTTGTGGAGGATACACCTTGTGCGCGCGTGTACTTTGCTCCGCGGGTGAAAACGGACATAGCTTTTACAGGGCACTTGTGGATAACCCTTGACTCTTCCTATGCCCTGCGCCGCATTGAAGTTGGTGTGCCGCCCGAGATCAATCTCAACTGGGTCAATAACATGCAGCTGACTCAGGAGTACGCCTGGATAACTTCGGCCGATGGTAGCCGAGTGCTTATGCCCAGTCGCGAGGAAGTATCTATTGAGTTTGGCTTTTCGAACAGCGCAAAGGCGCGGTCGCTGCTGGGCAACAAGGTAACGAGCTATCGCGCCTACCGTCTCTGTGAGGCAATAGCCGACTCGCTATTTGTGCCGCTGCAGGCGGTAGTGCGCGATGCAGACGCTCTGCTGCGCGACGAGGGATTTTGGAGCCAAAACCGCCATATTGAGCTAAACCGCAGCGAAATCGGTCTGAAGCAAACCATAGATAGCCTCAACCGCGACCGCAGGTTCAAGCGCCTCGTCAAGAGTGTGCGTTTTCTTTTCGAGGGCTATACCACAATAGGAGGGATAGACGTGGGACCGGCCAATGCTTTTTATAGCTTCAACCCTATTGAGGGATTGCGTTTGCGCTTTGGAGGCCGTACCAATTACCACTTCAGCACGCGTTTAGCATTTGAAGGCTATGCCGCCTATGGGATGGGCGATCAGCGCTGGAAGGGCATGGAGGCCATCACCTATTCGTTTGGCCCAGAAAAAGTGCGGCTCTTCCCCATTCACCATCTTCGGCTATGGCATCAGAACGACATTGAGATCCCGGGGCAAGGGCTGCAATTCGTCAACGAAGACAATCTCTTTTTATCGCTCAAGCGCGGCTTAAACAATCGAATGATCTACAAAAACACCTATGGCTTGGAGTACCGACGCGAGTTTTTGAGCGGCTTTTCGTGGCGCCTTACGCTTCGGAACACGCGTCAGAATCCAGCAGGTGTTTTGCTTTTCGACTACACTGATCAGGGCGAAACGCGCTATAAAACGGACCTCATGGCCAGTGAAGTGGGGATTCGCCTGCGCTACGCGCCCAATGAGAAGTTTTACGACGGGCCGAACTACCGCACACCTATTTTGACAAAATACCCGGTTTGGGAGTTGGCCTACGACGTCGGCATACGCGGCGTATTGGGCAGTGAGTACAATTACCACATCCTGCGCGCCAACGTTCGCAAGGTATTCTTCTACCCTATTCTCGGACAAGGCTATACTATCGTTGAGGCGGGGCAGGTGTTTGGGCAGGCGCCCTATCCGATGCTGATCATCCATCGCGCCAACCAAACGTATACCTACCAGCGCGAGTCGTACAACCTCATGAACTTTTTAGAGTTTATCAGCGACCGTTATGCTGCCGTTAGCTATTACCACAATTTCGGGGGGTGGTTCTTCGGGCGCGTGCCACTTTTGCGCCGGCTCAAATGGCGCGAAGTGTTTACCATTAAGGCGTTATGGGGAGGTTTAAGCGAGCGAAATCGGCCCAACGAACACAATCAGCTGCTGCATCTGCCTACGTATGAAGATGGTACTCCCGCGACCTATGCTTTGGACAAGCCTCCCTATGTAGAAGGCAGCGTGGGAGTGGCCAACATCTTCCGAATCGTTCGCATTGACCTATTGCGGCGTTTCACCTACACCGAGCACCCCTTTGTGGCGAAATGGGGAGTGCGCATTCGCCTATCTACGGAGTTTTAGCAGGGTGAACAGAAGCCAGCGCTCAGGCATTGGGTAGCTTAAAACAACGTGTTCACTACCTTCGCGTTTTAAAAAGGACGACCGTTCACAACAGAATGAAACAAACCACCATTCAGCATCCGATAACCGTTCGAGGCGTAGGTTTGCACACTGGCAAGCCGGTAACGCTGACCTTTAAGCCCGCCCCGCCCAATCACGGCTATCGCTTTCAGCGCATCGACCTACCCGATCAGCCCATCCTACCTGCCGATGTTAAGCTGGTGGCTTCCACCAACCGAGGGACCACGCTGCGCCAAGGGAATGCTCAGGTGGCTACTGTTGAACACGTCCTATCGGCATTGATGGGGTCGGGCATAGATAATATCCTCATGGAAGTTAACGGCCCTGAAATTCCTATTGCCGATGGTACGGCGCTGCCTTTCGTCGAAGCGCTCGACCAGGCCGGTCGGGTCGAGCAAGATGCCGAACGGGAGTGCTTTGTGATTACGGAGCCTATCGCCTACAAAGACGAAGTGTCTGGAACGGAACTGCTAGCGCTGCCCTCCGAGAATTTTGAGGTGGCCGTTATGATTGACTTCAACTCCAAAGTGTTAGGTCCTCAATATGCTACGCTGTCTCATTTAGAGGGGTATCGCACAGAGATTGCTCCTTGCCGAACGTTTGTGTTTTTGCACGAGTTGGAAAAACTGTTGGATATGGGTCTGATCCGCGGCGGCGACTTAGATAATGCCATCGTAATTGCCGATAGGCCAGTAGACCCTGACGAACTGGATCGCTTAGCCCGGAAAATGGGCAAGCCCTCCGTCCGCGTCGAGTCAGAAGGAGTGCTTAATACCGTTCAACTGCGCTTCTCTAACGAGCCTGCCCGTCACAAACTGCTCGATATCATCGGCGATCTGGCCTTAATAGGTCGGCCTATCCGAGGAAAAATCGTAGCAACGAAACCCGGTCATACGGCCAACATTGAGTTTGCCAAGCTGCTCAAGAAAAACCTTATGGAGCAGCGCCGCCTTTTTGGGGTGCCCAAATACAACCCCGACAAGGAGCCGCTTTTCGATATCAACAGCATCAGCCGCTTGCTGCCGCATCGCTATCCGTTCCTTCTGGTGGATAAGATCATTGAGCTGACCGATACTCACGTGGTGGGGGTGAAGAATGTTACGATAAACGAGCCTTTTTTCCAAGGGCATTTTCCGGGCAATCCTATATTCCCCGGAGTTCTACAAATAGAAGCGATGGCTCAAACAGGCGGTATCCTGGCGCTCAACGCTGTAGACGACCCTCAAAACTGGGACACCTATTTTCTGAAAATCGAAAATGCCCGCTTCAAATCTAAAGTAGTGCCGGGCGACACGCTTATTTTGAAGATGGAACTGCTCGAACCTATTCGGCGGGGCATTGTACACATGCAGGGTGCCGCATACGTGGGCAGCAGAATCGTGTCAGAAAGCGAACTAACGGCTCAAATCATTCGCCGGACCAAAGAACCTGAGCCTTGATCGCACACGGTCGAATATGCGCGACCATATTAGTGCCCGTTTTACTCATAACTTCAAATTTTATCTTCCCATACATGTTCTTCTTGTCTAAGCGCTTGCGCCACGTGCATCCCAAGGCGCGCATTGGGAAAAATGTAACTATTGGGCCTTTTAGTGTCATTGAGGAAGATGTTGTTATCGGCGACAATTGCTGGATAGGCAACAATGTTACCATCATGAATGGCTCTCGTATAGGGAACGGGTGTAAGGTCTTTCCAGGTGCTGTCGTAGGAGCTATTCCACAAGACTTAAAATATCAAGGCGAGAATACCACGCTTGAGATTGGCGACGAGGTGATTGTCCGCGAGTTCTGCACCCTTAATCGCGGTACTAAAGAGGCGTGGCGCACGGTGATTGGTGACCGCTGTCTGCTTATGGCTTACGTGCATGTGGCCCACGATTGCTTTATTGGAAAGTCGTGTATTCTGGCCAACAATACGACTCTGGCAGGGCACATTCGCATTGATGACTATGCGCGTTTAGGCGGCATGACGGCAGTACACCAGTTTGTTCAAATTGGTAAGTATGTGATGATCAGTGGCGGCTCCTTAGTGCGCAAGGATGTTCCGCCATACATTATGGCTGCGCGCGAGCCACTGTCCTACATGGGGGTCAATCGGGTAGGGCTACATCGGAGCATCTTTTCTCGCCAAGTTATTCATCATCTGGAAGACATCTATCGCCTCCTTTTTGTGCGCGGTTTGAGCGTTCGAAAAGCCGTTCGCCTCATCGAAGAGCAAATCGAAAAGTCTGATTATCGCGATGAGGTGTTGGCCTTCGTCCAGTCCAGTAAGCGCGGCTTGATTAGGGGGCTTCGTTATATGAATCATCAGCCCATGACCGGAGGAAGCCAAGCCGACTCCTCTGTTATGGAAAAATACGACCAAGAGTGACCATTGTTCTAACCCAAGCCGGCAAACGCTTCGGATACGAGTGGATTTTTCGGGGGATAACCTACCGCTTCGAATCGGGTATGTGCTACGGTGTGTGTGGCCCCAACGGGTCCGGCAAATCCACCCTGATGCGGGTCCTTTCAGGGCATTTATCTTTGTCGAAGGGCAAAATTTCCTTTGAAGAAAGCGGTCGATTTTTGGAACCTAATGTTGTTTATCGCCGAGTGAGTATGGCGGCGCCCTACATTGAACTGATCGAGGAGCTCACGCTAAGCGAGCTGGTGCATTTTCACGAGCAGATGAGGCCCTTCCGCAACCATTTGAAGGCCGAAGCCGTGCTGGACCTCCTCTGCTTGAAAGGCGCGCACCACAAGGCCATCCGCTTTTTCAGTTCGGGCATGAAACAACGCGTTCGGCTTGCATTGGCCATTTGTACGGAGGCGCCTTTGTTGCTGTTAGACGAGCCAACGACCAATCTGGATGCAGCAGGGGCGCGTTGGTTTGCCGAACTGCTGCAGGCCCACAGTGCGGGGCGCCTTATCGTTATTGCCTCCAACATCCCGGAAGACTTGCGCTCTTGCACCCACACCCTGTCCATTTTAGATTACAAAACTTAAAGGCACTGCGCTGTTGCCTTTGCGTTTGTTTCCCATCGGTGTAATTTCGCTGCATGAGAAAACTACGGTTCTTGTGCCTCGAAGTACTTTGTATGGGTTGGGCGGTGCTTTTGTCTGCACAGCGGTTGCCTCACTACGATCTGCTGCTTTTCTCCATCAACCAGCGCCTCGATAGCCTTTGGCATCCTTTTGCGCCGCGTTTTCTAACGGCCTTTAACCCAGAGGGATACAACAACCAGCCGTGCTTCTTTTCGCCTCACGAAGTCTATCTAACCGTACAACAACCGCCCGATACCACCCAGACCGACCTCTATGCCCTCAATTTGCTGTTGAACACCATAACGCGAGTAACGGCTACGACTACCTCAGAATACTCACCTGCGCGTATGCCCGATGGCAAGCATTTCTCGGCCGTGCGCGTGGAGGCCAACGGTCAGCAGCGTTTGTGGGCACTTCCCTTAGACCGCTCGTCGGCCGGATATCCTCTGTTGTCCGATGTGAACAATATTGGCTACTACTGTTGGCTGCGCGATACTTTACTGGCGCTTTTTTTAGTAGGCGACAGTGAGTATGCGCATGCTCTCGCCTTGGCGAGTATTCCTCTCTTAGGCCTCCGCAAAGTGGCTGTCGGCATTGGGCGTTGCTTGCAAAAGACACCGGATGGCCGCCTATCTTTTGTTCAAAAAATAGTCGGTCAGGGAGCGTATTTAAAAACCTATGATCCAACTCGCGGTGTTGCCGAAACACTTATTCGGATGCCGGAGGGCACCGAAGATTTCGCCCTGCTGCCCGACGGCGCCTATTGGGTAGGTCACGGCAGCCGTTTGTTGCAATTTCATCCGCACCGACAAAGAGACTGGGTGCCTGTAACGGATCTGTCGCCTTATGGCATTCGAACCATCAGCCGAATAGCCATTAGCCCGGATGGGCGTCTATCCATTTTTGTGGTAGAATAATCGTTTGGTAGGCCAAGCTCAATCAACAGCCACCACGCGATAGCCCTCTTGGCGCAGCAAAGCAATGACCCCATTGGCTCCGCCCAAATGGCCTGCGCCAACGGCAAAAAGCGTTGGCTGCTCGCGCATCATCCGCACGAGGATAGGGATCCAATCGCGGTTGCGCCGATAGATGAGTGTTTCTTGAATCAAAGGCTCATGCTTAAATGCCTCGCGCGTCATCGCCTCCATGGCTTGTAGATCCTTTTGCCGATACAGGGTGACCATGCGGTCAAATTCACTGTTCATATCCTCATACTGCCGCAATTGCTCTACCAATATGCGGGCCTGAAGCGCGTAGGGAATGGTATCAAAAAGGCTGAGCTGATAGTCTATGGTTTCCAATCCGGCTGTGGCCAGCCGCTTCTTGCGGGCCAACTGATATAGCTCCATCTCAATCGAAGTCATGCGGCTATTGCTACCCAGCGCCTCGCCGTCTTTGTTCGTCAGCAAGGAGGCGACAAACATGGGCTTCATCCGCTCCAAAGTGGACATGGGGAACATGCCGTGTTGCGACATGCGCTCGCGCACGAAGGCGTAGTCTTCCTCCGAGAGCAGATCGCGCAGCGTTTTGCCTCCGCTCATAAATGTCTTGTTCATCACTTTGAGCATCCCAAGCCCACCCATCTCCTGAAGATCGATTTCAAAGGTTATGCGGCTTACTTGGCTCAAGGCCTGTTGTGTTCCCTCCGATAACTGAAACTGCTCCTTCGGGAGCAGGTGTATGGTGCCCAACAGGTACGAAGGTTGTTTTAGACCTTGCCCGCTGATTTTCCACAGCAGTGCTTTCTCTAAAGGAACAAAAGCCTCAGAGGCAGAAGGCGCCTTGTGAGCAGAGCTACACGACCAAACACAGCTCCCTGCCAAGAGCATGGCAAGCATTTGCCACACAGACCACATAAAACTCTTAGGTTGAAGAACGGTTAGGGATGAGCGTGAAACATTACCTGTTTGGAAGTCTTCTTGCCGTCGTGGTCTATTTGGGCAAATACCTCCAAAATCAAGTCGGCATGCTCACTCAGGGTATTCTTCCAGGAGCTTTCTAAGGTGAATGACTTTTTGTGGTCGTGCGAGTCCTCTGTGAATAGGATTTGCCCGTCCGACTTCTTGCGAATCTCTACAGCCCAACCGTGCAGCATTACCGAGCTGGTAATAGTGGCTCGAATAGGCACCTGCTCGCCGCCGTGAAACTGCTGCCCTTCGCGCGGGGAGGTGATGGCGATGGTTACATCGGCCTCATTTGGGCTGTCGTGTTTGTGACAGTGGGCCAACAGGAGCACGCCAATGATGGACAAACTGTAAAGAACGAAAGATTGCTTCATGGCTAAAATAAAAAAATGAATGAGGGATTGTAGAGGTTAGACAAAAAACGATTGTACTTAATGTCTGTGCGAAATCGGCTGCTTCAGCAAGGTACAACATTACCCACGTTTGAAACACCTGTAGAGGAAAGTTAGTTTTGCCACAACTAACCTCGCTTTACGGCGGCCATTAAAGGGCCTATCGGTGAGAAGCCTGCCCAATGCCTCATCAGTGTTATCGACTGCTGGTGGAGCAAGGGCCTTGCACCTGTTCAGTTGTTGTAGATTTCTGTCGGTTCTTTGTCTGGGTTGTCGTCGGGAGGGGAGGCCTTGCGAGCAGTTGAGGGATGCCCGGTAAAGTGTTTGAGCATGATGATTTCGCGCTGGGTGAGTTCGCGGAAAGCGCCGCGTGGCAGGTCTTTTTTAGTCAGGCCGGCAAAATAGAAGCGGTCGAGTTTTCGGACGCGATAGCCCAGGGTTTCGAAGAGGCGGCGGATGACGCGGTTTCGGCCCTCCGTGATCTCAAGTTCGACGACGTCTTTTTTGGGCTGCTCCACGGAATATCGGATCCAATTGACCTGTAGGGGGCCGTCTTCGAGTTCGACGCCCTGAGCGATACGCTCAAAATCGGCCTGCGTGAGCGGCCGGTCGAGGCCGACGCGGTATTGTTTTTGCACCTGGCTGCTGGGGTGCGTCAGTTTAGCGGCCAGTTCGCCGTCGTTAGTCAGCAAGAGCAAGCCGGTGGTATCGCGGTCGAGGCGTCCTACAGGGTAGATGCGCTCGGGGAAGCTGGGGTCCACCAAATCGAGGACGGTTGGGCGACCATGTTCGTCGGAAGTAGTAGTGATCAGCCCTTTAGGCTTGTTGAGCAGCACATACACCATCCGCTCTTGAATCTGCATCTGTTGGCCATCGCAATACACCACGTCGCCTTCCTGAATGCGGTAGTACGGCTCGAGTTTAACTTCTCCGTTGACGGTAACAAGCCCTTTTTCGATGTATTCCACTGCCTTTCTGCGCGAAGCCAAACCGCAATGCGATAGGTATTTGTTGAGCGGCATGCCTACACCCGTGGGAAGGGGCGGCTTGGGTTTGCGTTCGACGTGGAAGGTTTCTTTCGGAGCGGGTTTTCGCCCAAAGGGCTTCTTCTTGAAACCACCGCGGTCTAGCGAAAACGGTTTTCGGTACCCGCTGTCTGCGCGTTCGCGGAAGGGGCGTTTGCCCGGTTCATACTCCGCATTGTTGTTTCGGTCTTGCCGAGGTCGTCGCTCGTCGCTATTGCGCCGCTCATAGGGTCGTCGTTCGCTGCTGTCGCGATAAGGGCGAGGGGAGATGGGTCTTTCCAACTCAGGGCGCTGTTTCAGCGGTGATTCTGAGGGTCTTTGGATGCGCGGTCGGCGCTTTTTTTCCTCCATGGATGAAATACCTTTAGAAAATAAGTAGCTGTACGAGTAGGCAAATATCTGCCAAAAGGCCGGGGCGTAGGTGTTAATTTATGGCAGGAGTTGTGAAATTTTTCTAACCCAGCACGAAGAGGCCCTCAGTACCGGCGGCCAGCCTCTATTTCGGCGAGTTTTTTTAAGAGCCAATTTTTAGGCATGGTGTAAGAAGTTTGGCTGACGCGCTGGCGCAGTCGGTCGAGGGCCTTTTTGTCGGAGGGGGCGATGGTGGCGAGCTTTCTGACCAGGCTAATAAAGTTCATATACTCGCGTTTCAGGTTTTTAGAGATGACTTTGTTGCGCAGTAAAAAAACGCGAAAGCTTTCAATGAGTGACTCCAAGGCGAGCTGTTCACCCATTTCGTAGTAGGTGCGCAGCAAGATGGACTTGGCGCCCAAAGCGTACACGACGTCGCTATATTCCACGTCGCGCAAACACTCAATGACGCGCTCGTAGTTTTTTTGATAAAAGTAGACGTAAGCAAGGTTGAAGATGCGGGCGTTTTCGCGGATACGGCTGGGCAAATACTCGGCATACCGATGAATAAATTGTTCGGTCCACTCGTATTGCCCCGCGCCAAGACTGACAGTGATAAAGTTTTTGAACACAGCTTCAGGGATTTGGTGGTTCTCGATGAGCAGGTCTCGATCCACCATACTTTTAATAAGATCAAAATAACGATAGTAATAGCGCGTGTTGCCCTGGTTTATTTTGAGGGCGCAGTAGTTCTGAGCAATGAAGAAGCATTCGCGCAGGTCAGTGCGGGCAAGCGGGCTGTCTGGTTGGTTTAGGCGTTGGAGGAGTTCTTCAAAGTGCGATTCCTCTTCTATTTGTGTGAAGCAGAGAATGATTTTTTGAAAGATGCGGATGAGCGGAGCTTCGTCGAAACGCGGGTCATTGAGGTAGTCCCAAAAGCCGGAGACGAGGGGCAATTCGTGTTCGCTAACGCGGAATCCGCGATAGAGGAGCCAGTCGATGTAAAGTTTGAGTTTTTGCGCCAGGTAAAAGCACTCCAAATGGAAGTCGGCGGCGACGAGTTTTTCCGAAAAGCCAGCAGTAGCCACTTGCTTGGAAGCGCGCGCGAAGATGTTCCAGTGCTTGCGGTATTGGGCGAAGTGGTACTCGACGGATTTGCCCGGATATTCGTCGAGCAGGCGGTCAATGGTTCGCTCAGTAGCGACCATGTGTTTGGGCAAGTCGAAGCGCTCCAGGGCGCGCTGCAGATCGAGGGCTTCGCTCAGAGGGTCTTGTTCGCGCCATTCCATCACTAAGAAGCGTTGGGTCAGTTGGGTCAAGTCAGACAATAATCGGCGCAGGTGAGCGTCGTCGTAAGGGCGATGAGGATAGAGCATCGCCCAGACAGCGTTTTTGTCTAAGGCAGGCCTCTTGTCTGAGGTTTTGCGTAGGGCGGCATCGAGCACATCGAACAGACGACACACGTCGCCCTGCTCGTTGAGGTAAGGAGAGTGCACAAATTTTCGCAGGCGATTTCTTTCAGGCTTTGACAGCGCACCCAACAGCGAGAGCAGTTTGTCGCTTAGCATGATGAGAAAGCGTAGCGAGAGGTAGAAATACCGCTCTGTTTTTCAGTGAAAAACGCGTATTCGCGCAACTTTTTTTTCGCCGACAAGTTTCGCAAAAAGTTGATGTTCGCGCAAAGGAAGGTCTTCATTTTTACACTCACAAAGGCAATTGAGGAAACCTTGCACCATGAGAGATGAGGTAATTCGCCGGATGGTGAGTCTTTTTTGCGTTTTTGCATTGACCTTTCAGGGGGGTATGACCTTATCGGCTCAATGCCAACGCGTGGGTTGGGTAGCGGCTACCGATGTGGGCTGTGGAGCGCGCATTGTGGATTTGAACAACGGTCAGCTGCTGTTGGCCGTGTCGGGAGCAGAGGCCTTACCTGCGGGCAAAGTATTCCGCTTCTCGGCGATGCCAGCTGCTCTGCCGACGGGCTGCCCGCCCGAAGGTTTACCTTTAGTTACCCTTACATGCACATCGGATACACTGCCGTGCGAAGCGAGCTTTACCTACACCGTTAGCCCTCAGAATGCGTTCCGGCTGTTTTTTGAAGCCCTCATTTATGATGCCAACGTGCAAAAGTGCCGCTGGTCTTTTGGCGACGGTGCCACTGCGGAGGGGCGTTCTGTACAGCATACGTTCAGCCAAGAGGGCTATTACGACGTGTGCCTGACGCTTACGGACACCTACGGCTGCAAGACCCAGCAATGCCGGTCGGTGTGGGTGAGCGCAGCCAACGCTAACACATGCGGCTACGAGGTGCAGTTGACGGCGGTGGGCGCCAAAGTGCATGGCCAGTTGGTGCCGCTGAGTTCGGCATCATCAGCCCTGCAATCAGTGCAGTGGTTTTTGGCCAAGACGGGAGCAGTCCTCTCGAATACACCTACTTTCACAGCGACCCTTCCCTCCGAGGGCGCTTACTACATTTGTGCGCAGTACGAGACCTCTAATCCTGCATGTGTAACCACGCGTTGCCAGTTGGTCAGCATTGCCTCGCCGCAGTGTTTACAACCCTCGTTAGCGCAGCTCATGGTTAACCAGCTGTGCCCGTCGTTTTTTTCGCCGGTTTGTGGGTGCAACGGCATTACCTACCCCAACGAGTGTGCGGCTATGGCTGCTGGCATCACCCAGTGGTGGGCGGGCGAGTGTGGTGCTCCGGGCAACGGCAACTGCGCCGCCGATCTGAAGGTAGATGTGCTTTCCGGGGCGCCCGCAAATGGCTATTGGATGCGCTTCCACAATCGCTCCGCAGGCCCTTACCAAGTTGTCCAGGTAGATTTTGGCGACGGTACCCCTTTGTGGACAGGCTCGGCTGTGGACACCATCATTGAGCACTACTACGCCAAAAGTGGCCTTTATCGCGTTAATCTGACCGTCTGGCGCAACCAACAGTGCGTCTCCTCTTTAGAGCGCATTGTGGCCACAGATGCTGCCAGCTGGCAAACAGAGGAGAACTTGCCGCTAACAGATTACGTCTTTCCGGGCGATGCTAACGGCGACCGCCGAGCCAATGCTTACGATTTACTCCAGCTAGGCTTAGGCTTTGCTCAAACGGGTCCACCTCGCCCTTTTGCCACTACGGCTTGGGTGCCCCAATTCGCGCCTAACTGGTCGGCAGCAACGCTCTTGCCTGTCAACCTCAAACACGCTGACACAGACGGAAACGGCGTCATCAACGAGTTTGACCGCACTGCCATCGAACAAAACTACACGCCCATTGAGGCTGCCGAACCCTCAACAGGAAGTGCTGGCGCGCCGGTGTGGCTTCATTTCGCCCAAGACTCCATCGTCATCAACCCGCAACATCCGACGCCGCTCCTGATTGCCGCCGATATCAAGATAGGCCATATCGGAGCGCCCCTCCATCAGTTGTACGGGCTGGCTTTCGCACTTAAATACCCGGAATTCATCTTACACGACCCAGAGGTATTGTATAGCAACAGCTCTTTTTTCGGCGCGCTAGGCGACGTCTTGCTGCTCAGCAAAGACATTTACGCCCGCCGCCAAATGGACTTGGGCTTTGCTCGCAAAAACGGAGAGGCCGTGTCGGGCTACGGCAGTCTTGCTCGCATTAATTTCACGGCTGATTTTGTTATCATCATCGACGTCATTGAGCGCACGGGCTCGTTGCGCCTGCCGTTTACCGTACCGATCGTGGGTGTCCGCGGCATTGATGCGCAAGGGCAACCCGTAGCCCTGCGCGGCGCGACGCTCGATACGCTGTGGATTGTCTTAGCCCCGTCGGTCAGTAGCCAGACCTCCGATTATACGCTTGAGGTACAGGCTATTGTATATCCCAACCCTGCGGTCGGAGAAGCATGGGTGGCCGTGAGTCACACACTGCTGGAGCGCGTAGAGGTGTTTGACATGTTGGGGCGCCCAGTGGAAAACCACCGCCCAACGGGCCTACGTACCACGCGTTTAGAGACTTATAGTTGGCGCAAAGGGCTGTATACTCTGCGCATTCATACGCGTGATGGAGTAGTAGAAAAACGACTGGTCGTGCTTTGAGCGTCGGCCTGCGCGCTTAAGAGGGCTGGCCGAGGAGGCGGCTCCTCGTTTAGGGCTCTCTAACGCCTGAAATGCATCAGGAAACGCGACAAATATCTACGTTTGCGGTTCGGAAAAGGCTCTAGCATGCGCCAAACCCACCACATCATCTTTGCTGAATATGAAGGGCCAGAGGCGCTTTCGCCCAATGACCGCCAGTTGCTTATGGAGGCTCGTCAGGCCTTAGGAAAAGCACACGCACCTTATTCTGGCTTTCGCGTAGGGGCTGCTGCCTTGCTTTCTAACGGCGCCATCGTTAGCGGCGCCAATTTTGAGAACGCAGCCTATCCTATGTGTCTGTGCGCCGAGCGCTCCACTCTGGCAGCAGCCGTAAGCCAATACCCAGAGGCGCGCGTAACGACATTGGCAGTAACTGCTGCCACCGAAAGAATGGCAGTGAACTCGCCGGCCATGCCTTGTGGGGCCTGTCGGCAGGTGCTCTTTGAATTTGAGCAAAAGTACGGTCACTCCATTCGGCTCGTCTTGCAGGGCCAAAGCGGCCCCGTCTGGGTATTCGAGCGCGCAAGCGACTTGCTGCCTTTCGCCTTTGGCCCTGAAACGCTCCAACGGATTTAGAGTCGGTCTAAATTGAGCCGCCCGCGTCGTTCCGTTCAAACTGCCTCAGAGCCTTTGCGTTTCCCTGTTAGTTTTGCCGCCTGAAACCATCTAATCTCAAAGGTTTGGCTTTTCAAAACGCAACGATAAGCATGAATTGGTTTGCTCGATTCATCACGTCCTCGATAGGTCAAAAAGTGGTGATGGCCTTAACGGGGCTGTTTTTGATCTTGTTTCTGGCCGTGCATTTGGCCGGCAATCTCCAATTGCTTAAACAGGATGGAGGCGAAGCGTTCAATACTTACGCTCATTTTATGACCACGAACCCGCTCATCAAGACGGTGTCTTATCTGCTTTATGCTTCCATCTTACTGCACAGCGTGCAAGGTCTGTTGCTTTGGCGTTACAATCGCGCGGCGCGCGGCCCCCAGCGCTATGCTGTGTCGTTTGCCCGCCCCAGCGAGCGCCCGGCCCGCAGTATGGCCTGGTTGGGCATTATCATTTTTGTCTTCATCCTCATTCACCTTTACCAGTTTTGGTTTCAAATGCACTGGGGCGAGCTCCAAACGGTGAACTACGCCACCTACCCGCACGCAGTAAAGGACTTGTACTCGCTGGTGAGCGCCACTTATCGGGACACCTTTTTCGTAGTCTTTTATGTGATTAGCATGGCTGTGGTAGGCGTTCATTTGTGGCACGGCTTCTGGTCGGCTTTTCACACCTTGGGTTTGGGGCATCGCAAATATGTGCCTGCTGTCCGACTTATCGGCATGGCCTATGCGATAGTCATCCCTTTTCTCTTTGCCATCATTCCGGTCATCATGTATTTTAGAGCTGGATAGGGCCATGTTCTTTTTTGTATCAACAGCAACTCTTTTTTAAAGTGTAGGAATATGACATCAGCCGACATTAAGTTGAACGCCAAGATTCCCGCAGGGCCGTTGGCCGAAAAGTGGGAAAGCTATAAAGGCCATGTACCGTTGGTATCGGCCAACAACAAGCGCCGCATCGATGTGATTGTCGTGGGTACGGGTTTAGCAGGGGCGTCAGCGGCGGCCTCTTTGGGTGAGTTGGGCTACAACGTCAAGGTATTTACTTTTCACGACAGTCCGCGTCGGGCACACTCCATCGCGGCACAAGGCGGCATCAACGCTGCTAAGAATTACCGCAACGACGGCGACTCGGTGTATCGCCTCTTTTACGATACCATTAAGGGCGGCGATTACCGAGCTAGAGAGGCCAACGTATACCGACTGGCCGAAGTTTCGGTAAACATCATCGACCAGTGCGTTGCCCAAGGCGTGCCCTTTGCGCGCGAGTATGGCGGTCTGCTGGACAACCGCTCCTTTGGCGGTACCCTGGTCTCGCGCACGTTTTATGCCCGGGGCCAAACAGGCCAGCAGTTGCTCATTGGCGCTTATCAGGCCCTCAGCCGCCAGGTAGCGCTCGGCACTGTGAAACTGTACAACCGCCACGAAATGCTTGATGTGGTCATCGTAGACGGCAAATGTCGAGGGATCATCGCGCGCAACTTGCTGACGGGTGAGCTCGAGCGCCACGGCGCCCATGCTGTGGTCTTATGCTCGGGCGGGTACAGCAATGTTTTCTACCTGAGCACTAACGCCATGCTAACCAACGTCACGGCGGCTTGGCGCGCACACCGACGCGGCGCCCTGTTTGGCAATCCCTGTTTTACGCAGATACACCCGACGTGCATCCCTGTTTCGGGCGATTACCAGTCGAAACTCACCCTCATGTCGGAATCGCTGCGCAACGACGGGCGCTGCTGGGTGCCCAAAGACCCTGCCGATGCCAAAAAACACCCCAACGACATACCTGAAGAGGCGCGCGACTACTATCTGGAGCGCCGGTATCCGTCCTTTGGCAACTTGGTGCCGCGCGACATCGCGAGCCGAGCTGCCAAAGCAGAATGCGACGCAGGCAAGGGGGTCGGCCCTACTGGCTTAGCGGTTTACCTAGATTTTGCCGACGCCATCAGGCGCTATGGCCGCGATACCATTGCTGCCCGCTACGGTAACCTCTTCGAGATGTACGAGAAAATCACGGGCGACAACCCTTACGAGGTACCCATGCGCATCTACCCGGCCGTGCACTATACCATGGGCGGTTTGTGGGTAGATTACGAGCTCATGACCACTGTACCAGGCCTCTATGCTGCCGGCGAAGCCAACTTCAGCGACCACGGCGCCAACCGCCTCGGCGCTTCCGCCCTTATGCAAGGCTTGGCTGATGGTTACTTCGTGTTGCCTTACACCATCGGCGCTTATCTGAGCAAAGAAATCCGAACCGGCCCCATTCCCACAAACACTCCCGAATTTGAACGCACCGAAAAGGAGGTCGCCGACCGTATTCACCGCCTAATGAGCATCGGTGGCAAGGAAAGCGCCGAGTCGCTGCACCGCCGCTTGGGCAAAATCATGTGGAACAAATGCGGCATGGCCCGCAATGCTAAAGGCCTGCAAGAAGCCATTCGAGAAATTCGCGCGCTTCGAGAGGAGTTCTGGACCAACCTATACGTACCCGGCCGTAGCGACGAGTTCAACCCCGAACTCGAAAAAGCCTGGCGTGTGGCCGACTTCCTCGAACTGGCCGAACTGATGTGTATCGACGCCTTGCATCGCAACGAAAGCTGTGGCGGCCACTTCCGAGAAGAGTACCAAACCGCCGATGGCGAAGCCTTGCGCGACGACGAAAACTACAAGTACGTCGCCGCTTGGGAATGGCGTGGCGAAGATGAACAGCCCGTGCTGCACAAAGAGCCGCTGGTTTACGAAGAGGTCGAGATCGCACAGCGCAGCTACAAGTAAAAAGCCACACAAGTAACTAAAGCGCAAGACAACAGCCCTTTCGAAGAGAGGCCGATAAAGGCATCATCTGTTGCTAAAAATAAGATTTCAACGCTATGAAACTCACGCTCAAAATCTGGCGCCAGGGCGGCAAATACAAAGGCGAATTTGTTACCTATTCGCTCGACAACATTAATGAGCACATGTCCTTTCTGGAAATGCTCGACGTGCTCAACGAGCAGCTCATCCGCCAAAGAGAGGAGCCTATTGCCTTTGAACACGACTGCCGCGAAGGGATTTGCGGCACTTGCTCTTTGGTCATCAATGGTCGTCCGCATGGCCCATTAAAAGGTACGACAACTTGCCAGCTTCACATGCGGACCTTCAAAGACGGCGAGACCATCGTGATTGAGCCGTTCCGCGCTAAGGCTTTTCCGGTCATCCGCGATCTTGTGGTTGATCGCTCGGCCTTCGACCGCATCATTCAGGCCGGTGGCTACATCAGCGTGAATACGGGTCAAGCGCCTGAAGCCAACAGCATACCTATTGAGAAAGAGGTGGCTAGCCGCGCTTTCGATGCGGCTGCCTGTATTGGCTGTGGCGCTTGTGTAGCGGCGTGTCCCAACGCTTCCGCCATGTTGTTCACAGCGGCCAAGGTGAGCCATTTGGCCTTGCTGCCGCAAGGCCAGGTCGAGCGCAAACGCCGCGTGTTGCGCATGGTCGCTCAAATGGACAAAGAGGGCTTTGGCCGCTGCTCCAACGTCAAAGCCTGCGAGGCCGAGTGTCCTAAGGAAATCTCGGTGAGCAACATTGCGCGCATGAATCGCGAGTATCTCTTTGCCGCAGTGGCCAGCGAAACCATTGCTTAGGCCGGCGGCTCTACGGATAGGTGCCATCTTCAACGTTAAGGCGTCGAAGGTGGCACCCAATCTTTAACGTTGCCTCTGCAGAGCTTTAAACACTTGCCGACGGTGGCGCTCTAGATGCGCTTTTAAAAAAGCAAACGTTCCCAGCCAACTCAACCGACCCACTCTGGGATGTCGGAAAATGGCTTTATCGCTCAGCTCTTCCGGCATTTCCTCTAAGAAATTCCGCCAAGCCTCCCTAACCTCTTCCCACTGCTGGCGCGTGTCGGCCAGCGTGGCAAAAGCTGGCAGATGCTGTTCGCCCACGGCATCGGGCGCTCGAAAACGGAGCGGTGTGCGCAGATACAGCTGTAAAAACCACCGATTGGCCGCTTCTCGCAGCCCCGCTTTTCGCAAGACCGGCCTAAAGCTCAGCTTTTTTTTAACGTATCGCAAGGCTAACTGTTCTACCAGCAGCAGGTGATGGGCCACCTGTATGGCTGACCATTGTCCAGGACCTGGGGAGCGGTTGAGCTGTTCACTGCCGTAGGAGGCCATCAGGTGCAGCAGCGTCTCCACGCGCTGTTGGTAGGTAGCGTAAGCTTCTAAGAGGTGTGCATTGCTCGTAGGCATGACCGCAGGTTGGTTTTGTGAACAAAGGAACGGCTCGCTGTGGCTCAGCAGCAGCAAAGCAAGCGTTTATAGCTTTAAAAGTCACTTCTTTGAGTTCGACAACCAAAATTTTTTTCCATATTTGCCTAAATGCAAGCTCACGTTCTTTTCGCTCTGCAACTCAGGTGGCCTTGGATAGTGTTTGCTCTTTTTTCCTTGTCGACGGCTAAAGCGTTTGGCCAGCCTAAGGCAGTAGCGGCTACGCGTGCGCGCATCGCAGACGCGCGCTACGTAGAGGCTGTCGCTCAGCCCGGCGAAACGGTGCCCGACTTATTGGCTCGCTTCGGATTAGATGGCTACACCTGCAATGCCACAGAGTTTTTCCGCATCAACAGCCTCAAGGAAGACTATCGCTTGAAAGATAAAACAGCCTACCTCTTGCCCATACAAATTGTTACCTATGACGGCAAAACCGTGCGCTCTACCTTGGGTATCGACAACTGGCAGGTGGCCTCGAGCATCGTCGAATTCAACAAACAAGCGTTGGCCAAGGGCCTCCGCGACCGCAGTTTTCTCGACGACAAAGAACTCTGGGTGCCCTGGCACGAACTGCACTGCCGCGATGAACAGCTGGCCGCTGCTGCTGCCTTGGCTGTGCCGGCCGCCCTTTCGGGTGAAATGAAAAAAGAAGCCGCAGCTGCTGCCTCCAGCAAGCGTATTTTCCCTATCTTCGGACCTAGCTACCAACACGTGCCCCTGCTTAGCCAGCGTTTCAAAGGACAAGTCTTCTACCTCATCAGCGGCCACGGAGGCCCCGACGTAGGCGCTGAAGGCAAACGCGAGGGCCATATCTTATGTGAAGATGAGTATGCCTACGATGTAACGCTCCGGTTGGCCCGCCTGCTCATCAGCCACGGCGCCACTGCGTACCTAATCGTGCGCGACAACAACGACGGCATCCGAAACGACGCCTTCCTGCCTTGCGATAAGGACGAGGTCGTCTGGGGCGACCAGCCCATCCCTTTCGACCAAAAAGAACGCCTTCTGCAGCGCACTACCCTCGTCAACCAATTGGCCGAAGCACACCAAAAAACGGGGGCTAAAAAGCAAACCCTCATCGAAATTCACGTGGACTCGCGCCATCAAACCCAAGAGATCGACGTTTTCTTCTACTACCGCCCGGGTTGTCAACAAAGTAAAGCCCTGGCCTTGAACATGCAGCGCATCATGCAGATTAAGTATTCGCGCTATCGGGCGCACAAAAACTACAAAGGCTCCGTCTCTGAGCGCGGGCTGCTTACTCTGCGCGAAACCCAAATCCCGATTGCTGTTTACATCGAACTGGGCAACATTCGAAACAGCTGGGACCAGCGCCGCCTGATTAAGCCGCGCAACCGCCAACTGCTCGCCGAGTGGCTTTTCGAAGCCCTGTAAACCCTCCGACGAACTGGCTCGGTTTTAGGCTGTGCCCGTATAGCACCTTGGGCGGCGAGCTGCTGAAGGCGCTCGCTTGCGGCTTCAACTTATCTGAGAGGAAGCCAATGCTGCGGCGATGCGCTCGAAGACGTAAAACATTTCTGTGGCTATTTGGCGGCAGCGCGCATCATAGATGGCCGCTTCTTCGGGCGTTCCGTCGGCGGCCTTGGGGTCGTCGTATGCGAGCGCAAAGCGCCGCTCAGCGCCAAAAACGACAGGGCAGTTTTCCTCCGCCTGGGTGCACGTCATCACGGCGGCAAAGCCCTCGCGGGGATTGGGGGGCTGGTGGTAAACTTTAGAAAAGGCAACGATAGGCCCAACGCCTTCGGCGTAGCTAATCAAGTAAACTGGATTTTCACCTTCCGTAATGCGCACTGTCTGCAGGCCGGCGCGCTCTAAAGCCGCTACCGTACGCGGGTTGCAGGCCGTCGCTTCCGTGCCACCTGAATAGCACTCTACCGGCGCTGCGCCAACCGCATGGGCCGCCACTTGCGCCCATACTTGGGCTAAATGGCTGCGGCGCGAATTGTGGGTGCAGATGAAGATGAGGCGAGCAGTACGGCCCGAGCGCAGCACATCAGCTGCGTACGAGGCCAAGGCGTTTAGCAGCACCAGTCGTTCGGAGGCAATATCGCCTTGGCGCACAGAGCGCGTGTATTGTTCTAGGCGAGGAAAAAGCGGTGAGTGCATGTCTGCGTAAGGTTGTACAGATGAAACCACGACTTCCCCCAAAAATAGGTTGCCGCCCCAAATGAGTGCGACATCTCTCGCAACCTTTGGGCGACCTTAGCGCGGCAATGGCTATTTCAGAGTAGCGTCGCCAGGGACCTGGCTTTGCTTTTCGGCTCCCTGCCGCTCAAGACCAAGAGGCGACCACCCTAGTACCTGCCTGTAGATGCCCTCGATGCGCCGAGCCACACTCTCTGCATCGAGGCCCAACTCAAGGAGGCGTTCGCGCCCGCGCGTGCGCCCTTTTTCGCGAGCGAATTGAAGCGCCCGGCGCAGCTTCTCGGCAAAATCGGCGGGGTCATAGCCGGCCAAATAACAGCCCGGTGTCGTGCCCAACACCCAAGGCGCATCTCCCGCCGGCGTGCTCACAATGGGGCAGTTGCAGGCCATGGCTTCTTTGATGACGTTGGGCGAGCCTTCGCCAAAGGAACACAGCGCCAGCACATCAGCGCTATTGAGCAACCGCACCACCTGTTCGTGCTTGACCGGATAAGGAGCTGCCAACTCCACATCGGGGTGCTCGAGTAGGAGCATGGCCTCCTGAACCAAGCGGATGTTCTTGTTGGGGTCGTTCGGGTTTCCTAAGAACAATACGTATTGTCGTCCTGGGTGCCAGCCTAAAGCCTGGCGACAGCCGCCCGGCATGAGCTGGAATTGTTCTAAGCGAACGCCATTGGGAACGACATGTGCGATGCGCTTGCGCCACACTACCCGCGTCAGGTCGGGCGCTTTGCAAATCATCGCTCTCACAAAGGGCTGTAGTAGGCGGGTTAGCGCAATCGGTATACGGCTTTTCCACTCAATGCGTCCAGGGGCCACAAACGTACCCTGTGCATCGTCGCCCATGAGCGACACCACTACTGGTACGCGCCCTAAGGCCGCCAACACGGCCACCCAGCCGCACAGCGAATAGTGGGCGTGAATGAGATCGTAGCGCTGTGTGCGCAAATGCCGGCGCAGCGGCCCGATGTTGCGCCAGTAATTCTTCCACCCCTTGCCTTGGATGGGGAAATAATCCACCTCAATGCCGCGCGCCCGCAAAGACTCCGCTTGCGCGTGGGTGAAGGGCGACACTGGAAAGGCCTTAGAATTGCCGCTAAACACAAACAGCACCCTCATGGGCACACCTCCGCTTTTCGCTCGTGCAACAGCTGCAATACGTGCTCTACGCGCAGCGCAAAGCACTCCAAGCGATTGAAATCGCCCGGCTCGAACACCCACCGTCCCTCCATGCGCCGATAGCGCCCGGGCTGGCCGTCTACCAACATCTGATAGGGGTCCGATTGTCCGAAAATGCACTGCATCTCATTGACCCAATACCCATTCCCGTCAGGAGCCTCAAAGAGGTCTACCGCCTGCGAGAGAAAACCGTACGGCTCGGTGATGGCTTCTACAAAGTCAAAGAGATCCAGCGGTGGGTTGTCGTAGTTCTTGAGTAGGCTGCCGCTGGCCATGGCGCCTTTCTTGAGCTTTTTGTGGGCAAAGAAGGAGTCGCCAATGCGCACTACGCGCCATTCATAGGCATGCGGCACATACGCTTGCAAGAGAACGAAATCGCGCTGCACATCGGAGCGCTGAAGGCGGTATTGCTGCAGCTTTTGCTGCAACTCCTGCGGCCGCAGCAACTTGCGCAGCGCTCGGCTAAAGAAGCCCTTCTTCCGCCATTTAGGCCCTACCCGCAGTTGAGCTCCTCGGCCTGAAAAAACATTTTCTACGTATTGGCGGGCCATCTTTTCGTTTTCCAACATCACCACCCCACTGCCGCCACCGCCTATACTGGTTTTGCCCACCAGCGGAAAGGTCGCTTGGTTCAGAAAATGAAGGGCCTCCTCGCGGTAATAAAATACCCACGTCTTTGGGTGTGGAATACCGCGGGCTTCTAGCCAGTAAGCGAGGTACTTCTTGTTTTCATAAATTTGAATTTCCTCGAAAGAAGGATACACCGGTATGCCCAGCACGTGGTGCAGGATGGTCAAGCGCTCGTCGAAGAGAATGCGAAAAGCAGTGTTCCAGCCCGGGGGAGTAGCCAGCATCGCATCGAAGCGGCCTCGGTGCATGCGCTCCAGCCAATCGGCGCGAGTGAGGTCTACGACTTCCCAAGTCAATTCTTCGGCGCGCTCAGCGCAAGCGTGGATCCACAAAAGGTGGTCGTCAGGCACTTCATTTTGCAAGATGGCGACATGTGGCATGGATGAAAGTTGTTTTAAATACCGGCTAGGAGGGCTTCCAGCATTTCCCGCATAGCGTGCAGAAAGATGGCTATTTTAGCAGCCCATGGCTTTATGTTAAAGCGATAGAGGCGCTCTACTTGTGGGTGTGCCTTCAGCCATTGGAACGAGCGAGCTTTGGTGCGGCAGCGCAGATGTCTGGGTGAGCAGATGAATACGCGGCACAGGGAACGCTCTGTAGTGGCGACATCGTACTTGTAAGGCTCATTGCCGTCGCCAAAGTCCAACACCGACAGGTGGTTTTGTGCCATCCAAGCTCCAATGTGAAAGATGAGGGCTTTGCCTGGGCTATAGCGGGCAAAGGTGGGGTCGAAGGTAGTAGCGTGAAAGATAAGGGCTGGAGGTTGCAACAGCCCAAGGGCGAAAGCAATGGGCTTGTTATCGGGCAGGTGCAGCGAGAAGCGCACGAGGAGGAGGTCTTGGTGCCACGCGCGCAGGCAGCCCAACAAGAAGGCTCGTCGCTTCGCTTCCCGAAACGCCGAAGGAGTAGGTGTGTTTGCCCAGCGCTGGATGTGGGCGTTGCAGTAGCTCAATACCCACGCTTCAAGGTCCCCAGCGTCGAGTTGCGCCCGAAAAACAGCGCCGAATTGGGTGCCTAAGCGATGGGCATAGTAGCGATAGCGCTGGTTTTTGCGCAGGTACTCCTCCAGTTTAGACGGGTTTTCAGCCGTCAAGAGCGGGCACACTGAATGTGGCACAAGCGTCCAATGCAAGCCTCGGGTGCGTGCTGCCGCTTCGAGGGCAGCGGTAAACTGATCCTGCAGCGGATAGTGGTTTAGTTCTAAAGACCAACCTCTACTGCCAAGCACCGTCAAGAGCTTCTCAAAAAAAACTCGCTGCTCTGCGAGTGAGCAGTCTTGAGCAAATACAAAGGTGTTGACGTCTGTCTTTAGGTCGCTTAGGAAAGTACATACCTTGTGTCGCTCCTTGAGCACCACAGCGCCGCGCATTGCGTCGCCCCGATAATAGGCAAAGGCTGTTACCGTCTTCGAGGTGTTGGCCGCCAAGTAGCGCAGCAATTGCGGGGCTTCAAACGGCGAGCGCTCCGCGCTGTTTTGCCAGAGTTGTTGGTAAGCTTCCCAGAAGTCGTCCGAGAGTCGTTCGGCAGATAACAGTGATGTGCGAGACATAAGAATTTAAAAAAGGGAACTAATTCGAGTCCTCCGTCTATCGGCTCAAGGGAAGCATTCGTTGGCTCAGACCTCGCACAAATAGTACACCCAGGCGTCGGCGTTCAGGGTGTTCAGGCGCGAGTGATCGATTTCCTGACCTGTTTTGTAAGAAAACACGCGTACATTTCGGAAGCCTAAGCGTTGCAGTTGCCACACCTGGTATTCCGGCTGAATGTAGTAGATGCTCAAAGAGAAGTGCTCTACGCCGTCGCGCAAGACTGCAAACTTTTTGTCGGCGTACTTTCCCGGCAGGCCATTGTAGTACGTTAGCATAGCGATGCGGTAAAACTGGTAGAGCAGTTCTCGCCAGCGGCGATACCACTTCAGCCGATACATCTTGGGCAGATAGAGCAAATTGTGGCTTGAGAAAGCAAAATATCCGCCTGGCTTGCACACGCGCTGTACTTCGCGGAAGACTTTTTCGCGGTCGTTAGGGCCTATGCAGTCAATGCCGTTGAAGCTAAACAGGATGAAGTCATAGTATTGGTTGGGGATACCGCTCATGTCAGTGGCATCGAGCACGAAGAAGCGCGTTCGCGGACCAGCGCTCGGGAAGCGCTGAAGGCAGGCCTCCACCATGCGCTCAGCGTAGTCGGTGCCGTGGTACTCGTAGACGATTGGCTCGAAGTGCACCGTAGTGCGCCCACCACCGACGCCTAAGTCGAGCATGCGCCAGTTGGGCAGGTGGTTGCGCAGAGCGTTGAGGATGGCCTGTTCAGGCTTTTGCAGGTTAGCTACCGATGCGTATGTGCGAATAACCTCGTCGGAGTTCCATACCTGCTTGTCTTTAACGGCGTCAATAATGTTCATAACACGAGGAATTGAGACGGGTGAAAAAATGGCGCTGAGCCGTTTACGAAAGCAGGGGGGTGAGTAACGAACCGAAGGCGTTGGCAGGCGGAGCCTCACAACCGTCAAGGGTTGTGAGAAGGGCGAAAAGGAAAGCGATTTTGGCGCGTAGATTCCGATACAGGGGTTTAAGGCGGCTTTGATAGAGGTCGTACAAGCGCGCATTTTCGCGCACCGCTTGGATGAAGCGCGTCTTCAGGATGAAGTTCAGATGGCTTTTGCGGGCGGCGAACACGCGGCGCAATACCTGATTTTGCGAGGCCACATAATATTTGTAAGGTTCATTGCCGTCGCCAAAGTCAAGCCGGCGCAGTCCGTTTTCGGCCATCCATTGGGCGATGTAATAGATAAGCACGCGGCCTGGGCTAACGTGAGCGCAGCTGGGATGGAACGTAGGGGCGTGGTAGACAAGCGTTTCGCCTTCGAGAAGACCAGCCATCAGGCCGACCCGTCCTCCCTTAGGGGTGCGCAGGGCAAAGCGCACCAGCAGCCCATCGTGCTGCCAAGCGCGCAAGCAGTTTTTCAGAAACTCGCGTTTACGCGAGTCGCGGTAGGTCGAAGGGGTAGGTGTGGAGGCCCAGCGCAGCACGTGGGCGTTGCAGAAGTCTTCGGTCCAGCCGTCGAGGTCGCTGTCGTCTGTGAGGACTTCGAAGGTACCTTGTTCTTGCTTGACAAACTTATTCAGCTTCCGGCGGGTGTTTTGAGAGGCGCGGACTTCGTCGAAGAGTGCTTGTGGAGTAGGCGCTTCAGCGATGGGGCATACCGAGTAGTCGAGGCTTAGGAAGTACAGTGGACTGTTCTGGAGGGCGGCTTCGAGGGCCGGCATGTAGGTGGCCCAAGCGGGCTTGTGGTTGAGCATCAGCCTCCAGTTTTCGCTGTAGGCGGTTTGGAACAGCCGTTCGAAATAGCAGTACTGTTGTTCGGCACTGAGGTCTTGGTGCAGGATGCAGAAGTTGGCATCTGTTTTCAGGTCGCTGAGGAATCCCCAGTGGTCGTTGCTTGAGCGCAAGAGAGTAGCGCCCACGAGGCGTCCGTTTTTTCGGGCAGCAAAGAGCGCCACGTTTTGGGTTTGTTTTTCGGTGTAGTAGCGCAGAATAGTCGGCGCCTGGAAGGGCGACGGGTGGCTACTCTCCCGCCACAGTTGGGCGTATTCAGCCCAAAAGTCAGCATTGGGCTTTTGGTAAGAGAGCGTGCAGGTCATCATAGGCTCAGCGAGGGTTCGAGTGGATGAACAGGTTGTGCAGCGGCCGTCCAGCCGGCGCTAACGGAATATAGGCGAATGAGTTCGTCTATCGACAAGGTGTTGCGCGTCAGCCCCGATTCCATCAAGTAGGCGATACCCGACTGGAGCAGTTCGCAGTGGTCTTCGGGGCGGATGTAGCGAAGCAGTTCGTGTTGGTAGCGGCGGAAGTACGTTTCTACTGCGTTAGAGTCGCCGACCTCTTTTCGAAAGAGCTTTTGATAAATCACTCGCGCTACCAACAGCGGGCGGCGGTAGCTTTCCAGCACGTCGGCAGGGCTGTAGCCCTTGTTGGTTAGCATGCGATACAGCTGCCGGTCGGTGCGGCGCAAGAAGGCTGAGTAAAAGATTTGCCCTTTCATGCGGCGATTTTTTTGCTTGTCGAACAGGCGCGCATGCAAGCCCGACCATACCGTTTTGTTGAGTGCCTCGAAGAAAGGCAGCGAGAGGTAGGGTGTTCGGTTGCACAGCACGTAGCTCTGCATCACCAATTCTGGGCCAAAGTATTTGCGAAATATCTCCTCCAGGACAAAGCAGTAGAATTGCTGGTTGATGTCTAAGTCAGCCCTTGCGCGCAAGAAGCGCTCAAAGTCGCTAATGAGTGCGTCCAATTCGGTTCGGAAGTGCAGAGCTATGGGGCGACCGGCGGCCTGCCGTAAGAAGTCTTTCCAAGAGTCGTCGGGGGCTTCGAACACTTGAATGAGCGCCTGCGTCATCATCACGCCCGGGTTGTGCATGGCTCGGAAAAGCTCGCTGCCAAAGTTGCCGGTCAGGATATACCGCGTGCGCTTAGAGAGCACATTGGCGGCGTAGAAATAATGAGGCCGTCCAAAATTGCCGTTGTACTCCGAGCGCTGCATGAACCCTAAGGCGGAGGTCAGGGCGTGGTCGCGCACGTAGGCCTCGTCTAAGTATATGGGCAAAAAGGGGACGCCCAGCTGCTGCGATTGCTTGGCCGGCAGGGCAATGTCCGACTCGCCCGGCATGCCGAAGCTGTAGGTCAGAAAATCGTCGCGATACGCTTGGCGCGCCGCCGCCACTAACGTGCGCCCGTCGAAGCCACCTGTAAACGACACGGCAAACGGCTCGTCGGGCAAAAACAGTCGACTTTCGCGCTCAAACACTTCCGTGAGTTCCTCCAGCACCTCCCGACCGCTCAGAACGCCGTGGCCGAAATAATTCTCCAGCCCTAAAGCGCGCTCTTCGCGTGCGCACTCCTTGCCCAGCGTCAGCCACCGATGGCTACCCAGCAGGCGAATGTTCGTCCACCACGTCGAGTCAAACAGCGAGTAATTAAAAAGCAGACGCTCCAGCAAATTTCGGCGGTTGAGTGCCCCGGGATTGTGGTGGCGAGCCAAGTAGAACGACGAAGAGCATACGTAAACTTCCCCTGCATCCTTTTGCCAATAGAGCGGATAGATGCCGCCAAACGAGGTACCGCAGCGCACGAAGTTGTCTTTGAGCAAAAACCAGTAGTAGTGGCCGCGCACTTCGGTGTACAAGGCGCGCAAGTTAAGGGCCCCGTCGTGCCAGTCCGTTACTCGCCCTGAGGCGCGTTGCCGATCGCCAAAAACCGGATCGCCCAGCAAATACAAACGGCTGCTATCGGGCAAATCCAGCACCTCTATCCGTTGCACACCGGCATATAGGTATAGCGTGTGGATCGCTGGCTCTCTCAGCTTCGGCGAAGAGAGCATCACCACGCGCACCGGCGGCGCATCGGGCTGGCAACGGTAGTTTAGATAAGCAAACATGGTTAAATCCTCGTGAGTATTCTGTTCTTCCATTCGTTGGCCAACCACAACGCATAGTAGGGTTGTCGGCCATAGTGGCTGCCCAGCTTGTAGTCCAACTTGCGATACATCCACCAAGGAGGTAAGTCGCCCCAGTCGGTGCCCAAGCGGGGAATTCGGTCAGGCTGGTGCACTTCGGTGGTCATCTTTCCCACCGTCGTTGCCCGATAGCCCGCCTCTAAGGCGATTAAATGGGCCGACAAACTGTTATCGCCGTGGGGCCAACACAAAAAAGACACGGGCTTTTGGAGGCGCTCTTCTAAAATTTGGCGGGATTGAACAATTTCGTAGCGAAGCCGCTGGCCGTATTCCGCTTCCGTTTCTTCGCCAACAACCAGTTTTTGGGTAGATTTCCACTGTTGGTAAATCTGCTTGGCTTTACGCTCAAAATTAGGGCGATGTTCGGGAATGGTCAAATCAAATTTCTCCGCTAATCCGGTAATTTCCTCCACAAAAGCACTCGAAATGACCTTTCGGCGCGCAATTACGGCCGACTGCTCCTCAAAAAGAGGCGTGCCTAAGGGCAGGCGCTGCTCGAAGCGCTTGTCTCGGCTGTAGAAAGGCTTTTCCGAAACGTCGTACGTATTTAGCGTAGGGTAAAAGCCGCCGAAATCGCCGTAATAAAAACCGCGCAGCTGATCGCTGACGGTGTATTTCGTATGGCTCATGGTGTGCGATTGCACATCTGCAAAGCCAGATGCCTGCATGCGCCGCAATTCGCCCCACGACAGCTGGCCCAGGCCGTTGATTTCGGCCAAATGGCAACGCCCCTCCCAGACATCCTCCAAATTAGGGCGCACGTGGTCGGTTGGCTCAATGAGCTCCGGGCAGACGAAGAGCGTGATTTTCATTCCGTATTTTTTAGCCACCGGGAAGGCATACACCCAGTTGTCCAGCAAGCCATCGTCGAAAGTTAGACAGATGGCGCGCTTGTCTAAGGGTTGCTCACCTCGGCGCATGGCCAGCCATTCCTCCAAAAAAATGGCGCGGTAGCCGCGGTCGCGCAAATAGCGCATCTGCTGCTCGAAGCGGTCGAGGCGCATGGTCAGGAAGCGGAGCGGCCAGCCGACAAATGGGCGCGGTGCTACCGAATGGAAGTACAAGACGGGTGGGCTACAGTTGGGCATACACTGCTTCGATGTCTCTGAGATGGATGTTGAGGTCAAAAAGTTGCTGCAAACGCTCTGCCGATAAATAGGCCTTTTGGGCTAGCGCCGGGAAGTCTTCAACGGCTGCCCAAAAGCGGCGGCTTACCTGTGCGTAGTCGGTGGGGTTGCCCAAGCAGAAGCTGGGTACATCGCCGTGGATTTCCTCAAAAACCGGCACATCACTAACCAACACCGGCAAACCTGTGAGCAACGCCTCCGCGACGACGTTGCCAAAAGACTCGTGGGCGCTCAGAAAAACAAAGAGGTCCACTTCCGCGTAGAAGCAGGCGATGTCCTCTACCCAGCCGTGTAGGAAAATCCGATGGGCAAAAGCACTTTGCTCCACCTGTCGGCGGATGTCTTTTTCCAAAGTGCCGGTACCGGCAATATGCAGCTCCACTTCAGGCCGTTGGGCGGCCAACTCCTCGAAAAGGCGAACGACCAAGTGCGCATTTTTGCCCGGGTCGAGGCGGCCAATGTAAGCCATGCGCCGCAGTTGAGTGCGCTGATGTCGGTACTGTAGGAAGCGCTGTAGCGGAAAGCCGTTGTAGACCACGCGCGGCTTTAGCGGCAAGGCGTCGCGGCTGAAGACAGCAGCACTGTGCTGCGAGTTGGCCACATAGCACACCCTAAATAGACCTGCTAAGCGCCAGGCGGCTTTCAAATACAGCCGGTCCTTCCACCTCTTCCAGTACTTCGTGCCGTGAATGTGGTACACCGGGCAGCGCACCCCCGCCAACAAGGCTAACAGCAAGATCACCGGCCCGCTATTGACTAAATGAAAAATATCGCGGCGATGCCGGCGCGCATACTGAAAGAAGCCCGTGTAGCACTTCCAATTGCTGCGCGAACCTTCAGAAAAATGCCCATTCAGACGCGGGTTCAGGTGATTGCCCGTCGGGCGCAGGCTGTAAATGTAAGTAGAACGCCGCCCTTCCAAGTATTCCGTGTAATGCGTAATGTACGACTCCATGCCCCCTGGAAGGGCCTCCCATACCACGTAGTGAATGGGCCGCTTCTTTTGCAATACCCCGCCTTTCTGATGCATAGACGCGCTGCACATGAGAGGTTTTTGATAAAATATTTTAGCGGGCGGAGGGAAACAAAGACGCGCTGGCGCTGAGGCAAAGACTCAGTGGCCATCGCCTTGTGATGGATTAAAAGAAAGCCGATACGCTAGCGCTCCCAACGACAGGTAGACGCCAATCACCATGGCCGCTGTGGGGTCAGCGTAAAAGGCAAACTTTTGCCCCGAGGAAGAGTGAATGAAAAACCACCCTGGGAAGAAGGTACACCAAACCAACAAAGACTTCTCAAAAGGCGCTCCTCGCGGCATTTGCCAACTGCGCAAGAAGAGCTTTGCGTGGTAAACCAAAATAAACACCAACATCAAGATGGCCCCAATGATGCCGGCGTGCAGGAGGATGTTCTGGTTGCCCACGTGGAAGTCGCCGTATCTGAAAAACTCATCGGAAAAGCCCCAGCCCGAAATAGGTGCCTCGCTCCACTTGTCCATCACGCGCGGGCTGCGCTCGTTGAGGCGCGAGAGTGTGCCACCTGCTGTAACGTCGCCCCCCGCCAATTTCTGCACGGTAGAAAAGCGCTCCAGGGCGTTGGCAAACTGCTTTTCAATTACCGGTATTTGCAGCAGAAGCACCACCGCCACCGTGCCGACCATGCCCAGAGAAAAACTCTGCTTGAGGCTCAGTTTCTCTATCAAAATCAGAAACAGTACCAGCGATATCGAGAAGCCAATGATCCAGCCTCGCGTTGCCGAAAGCACCACACACAACATGGCCGCGGCAAGGATGCCAAACAAATAGCGGCGGTCGAAAAAGCCCGGGCGCGTCAACCAATAAAAAGCGCCGAAATAGCCCAACAACACGCTGTTGTCGCTGTAAAAGCCGCGGTAGGTGTAGCCCTTTTTCACGTCCACCGCAAACCAGAACTTCTTCATCACTCCCAAGGCTTGCGAGGGCGTAACGCTGGTGGTGATGGTAAACACTTGCGCAAACAGGGCGAAGAATACCATGATGAAGACGTAAAAGAACAGCTCCCGATAGTCTTCTTCGGTGCGCAACAGACGCGGAACCGAGTACAGCAGCGTCAGGGGCAGGAGAAACTTCACCAGTCGGAATTGCACGTTCAGCTCAGGCGACAGACCCATGGCATAGCCCTGCAGGACCAGCACAAAGGTGTAAATGCCCATCATCCGCAAAATCCCGCGGTGAAAAAGCGGTTCTGGAGGCTCTTTGCGCAGCGCTTTGACAAAAGCCACCAATATGTACAATTGCTCAAATTCTATCCCCGGAAGCCCGGGTAGCAGGCGGGTCACCGCCTCGTAGGGGTTGAAAAAGCCGATAAAACCATCGGCAATCGTCAAGAAGAGCGCCAACCACATCGGCTCGTTCGACGAGCGCGCGTAAGCGATGAGCATGAGCACGTACAGAGGCGTGCGCGCAAACTCCGGCAGGTAGTACGTAGCTGCCAAGGCTACGACCAGCCAAAAGAAATAAATAGCGAGTTTGCGTATCATCGTAAGTCCGCAGTGAGGAAGATAAGATTAAGATGAAAAGAAACCCAGCGCGTCCAGCATGCGCCGAATAACCATGGCGGGCGTATAGCGCTCTTGTACGCGGGCGCGCATGGCGGCCACACAAGCGCTGCGGCGCTGCTCATCGTCAAGCCAAAACTGCGCCACATCCTCAGCCTCGCGATAGTTTTTAATAACCGGTAACTCCATTCCCTCAAAGACCCGCTCCAGGTCAGCGCTGTATTCACACAGCGGCAAGATGCCCGCCCCCAAGATGTCAAATACCCGCACGTGGATGCCCCGAAACAGGGAAGGTACCAACTCGACGGGGGCGATTTTGCTGCAGTTGTAGACCAAGTTGTTGAACGCTGCATCGAATCGGTCGTGGGGCACAATCTTGCTCGCTGCACCAGGAAAGAGATCGTACCAGCGTTCCATGCTGCCGCTGATGTAGGCCTTGAAGTCAAAGTTCTTGAACAAATCCAAAAAAAGCATGCGCTTATAGCCCCAGTTCGTCTTGCTGGCGCTGCCTATATAGATGAAATCGGAGCGGTAGCGCTGCCGCTCCACTTCTGGTACTTCCATAGGGTAATACACTTGACTGTTGAAGCCAAAACAATCGAAGACCATGTTGGGCACCCCCATTTGCGTCAGCTGCTCGCACCACAGCGAGTCCGGGCTAATAATGTAGTCGGCGTAAAAGAGGAGGTGCAAATTGTAAATGTTCGAAGGCGTATACAGCGGGTTATCGCCCAGCATGAAGGCTATTTTAGCCGAGCGTTGCATCTCCTTCAGCAGGGCTGGTCGCGCCAGCTGGTTGTTGTAGATGAACACCAGCTCGGGCTGAAACTCGCGAAAGAGGCGCAAGTATTCGGCGTTTGCTTTGCGCACGTACGGCTCCTCCCACAGCCTTCGCAGGCGCATGGGCAGCGTAGTGTAGTTGTTGTACCGGGCGTTGGTGCGCGGTGAGAAGAAAGACTGGTAATCCACCGCCTTTAGGGTTACGCCATTGGCTTCCAAACCCGCAATAATGGACTGCAGAAACGGATACTGCAAGGGGGCGAGTAATAGGCATTTCATAGGTAAGTATTGGAAAATACCGAGTAGTGGCTGCCCCTTGCCAAAATCCGTACCAGAACGCCGAGGTTACGGCGCTGCAATGCGCAATAGTCGGGTCGAAGACTGACCCGTACGGGTGCGCAGTGTAGCGAGGTATTGCCCTGCGGGCCAACCGGTGGCATCGAAGTGAGCGTAATGAATGCCTGCTGGCAATTGATTCAGGGCGCGGTGCTGCCACAGCCGTCCTTGCATATCGCTAATTTCGAGGGTAACCTCCTCTGGCCACAGCAGTGCGAACTGCAGCACGACCTGCTGAGCAAAAGGATTGGGGGCAGCCACCAGGCTGACGAGGTTGCTGCTGGGACGGCGCACACCGACATTGCCGCTGCTCATGGGTGCCAAAGGCGGATAGGGTGGCGGCGTAGAGGGGGTAGAGGCGCTCAGGCGGCGCGAGCCGTGAAGGGTCGCCCACGCCGGGCCGACTTCCACGGTGTAATTAGCGCTTTTCACGTCGTTAATAAAGACAAATTCCGCTTGAGCGCGCTCCCGCGTTAGGTCGAGGATAAAGTAACCGTAGCGCACTAAGTCTACGAATTTTACGTGTGGGTTGAGTGATTGGACGATGGCAGGCCCGCCCGGCACGGAAAATTTGGCAGAAGTGATGCTCGTAGCTACGAACTCCACTCCAATAGCGTTGGCTCCGGTAGCGGGCGAATAGTTGGCCAGGGGTAAGTCGTTAGCCCAGGCCGTGTGAATGTCGCCCGTCAGCACGATGAGGTTATCCGTTTGGTAGTGCAGCAGACTGTCGTAGAGCCGTTGGCGCTGTACGGGGTAGCCGTCCCATTGGTCGGTGTTGAGTACTTGGCCAAAGGCCTGAAGCGGTGCCATCATGACCTGTTGGCCCAGTGCTATCCAGCGGGCAGAGTCTCGGCGAATGTGGCCGGTGAGCCAGTCGAACTGCTCAGGGCTGATAATGGTGCGTTCGGGGTTGTTGAGTTCTGGGCTGGTGTTGGGCACCTGTTGGCTTCTGCCTTCCAAGCGCGTGTCGAGCATGTACAGCGACAACAAATCGCCAAAGGCAAACTTGCGGTAGATCTCGTCGTCAGCGGTAGCGTTTTCCCGAATGGGCATCCATTCGATGTAGGCCTGTTTGCCGGCGCGTTTGCGGTCTTCCCAAGGGCCTTCGGTGTCGGGTTGGTGGTTTTGGGCGCCGTCGGTCCAGGAGTTGTTGGCCGTTTCATGGTCGTCCCATACGGCGATCATGGGCAATTGCTGGTGCAGCAGGCGTAGGTCTTTATCCAGTTTGTACAGGGAGTGGCGCAGGCGATAGTCCTGCAGAGTGATGATTTCATGCGCCGGCTGGTGGTTTCTGTCTAAGAGCAAGGAGGCAGCCGGGTATTCGTAGATGTAGTCGCCCAGGTGGATGACGGCATCCACGCTGTTGCGCAGCGCCAGGTCGCGGTAGGCGTGATAGTAGCCGTTTTGGTAGTCGGCACAAGAGACGACCGCTAAGCGCAGGCGGTCCAGAGGGCCTTCGGGTAGGGTGCGCGTGCGCCCGATAATGGAGCGCATGCCGTTGTATTCGAATTGGTAGTAGTACCAAGTGTTGGGCTGAAGGCTAGTAGCGTCTACCTTTACCGTGTAGTCGCGGTCGGCGTTCGTGCTCACCCATCCGGAGCTGACTACGTTTTGAAAGAGCGTGTCTGTGGCCACGCGCCAGCTCAGGGTAGCGGAGGGCACCGCTTCTTCTAAAGTCAGGCGCGTCCACAAAATGACGCGGTCGGTCAACGGATCGCCCGAAGCTACCCCGTGGTAGAAGGGGGCCAGTGTGCTGTCGGGCATCGAGCGGCTGTCTTGGGCCGTAGTAGCACCGCGCAACAAGGCGGCACAGGTCAAGAGCGTAAGGGCTAATCTTTTCATAAGCAGCGCATTTGCGGCCTAAAAATAAGTCTATCGGCCATATTCAGCCGAGGTTGGGCGGCAGCCGTTGCAGGCACGGCAGGGCTTAGTAGCTCATTTAGAGCGGTTTTTCAGGTGATTGTGCCGTCGGTTTTTACGAAAACTTAATTTTTAAAAGGAGGAGTGATGTAAAAAGTACAGCGTTAAGGCCCTGCGCTTTGCCAAGGCAGGGAGCGGTCGGTAGCCTCTGACGCGCAGCGGCGCAGCGAAGAGTCAACGCTTGTTGGCTGACCGACAAAGGCGGCAAAACACATGCCCGAAGGCACCGGCTGTTTGCATGCGTCTCTTATCTTTGTCGCTGAGGCTCCCGTTGGCTTCTTTTTTATTTTTAAACCTGAGTTTTCTAAACATGAAGAAATTACTACTCCTGTCCGCCTGGTTGTTTGTCCAAGTACTCTGGGCGCAGCAGCAGCCGAAACAGTACGTGCTCATTGAGCACTTCACTAACTCGCGCTGCGGCATTTGCGCCAGCCGAAATCCGGCCTTTTACTCCCTTATTCAGCAGTATCCGCACGATGTACATCACTTAGCCATCCACCCCTCTGTGCCGTACAGCAACTGCGTGTTTTATCAGGCCAACCCGACGCACAACAGCGCTCGGGCCAACGTGTACGGCATCAACGGTACGCCGCGCGTAGCGCTCAACGGCGCGCTGTTACCTGCGGGCAACCCCCTGTTGCCGGCGGCTGCGCTCGAAGCGGCTTTGGGCAAGACCAGCCCTATCGCCATTGAAGTGAAAGAAGGCGGTGTAGCGCCTACCAAAACAGCAGAAGTAACGGTGCGCGCCTTTGGCTCCGCTCCTTCAGGCAATTATAAACTCTTTGTGGCTGTGGCAGAAAGCACGGTGAACTACAGCGCGCCTAACGGCGAGAGCAAGCACTACGATGTGTTTCGGGCGATGCTTACCGACATCAATGGACAAGACATCAGCCTACCAGCGCCAGGCGGGTCGGCAACGTTCAACTTCTCCTACACCCACACGCAACCCAACGGCTGGACGTCGAACTTCGACTCGCTTTACGTGCTGGCTTTCGTGCAAGAGACCAATACAAAGGCCGTACTCAATAGCGGCACGCGCTTCGACCCCGTGTTTACCCGTGCGGCGGAGGCCCCTGCGGCGCGCGTTGTACAGTGGTCGCCCAACCCAGTGACAGAGGTTGCTTCGGCCCTCTTGCCGGGCCAGCGCATTCACTCCGTCGAGGTCTTTTCGCTCAGCGGGCAGCGCTACGCCGTCGAATACACGACGGCAGCCGACCTCGTGCGCTTGTCCCTCGAAACGCTGCCGGCAGGAGCCTACCTCGTTCACGTGATGACGGACTCCGGTCCGTATGTAGGGCGCCTTGTCCGCCTTTGAGGTGCTTCTAAGGTGCAGCGGGTCTACTGTTGCAGGGCCTCGTCCAGCGGTTCGGCTCGAATGACGCCTTTGGGCACAGTGATTTTCCAGAAGGAAAAATCCTGGTTGGCCTCTAAGCCGAAGCCGTAGATGACTTCGCCCGGGCGGGTAATCTTGACAAATTTGTCGGTGCGCAATTGCTCTTTGTTTTCGTCCCAGATAAGTTCCTCCGTTTCGAGCACCTCGCGGTTAGCGGTAATGAGCACCACGCTGTCGCGGGCGGTGATGAGGCCTCTGTCGGTATAGCGCACAGCAAAGCGGGCAGTCAGCACACTGTTGATGTGCAGAGCGTCGGGGGTGAAAAAGTCAATATGGATGCCGTCGGGAAACTCCTGGCGCGGGTTGTCGGGGTCTAAGTAATGGTGAAGCGTAGGTGCTTTGACGCGCACGCGCAACACAGCACTGTCGGAGTACAGGATTTCTACTCCGCGCGCGATCTCCACTGCCGCGTCGTCGGCCGTGTAGAAAATATCGGCTCGTTTGGGCAAGCCTTCCCCACACCCAACGAGCGCCAAGAGCGCCCCTGCCATGGCGCAGCCGACGAGCACTGCCTTCTTCGGACTTTTCAACGGAAGCAAACACTGCCTTATAGCGCTCGACATGTGCAGAACTTATCGGATAAGCTGGCGAAAGGTGTAGTGCAGCACCAAGAGCGAGCCAATGACGATGAGCAGCAAGTACTGCACCGGCATATAGACAAACGCGATGATGCGGGTGCGATCGAGCAAGTACATTAGGAAAAAGATAACGCTCAGGCCCAGCATAAGGCTAGAGAGTTTGCTAAAACCGGGAACGTAGGCAAAAGACACGCGCTGTCGGATGACAGCCAGCGTCAGGACCATGGATAAGATGGGCAACACTTGGGCAATGAGGTTGACGTTGAAAATGCTGCCGCCGCGCTGAAAGAGAAAGAGGTAAACGCTTAGGCAGGCGGCGAAGATGCCCGGAATGCAAGCGGCATACACGAGCAAAGCGTAGAAGTACTTCCACGGGGCCTGGAAGGCTTGTTTGCCGGCAATCCAGTTGGTCAGCAGCGCCAAGGTGGGCAGCATCAAGAAGTAGAGGGTGGCGGGCACGGGGTCGTCGCCGACGGAGCGTATAAAATCGCCTAAGGTCATTTTTATCGAGTTTTGGCGCCAAGAACGAGGAGATGAGCAGCAAAAGTAGGTTGTCGGAGCAGGGTGGGCAATGGGCTTACCGAGAATTCTGCGCTAACCACAGCGTTCCGCTGACGCTACAGCCTTGGTGGTTAGACGCCGTTTGCGCGCCTTTGGGCTGGGGGGCGGCAGTGGTCGAGGGCGGCGTATGGCCCTATTATCGCTTGCGGCGTTGGGGGATACCCGTCGTTCAATTGCCGCCCTACACGACATATGCCGGGCCGTGGTTGAAGGCGATGCCGGCGCACTGGCCTTTGCCCAAGCGCCTGCGTTGGGAGCAACGGGCGCTTCTTGACTTAGCGGCGCAATTGCCGCGAGTGTGCTTTTTTAAGCAGAATTGTCGGCCAGAGCTGACCAACGGGTTGCCGTTGGTGTGGGCTGGTTTTCGCCTGACCACTCGCTACACCTACGAAATAGCCGCTGAGCAGCGGCTAGAACGCGCTTATGCCCGCTTGAAGAACACCGTGCGCACCGAATTGCGCCGTGCCGATAGGGCTGTGGAGGTAGAATGCGTCCTCGATGCCAAGCGTCTGTTTGCCCTGTACCGGGCTTCAATGCATAGGCGAGGATTGCGGCGTCCTCGAGCGCCGTTAGAGCGGTTGGTAGCGGCTCTACAAGATCGGGGCCAAGGCATCGGTTGGGTAGCGCGCTGCCGCCAGAGCGGTGCGGATGTGGCTGGGTTGCTGTTGGCTTTTGAGGAGCATCGGGCTGCTGTGGTAGTGGCTGGGCGCGCGTATGAGGGGGTGCCTTCGGGCGCACTTTACCGCTTATATTGGGAAGCGATGGGCTTTTGCAGCGAACGCGGTTTGACGCTTGACTTAGAGGGCAGCATGTTGCCCGGCGTTGAGCGCGTTTTTCGCGCCTTGGGCGGGCAGCCGCGGCCGTACTTGCAAGTGATGCGCCCCTCGTGGGCTTGGTTTTGAAATTGTCTATTGGCTCTGACCCTTAAGGATGTTTGACAACCCAAACTTTTTCCCAAAAAGAACCCATTCGGGTAGTTATTTCTAACCAAAATAGCCCGTTGAAGAGGGCTGCAAGGTCTACGGTGGCCGTGCTGTGAGGGTTCAGCAAAGTCCTTTGTTCGAGGACGAGCCGGCCGGCAGCGTCGAAGAAACGCAGGCGCAAGTTTTCGGCGCTTGCTCCTTGCCAATTGAGGAAGAGCCGATGTTGCGCTGGAATGGGGTACAAGCGCAAAGGCAAGCAACGCTCGGTGAGCCGTGTGCTTAAGGCGGCCTCGATGCGCACGCAGTAATCGGCCACTTGACCAAACTCAAATTGCTCGCACGGCGCAGGCGGTGCCCCCGATACTCCTCGATACTTCATCAGGACGCGCAGACGCGTTAGCCCTTGTTGGGCCGTTGCTGGGGCCGTGATGAGGCCTTCCACGGCTTCGGTTACTGGAAAACCCGGGTCAAAGGCCAACTCGTCGGGGTCGAGGAAATCGCCATCGCCGTTGTAATCCACATACACGCGGAAATGCTCGCGGTATGTTTGGGCGGCATATCCGGGTTTAAGCACTACAGGCACGAGCGTACCGATGGGCAGAACGGGTGCTTCGTTTGTGGCAGCAGCAAAATTCTGATAGCCTTTGCCCGGAGCAGGAGCATGTGTCCAGGCTCCTATTCGAATGCTGGCGATCCATTCCTGGTCGGCGTTAGCTCCGCTGGCAGAGCAGTACTGCTGGTCTAAACAAGGGCCGCAATTGCCGGAGAGAAAGGTGAATGTTGCGCTCGACGACTCTGCGTCGGGCTGGCAAAGGGCCACTACTGTTGCGCTGTAATAGGTGCAGGGCAGCAGATTGCTCACTAAGAGGCTGTTTTCAGAAGTGGAAAAGTGGCTAGTGGTTCCGTCTGGTCGAGTAATCTGCACCGAGTATCCTGTGGCCGCCTCAGGCCCCTTCCAGGAAAGGACCACTTCAGAAGAGCTAATAAAAGCGGCACTAAAGTCTTGAGGAGGCGTGCAACAGCCTAAAGTAGTGGCTGTTATTGGTGGCGTCCAGAGACTTGTATCGTTAGGGCCGCAGCGCGTTTGCAGCGAAAACTCGTAGTCAGTACATGCGTTGAGCGCTCCTAGCCCTAAGGGGTTTTTGGCATTTGGGATCGTATTCCAAAAGGCTGTGCCTTTTTGGCGCCAGCGGACATTGATGAGCAACGAGTCGCTTGCAACCGACCAGGTGAGTTGGAGGCTGTCTTTGAACACGGGATGGGCGGCTGCGCCAAAAGGCGGAAGGCAGGTTGCGCACTGTTCCTCGTAGGTTTGAAGCAAACGAGCCAGGTGCAGCCGTCCGCCAGTGAGGGTAATGCCCTCCAGAGCGGGCAGCGGCAGGGCGCTCTGTAATAGGAGGTTTTTCGCCCAAAGAGCGGCGGCTGCCGGATTGGCTTTGGCCATGGCAATGAGGTTGTTACACGGAGCAGCATAGAGCAGAGCAATGGCGCCGCTAATCAGAGGAGCGGCAAAGGAGGTGCCGGCTGCAGTGCCGTAGTTGTTGTTGGGTCGGGCGGAAAAGACGTTTTCCCCATAGGCTCCCAAGTCTACGGATGCAGGCCCCCAGGCGGCGTTGAGCGCCTTCTGGTTTTGGCGCGTGAGGCTGGTTACGCCGATGAAATAATCGCTCGGGCAGGTCGTAGGTAAGTCTCCAAAGACATCCACATTTACCGGGATGTTAGCAGTAGCGCCTACGCTCAAAATGCCGGCAGCACCCAAAGAGTCGAAAGCCGCGCACCACAGCGGCGCATCCGAAGGCTTGCCGCCGTTAATACCCCACGAGCAGTTGAGCGCAACCACAAAAGCTCCCTGTTGCCCCTCAGTAGCATTATAGCGTTTTCGCGCGCGCAATACATAGTCGAAGGCGCTTAGGATGACCGCCTCAGTGTTGTTGCCGACCACAAAGAGCAGCTTGACTTCCCAGTTCACACCCGCTATTCCTGTGTTGTTGTGGCCGCGTGCGCCAGCTAAGGCAGCTACAGGAGTGCCGTGTGTGGTCGAGATGCCGGCTATTTGGTCGTTTTTGGCCAGGGCGTTCCAGCCTCGAAAGTCGTCTACATATCCGTTTTGGTCATCGTCTACGCCGTTGTTCGGTATTTCGCTCCAATTACGCCACAAGTTGGGCATAAGGTCTTCGTGCTGCGCGTCTATGCCGCTGTCTACAATGGCGATGACGATGGTATCTCCGTGTGGCGTCAGCCCTCCGGTGGTGATGTCCCAAGCCTGCTCAGAGGCCAAATCTGCCTCTGGAGCGCTAACATTCCGGTGATGCCACTGACTGGTGTACAGGGGGTCATTGGGCATGGGCGGAAGCAGTTGCCCACGCAGTTCGAGCCGATGATTGTACTGAGCGACAAGCACTTCCGGTTGGGCTTTTAGCCAAGCCAATAGCTCCGCTTCATACCCTATTGCGGAAGAGTCAACGGCCCAAAGCCAAATATTCATCGCCTCCGACACCAGGGAGCAGGTCGAGCCTCTAGCCCAGGGGTGCGCCTGAATGCGCTGCATGAGCATCGGCACCGTGCGGGCCGATTGCACCTGAAAAAGTGCTTGACTAGGCACGTGTGCCGGCTGCGCCGATATCCAACTCCACAGGCAAATCTTCAATCCAAGTAGAAGCGTATATTTCCTCATAGCATCCTTGGCCATCAAGTTGCACAAAGGTATGCGCCGCAATAAAAGTCGCCGGACACCCTCTGCTTAAATGCTAATAATAGCCAAAGCGAAGAAGAACAGGCAGCGCCTAAGACTGCTCGGCGCGTCTTAAATTAAGGGATAAATGAAGCAGAAGAGCTGAGCACACGAAACTCTTGCTTGATGGGTGAATACCGGTTTTCCGCAGAACAAGACCGCTCCATCGGCTCAAGACACCTTTTCCAAAATGAACTTTTTTGCTTCCTTTGCAAACCTTTACAGTACTGCTCAGACAAAAAGCCAGATGTCGTCAAGCAGCCGACTCAACACTTCAAACTACTACGCTCAATGATTAGGTTACTGCTTCTTTTTTTATTGTTCGCCTTTTTGGGAGCCAGCAGCCTTTATGCCCAGCTCCCGCCTCAGTGCCCCAGCAATAACCACCCTGCTGAAGACTTCTGTCAGAATATTTGTATTTACTGCAACTTCAATGGTTATACAGGCAGCTCTGCGGGTTACACAGGTCAGACGCCTCCGGGTTTCTGCGGCACCATTGAAAATGAGCAATGGCTGGGCTTTATCGCGGGTGCCACTGTGGGCACCTTTACGGTGACGCCCTCCAACTGCCAAAACGGCAATGGCCTGCAAATAGCGCTCTATACCAGTTGCACCAGCAACCCTGTTGCGTGTAACGGAGGGAGTTCCGGCAATGGAAACAATCCGGTCTCTATTACGGCTAACCTGACGCCAGGGGTGAATTACTTCCTGCTTATCGACGGCTATGCGGGCGATCAGTGCGACTTTGTCGTAACGGTAACGCCACCTCTGGCCGCGCAGGCCCCACCGATAGCGCCTCCTGGAGCGATACAGGGTCCGGCGACGATGTGCCCTGGTGGGTCCTTCACGTTCAGCATACCGACGGTGAATGGAGCGGGTGGTTATGAGTGGAACGCTCCTGGGGGGTGGCTGATCAACGGGCAGACGCCTCCTGTAGTGGTGGAAGCTCCTGGAGGGAATGTGGTGACGGTGACGGCGGGTTCTACGGGTGGTCAGATATGCGTGACTCCGATCAGTTCGTGCAATACGGGCGTACAAGTGTGCCGGACGGTGAATGTAGTTCCGATACCACCGACCATACTTTCGCCGGTGGTGGTATGTCATGAGGATGCACCGTACTTGTTGCCGTGGGGGCAGGAAGTTTCGGTGAGCGGGACGTATCAGCACACCTACACGTCGTACCAGGGCTGCGACAGTGTAGTTCGGCAGCAGGTTACGGTGAAGGCTCCGTTGATGAGGAATTTGGGTATACAGTCCATATGCGCGGGTTCGTGCGTTACGGTATGTGGTGAGGAGTTTTGCGATGCTGGGAACTACGCCTACGTATGCCAGTCGTATCAGGGCTGCGACAGTGTGATTAATTTTGGGATAGTGGTGGTAGAGCCGGTGGCGCAGATTACGGGTGGTGGTGTGATTACGTGCTCGACTCCGACGGTTACGCTGGGTTCGGCGCCGTCTCCTGGGACGAAGGTATGGCGCGATGGGAACGGTGTGGTGTTGGGCACGGGCAACACGGTAGTG
>CALHAM010000011.1 GCA_937934275.1 uncultured Saprospiraceae bacterium | reverse complement strand
TAGCCATCTCTTCTGCACTTCCCTTCTCTGTTTTTGGGATGTTTTCCCGCTTTGAAGTTGCATTTTAAAAGCCATGAGGGCCTGGCGAAAGCGCTCATTTTGCACGTTGAAATGCTGCCGGAGAGGCTGTTCAATTAGTCGGGAGGGAAGTATAGGTCTTGATGGAGAAATGTGGCTCAATAACAGCAGGGATGCGGCCGCGCATAGGCTAACCAAAAGAATGTGCTTCATATGCAGCGCTGATTTTTTGCTTAATAAGAAAGAAGAAGGAGCGAGGCTCTTTGCTCTGACGTCCAGGACACTTGAGGAGAGGAGTGGAGTTAAACAGGCAGCAGCATGAAACCCTACTGGCGAGGTTCATGCTGCTGCCTGTTTCAGGTAGTGGAGGATAGTCCTCCCTCTCTACGACCAATCGTTACTGTACGACTACAATGCGGTACATTTTCTGGTCGTGTCGAGTGCGCAGGAAATAGGTTCCCGGTACTAGGTCATCCACATTAAGGTGAGCTACTTGCTCGCGTACGCGCAGCAATTGGCCCTTGGCATCGTAAAGCTCGATATCCACTACCTTATTGAAATGTACAGCGCGGAAAGTCGGGTTCGGGAAAAGGATAAGTTCTTCCGCATTCGGGTCAATTTTAGGAATGCTGCTAATGAGAGTCGGATCGAAGCCCGTGATGGCCACTGTGGCAGCGCGCTGGAAGGGGTAAACGTTGCCCAATGCCGACACATTACCTAAGGTGTCAGACTCGAAGCTACCGCCCGTGCCGTTAGGGTGCTGATTGTTGATGAAGCACGTGCTACCGTCGGGCGTCATGATGGCACCCGTAGCTTCCGAGTCGCGCGAACCCGTGAAGAAGAGATGCAGATTGGCTGGCGTCGGGTTCGGGATATCCAGGTCGAGCATAAAGGCCTTAGGCACATCAAAGGGAAAACTTCCTACGAAACTAGGAACGATGCGCCCCAGAGAAGTGCCAATATTATCCTCTTGGAGTATCAAGAAGCGCTTGTTGCCATAATTGACCAAGCTAACGCCATCTACGCTATTGAACACGAATTTAGATGCTGCCGGATCATTGGGCACTTCAGGACCGCCCCACAAATGCACGCGCACCGAAGGCTTGTCAGTGGTTGCATTTTCCAATACCAATAAAGCTCCATACGGGTGGCGGCATACAGAGTCGGTCGGATTAAACAAGTTGGCATCGAGCCAGTGCTTAGGCACGGTAGCACCGTTGCGCATCGAAAGCGCCATAGACTGGTTGTCGCGCCCCGTCTCTGCCAAATAGACATTACCCGTTACAGGGTCGTAGCACGTCCATTCCAAACGTTGAAACAAAGTAGCGCCCAAGCGAGTGGCAATAGCTGGAGCCACGATAAGCGAGTCCAGATCGCGCGGGATGGGCAACCACACCCCCTCGTACGAACCCGGATTTTGTTTAAAGACATAGAGATTGCCTTTAGAAAAGTCGCCGGCCTCATCAGCAACATACTTGTACAAAAACGCACCATGCGGCAGCGACGAGTTAGGTACAAAGTCGTTGCCATGTACCAACGTGCGGCGGTCGCCCATTTCCACCGTGCCTTCGAAAGACATGCGACCTGCGTGATACAGTTTGCGCACAGCGCGGCGGGTTTTGGGGTCTACTTCCGTCAACCAACCGAAGTTTTCGTACATTTTAATCTTGCGACCACCAAACTCCGGCACCGAAGTAGGGAGCACGTAGTTGCCCTGGCCATCGTATCCAAACTGGTTGAGCAGCGTATCGAAGTTATTCGATATCTGCTGATTAGAACGAAAGTTGGAGAAGATTTCCTCGCCCGTTAAAATGTTACCTGTAGAAAGGATGGCTCCACCGCAGTTAGTGGTTGTGTAGCCTACGGGCGTAAAATCCACAGCAAAGCAAGTGTCACCGACAGCAACGGTATTGTCAATCTTCCACGTATCGCCTATGCGCACCACCGGAACTATGGACATGGCGCCGCCCATGCCTAAAGCTGGGCGCTCGTTGCGAATGACGGCGCGCTCGTGATTGATGGCCAGCAGACCTTTTCCGTTTGGGTTGCTCGGGTCAGGCAGATAAGCGATGAAATCATGCTCGCGAGGGGCTGGAGCTACTGCCTCATAGCCGTCTTGACGCTGAAGGCGAACCCAGTTGCTGCCCTCGCGATAGACGATTTGGGTTTTTAGTGACGGCGCTACGCGAACGACTGTAGAACCCGCCACGTAGGCCGTGTCGAAGGGAGCGAAAGGTGCTTGTGCATGCAAAGAGGCCGCTGTCAGCAGCACACCAAAAGCAAGAAAGTAAATGTTTTTCATGATGATACGTCTTTTGGGGCAAAGGAATTGGCGCACGATTAAGTGCATTTTGGCTGTATTTTAAGTCTAAGTGCCCCGACCGTTAAGCAACAGTTAACGGGAAAATACGCCAGCGGCTCGTGCGGCTACTTCTCTCAGAAAATGAGGGCGGTACCGCGCAACTGCGGCACTGTCAAGGCGAAAAAAGGCTACTCGTCCGTCTGGTGCTAACCGCACGAGCGACGCCACCTGCGCTGCCTGAAGGAGCAAGGCCGTATCGCTTACTTCCCTGCGCACACGCTGTTCGCCGTCGTAGGGTGGCGGAACGTAGTGCTCAGGCCCTATCTTCCACAGATACCCATCGCGATAAACCAGCGTCCAACCAAAGGCCGGCAAAGCCACATCTAAGGGCAGCGGATAGCGCACAGGAGCGCCCTCGATGTACTGCAGGGCGTGGTCTGGCGAAAAAATAGAGTTTTGCTCGTCGGGATCTTGAATATCGCCCGTATTATAGAGCATCAGCAGCCCGCGCTCCACCGGCGGCACGCCCGTACGGTTCGGAAACTTGTACTGATGTAGGCGTATCGTGGCACTTAGGCGCGTTTGAGGCGGTAAATGCTGTTTCAGTTTTTTTATGAAAAGAAAAAATGGCTGGCGAGTGCGTTCCGTCCAGTCGCAGTCTAATTGGATTTCGGAAAAAACTGGGGTTGGAAATTGCCGCCCAACATCCGAAAGGGCAAGTGCTACCTTTTGGGCTAAGGCCTCTGTTTCAGCAGCAGAAAGACCTACAAAAACCGAGTTCGTCAGAAACACGCAGGGAACGATCTGACGCGCGCTCAGGCCCGCTGTGTCGGCCACTTCCAGCAAGGCATAGGGCCGGATGGAACCACCGCCCTCGCGCGCCACGTCTAAAAATTTGACATACAGTGTCCGACAGTCCATACTGTCCAACAGAGCAACTTCGGCAGGAGTAAGAGAGAGACGATTCTTCCAATGAAAGAAGGCGAGAGCAGGAACGCGGTTCTTCGGCGTCTGGCAGGCCACCTGGGAAAAAATTAGAATAAAAACAGAAAGCCATCGCCCGTTCATGAACGTACCGTATAAATAAAAATCTGCGCAAATATGCGCGGCCTTTGGTGCTGAGGGAAGTATTCGTCGGCCGTGCGCGACTAAAGTAAAAAGCAGTTTTTCCGTAAGGGGTGGTGTGCGGTCTTCACGGGCATATTCAGCCTCCTGCGACCATCAGACACGTAGGGGGTGAGCAAGCTTCAAACGCCACTGCCTTAATGAAGCACTCCGAAAGGGCGGAACCTGCTATTTTCGCTTGTAAGTTTTTCTAATCATGGTCCGCCAAACGCGGCGTAGGCCCTTGTTTCCGTTGCATAGTGTAGAAAAATTTTGAGCAGGTCTGGGCTCGGTTGTGCACAAAGAGGAACACCCAAGGCAATTTTTTGGCGCATCTCGAAACCAGCCACCGAGTGCTGATGCGCACTTCTGACTCGCCAGGAAACCCAACGCGGCGAAGGCGATATGAAAACCTTTGCCGACCAGCTGGAAGGCCAGATTTGCCGCTGGCAGGCGCGCCGCTAAAACGCCCGCCTCTTTTAGCGCCTGTCATTTTGTCCGCCATTCGTCCGCTGGAATGAAATGTGCAATCCCTAATGCTTTCGCCCCGCAGCAGACACTACCTTTGCAGTGCGAAAAGACAGTCGTATTCGCGGTATCGATCTTCGGCAACGCAGTCATGCCCCCCCATTTCCCAACTGCACTCACGCAAAACAAACAAGCATGTTAGGACTACTCAAAAAGATACTCGGCACCAAGCAAGAGCGCGATATGGGCCGCTACAGCAGCCTGGTCGTCGAGATTAATCGCTACTTTGAGCAATACCGCTCGCTGAGCAACGACGAATTGCGCCAAAAGACGCTCGAGTTTCGCGCGCGTATCGCCGACTACTTGCGCGACATAGATGCCGAAATCAATCAGATCAATCAACAAGCCCTGGAAATAGAGGATTTCAACGAAAAAGAAGCTCTATTTAAGCAGGTGGACGAGCTACGCAAAGAGCGCGACAGCCTGCTAGAAGAGATTCTCTCAGACCTACTACCCGAAGCCTTCGCAGTCGTTAAGGAAACCAGCCGCCGTTTTGTCGAAAATGAGGAGATCATCGTAACGGCCACCGAACACGACCGCCAACTGGCTACCCAACCCAGTAAAACATACGTGCGTATCGAAGGCGACAAAGCCATTTGGAAAAACCGTTGGGTGGCTGCCGGCGGCGATATCGTATGGAACATGGTGCACTACGACGTGCAGCTCATCGGCGGCATTGTGCTCCATGAGGGCAAAATTGCCGAAATGGCCACTGGTGAAGGCAAAACGCTGGTAGCCACCCTGCCTGCCTACCTCAACGGCCTTTCGGGGCAGGGCGTTCACGTCGTTACTGTCAACGACTACTTAGCCCGACGCGACCAAGAGTGGGTAGGCCCCATCTACGAGTTCCTTCTGCTCACCGTTGACTGCATCGACAAATACCGGCCCCACTCTCCCGAGCGCGTTCGCGCTTACCAGTGCGACATCACCTTCGGCACTAACGCCGAATTCGGCTTTGACTACCTGCGCGATAACATGGTCATTAGCGCGGATGAGCTCGTGCAGCGCAAACACCATTACGCCATCGTAGACGAGGTGGACAGCGTGCTCATCGACGAAGCCCGAACACCGCTCATCATCTCCGGACCCGTTACGCGCGGTCTGGAAGACCAAGAATACGTCGACCTTAACCCTACCGTCAAGCGGCTATACGAAGAGCAAATCCGACTGGCTAACCAATTCCTCAGCGAGGCTCGTAGGCTCTTCAACGCCGGCCAGCTCGGCTATGAGGAAGGCGGCGCTGGTTTGCCTTTGCTGCGCGCCCATCGCGCTCTGCCCAAATACCGCCCACTCATCAAATTCCTTAGCGAAGAAGGCGTTAAAGTACTCCTCCAGAAAACTGAAGACTACTACATGCAGGAAAACAGCAAGCGCATGCCCGAGGTGGACCGCGAGCTGCTTTTCCACATCGATGAAAAGAACCGCAGCGTCGAACTTACCGACAAAGGTCTCGACTTCCTGAGCCAATTCAACAACGACCCCAACTTCTTTGTGTTGCCCGACATCGGCTCTGAGTTAGTCAATATCGACAACTCCGATCTGTCGCCTGCAGAGAAGGCCGAAGCCAAAGAGCGCCTGTCGCAGGATTATGGCGTTAAGAGCCGCCGTATCCACGCCGTGCAGCAATTGCTCAAAGCATATGCCCTCTTCGAGAAAGACAACGAGTACATCGTTACGCCCGAAGGAGAAGTCAAGATCGTGGACGAACAAACGGGCCGCATCATGGAAGGCCGCCGCTATTCCGACGGCCTACACCAGGCCCTCGAAGCCAAAGAGAACGTCAAGGTGGGCGAAATTACCCAAACTTACGCCACCATTACCCTCCAAAACTACTTCCGCATGTACCACAAGCTGGCCGGCATGACCGGTACTGCTGAGACGGAAGCCAAAGAGTTCTGGGACATCTACAAACTGGACGTCGTCGTCATACCCACCAATCGCAAGGTCATCCGCGAAGACAAAGACGACCTGGTGTACAAAACCGCCCGCGAGAAGTACAACGCCGTCATCGAAGAAATCATCCGCTTGCGCAATGCCGGCCGACCGGTGTTGGTCGGTACCACATCAGTAGAAATTTCAGAGCTGCTCTCTCGAATGCTGCGCCTGCGCGGCATCGAGCACAACGTGCTGAATGCTAAACAACACCAGCGCGAAGCCGAAATCGTAGCTGAAGCAGGATTAGCAGGCAAAGTAACCATCGCCACCAACATGGCTGGCCGCGGCACCGACATCAAACTCGGCCCAGGCGTTAAGGAAGCTGGAGGCTTAGCTATCATCGGCACCGAACGCCACGAAAGCCGTCGCGTAGACCGCCAGCTGCGCGGACGCGCCGGGCGCCAGGGTGACCCTGGCTCCTCGCAGTTCTTTGTTTCCCTCGAAGATACGCTTATGCGTCTGTTTCAAAGCGAGCGCATCGCGAGTCTCATGGACAAAATGGGTCACAAAGAAGGCGATGTCATCCAACACCCCATGGTCACTAAGTCCATCGAGCGCGCTCAAAAACGCGTTGAAGAGAACAACTTTGGCATTCGCAAGCGCCTGCTTGAATACGATGACGTGATGAACATCCAGCGCGAGGCGATCTACAAAAAACGCCGCAATGCGCTTTTTGGTGACCGCCTCTCCGTAGACATCAACAACGCCTTTATCGCCATCACTACCGAGTTAGTTGCTGTCCATCGCGAAGCGGGCGACTTCGAAACGTTCCGCTTAGATGCCATCCGTCTCATCGGCGTCGACCCCCAAATGGACCCTCTCTGGTTCAAAAGCGAACGCGAAGAGAAGGTCGTTGAAGCCTTTCAACGGCAGGTTTTTGACCTCTATGCCCTCAAACGCCAGCAAATCTCCGAACGCCTGTTGCCGCTCATCCGCGATGTATACGACCGCGAAGGGGACCGCTACAAACGCGTACTTGTTCCCTTTTTCAACGAGGGTATGGGCCTCAACATTAGCGTAGACATCGAAGAGGCCATCCGAACGCAGGGCAAAAGCATTATGCACGACATCGAAAAAGTGGCTACTCTAGCTATCATAGATGAGGCCTGGAAAGAACACCTGCGCAACATTGATGACCTCAAAGACTCCGTACAGGGTGCCTCCTTTGAACAGAAAGACCCCTTAGTCATTTACAAAATGGAGGCCTACAAACTCTTCGAAGCCCTCATCGGTCAAATTAACTCGCAGATCACTGCCTTCCTACTCAAGGGCACCCTGATGCTGCCCGACGAACGCCAAATGGAGCAAGCGCGCCGAGAAGAAGCCCGCCGCAAACAGCAAGCCGCCCTCAACCGCATGCGCATGAGAACGAATCGAAGCCTCGTAGAAGAAACTATGACCGAAACCCAACGCGCTGCTCAACGCGCCAGCGAAAATGCCGGTCAACGCCCAAGTGCACGCCCGCAACCCGTCGTCCGACAGCCCACTGTGGGCCGAAACGACCCCTGCCCATGCGGCAGCGGCAAAAAGTATAAAAACTGCCACGGCCGCTAAGTTCTCTTCCTATCACAGGCAAAAAACCAACTGATACAACCCTATCCACTAACACCATGGGTTTCTTCGACAAATTCTTTAACCGAGAAAAAAAAGCCGATCTCGATAAAGGCCTAGCCAAGACAAAGGAGAGCCTGTTCGGCAAAATCACCCGCGCCGTTGCCGGCAAAAATACCGTAGACGACGAGGTGCTCGATGAAATCGAAGCCGCCCTCATCGCCGCCGACATAGGCTTAGAGACCACCATCAAAATCATCGAGCGGCTCCAGAGCCGCGTAGCCCGCGACAAGTATCTCAGCACTAGCGAACTACATTCCCTGTTGCGCGACGAGATCGTGCAATTGCTCGCTGAAAACAACACTGCAGACGTCGAAGACTTCGATATCCCTACTCAGCAGCGCCCCTATGTGCTCTTAGTCATCGGCGTCAATGGCGTAGGCAAAACAACAACCATCGGCAAACTGGCCGCTCAATTCACCCAGCGCGGCTATAAAGTAGTACTCGGCGCTGCCGATACTTTTCGCGCTGCCGCCGTAGACCAGCTGAAAATCTGGGCCGACCGCGCTGGTTGCGACTTTCTTAGCAAAGGCATGAACGCCGACCCCGGCGCCGTAGCCTACGAGACCGTCCAATACGCCCTGAACCACCACTGCGACGTGGCCATCATCGATACCGCCGGACGCCTACACAATAAGGCTAACCTCATGCTCGAATTGGGCAAAATCCGGCGTTCTATTGAGAAAAAACTTCCCGGTGCTCCACACGACATTCTACTAGTGCTCGACGCTTCTACCGGACAAAACGCCTTTGAGCAGGCGCGTCATTTCACCGAAGTAGCCCCCATTACCGCTTTAGCGCTCACCAAATTGGACGGCACCGCCAAAGGTGGCGTCGCTATCGGCATCAGCGACCAACTGAAAGTACCCATTCGCTACATCGGCGTCGGCGAACGCATAGACCAACTCCAAATCTTCAACAAAAAAGCCTTCGTAGACGCACTTTTCGCCTCGTAGCTGCTCTACCCGCCTAGGCCATAGCCTCGGCCTCAGAGCAGCTTAGCCATTCGCGAGCAATGGTTTCAGTCAAATCGGGTGGCTCGCTTTGGTGTCGAAAATGACCGTGCTTGAGGTCAACTTCGTACTCTTTAGCATACCGATGATGATGGCGCCCAATGTCTTTAAGCGCATCAATGATGTAGTGTAGCTCCGCATCGGTCATGGTCGGATGTAGCGACAAGCGCACCCAACCGGGTTTTTCACTGAGGTCGCCGGCGTCAATTTTGCTGACGATTTCATAGGAGCGCTTCTGTGAGATGCCGAAAAGGAAATGCCCATAAGTGCCCGCGCAGGCACAGCCGCCACGCACTTGAATGCCGTAGAGGTCGTTGAGCAGTTTAACGGCCAAATTGTAGTGCAAGCCTTCAATGGTGAAAGACACGACGCCGATGCGGTGTTCGTTTTGGCGCTCCAGCACATTAAGCCAAGGCAGGCCATCGGTCTCCCGCCAGAACATTTGGAGCAACTCATGTTCGCGCTCCAAGATGTGATTAGTACCCATCTGCTCTTTTAGGCGGATGGCTAAAGCTGCTTTGATGGTCTGGAGAATCGGCGGCGTGCCACCGTCCTCGCGTACTTCGATGTCCTCAATGTAATGGTGTTCGCCCCAAGGGTTGGTCCACAGAACCGTACCACCTCCCGGGTTGTCGGGCACGCGGTTGTGATAGAGCGCTTTGTTAAATACCAGTATACCGGGTGTACCTGGGCCTCCCAGAAACTTGTGCGGAGAGAAGTAAATGGCATCTAGCCGTTCCATCGGATTGGCTGGATGCATGTTAATGTCAACGTATGGAGCCGTACAGGCAAAATCTACAAAGCAGTATCCGCCGTGTCGGTGCATGAGAGCTGCTGTTTCATAGTAGGGCGTTAGGATGCCCGTTACATTGCTGCCCGAGGTAATGGCAGCGATTTTAAGGGGGCGATTGTGGTATTGCCGGAGCAGTTGCTCTAAATGCCGCAAGTCCACATGGCCTTTTTCGTTGGGAGGGATGATGACGACATCGCAGATGGTTTCCAACCAGGAAGTCTGGTTACTGTGGTGTTCCATGTGAGTGCAAAACACCACGGGTCGCTCTTCAGGCCGAAGTTGGATGTGGTCCTGAAAACGCTCATGAAGACGCAGACCGAGCATGCGCTGGAGCTTGTTTACTACACCCGTCATGCCCGAATAAGCTGCGATGAGAGCATCGCTATCGTCGGCGTTCACGTGGCGCTTGATGATGTGTTGGGCCAAGCGGTAGGCTTGCGTCATGAGGCTGCCGGTGAAGTTAGTTTCCGTATGGGTATTGGCCATGTAGGCCCCAATGCGCTGGCTGAGGCAGGCCTCGATAGGTTCATACAGGCGCCCGCTGGCAATCCAATCGGCGTATACGAGCGGCTTTTCGCCGTAAGGGGTGCGAATGCGTTGGTGAATACCGACAATGTTCTGACGAAAAGGCTGGAAATACTCTTCTAAACAAGCACTCATGGTGAACAACAATTTTTGTCGTTGAGCAAAAGTAGCCATTACGGCTGACGTACTTTTGCCGAAAATTTAACATACAGCTTGCAGATTTACCAATCCGAGCCACCCAACCCACCCTACGCGGGCAACACTATGCCTGAAGTCAAACTTTTTGCCTGTTCCGCATCTGAGAAATTAGCGCAGGAAATCGCCTTTTACTACGACGAGCCGTTGGGTCAAAAAGTACTCAACCGCTTTAGCGATGGCGAAATGCAGCCCATCATTCAAGAAAGTGTGCGCGGTGCTTTTGTCTTTTTTATCCAGAGCACTCCCCCCCCTCACGATAACCTCATGGAGCTGCTGCTGTGCATCGATGCCGCCCGACGCGCCTCGGCGGGTTACATCACGGCCGTCATCCCGTATTTCGGCTATGCTCGCCAAGACCGCAAAGACATGCCTCGCGTGCCCATTAGTGCTAAACTCATTGCCAACCTCCTGACTACTGCCGGCGCTAACCGCATCATGACGATGGACTTGCACGCTGACCAGGTGCAAGGATTTTTCGATATCCCAGTAGACCACCTCCGCTCCGAGGCCATCTATATCCCCTATTTAGAAAAGCATTTTGACCTTTCCAACACCGTCTTTGCCAGCCCAGATGTGGGCGGCGTCAAGCGCGCTCGAGAATTCTCCAAGCATTTTAAGCGCGACTTAGTCATCTGCGACAAATACCGCTCGCGCGCCAACCAGGTAGAATCCATTACTGTCATTGGCGACGTTAGCGGCGCCGATGTCATTCTCGTAGATGACTTAGTGGACACCGCCGGTACCCTGTGCAAAGCCGCAGACGCCCTCATCGAAAAAGGCGCCCGGTCTGTGCGCGCCATCTGCACACATCCGGTGCTCTCCGGCAAGGCTTACGAAAACATCGAAAAATCCAACCTTACCGAACTTATCGTTTGCGACACTATCGCCCTGAAAAAAGAATGCACCAAAATCAAAGTGCTTTCCACGGCTAAACTCTTCTCCCGAGCTATTCGAAACACCGTCGAGCACAAATCAATTGCAGCCCTCTACCATTGGAAAAATTCAAGCAATCCGCCGCTCCCTTAAAAAATCCCGCCGTTCCGTAAATGGCACTTGTGAGCCGAAAAGAGCCGACTTTATCTTTGTTCCAGTTTTCTCATAGTATGTTTTGATTTTCCTACTGCTCGTAATTGGCAGTAGGATTTTTTACATCTACTCGGCCCTCGCCTTCGGTATTTATTCCGGTTTCCCCCTTCTATGTTATTGGTTTTGGCTCCTTTGTGTCGCCAAGCCAGTTTGAATCCTCCCAGCCGCTGCGGTGTTTCGCTCACACCTGGCCCTTTAATCGTCTTTTTGGCGTTTGATTTGCCGCATTCCATGATGAGACTCAAAAAGTCTATTGTAGCCGGCGGTTTGCTCCTTGCAGCAGCCGCTGGCTATGGTCAGGTACAAAACAGAGCGTATCGAGCGCTCCTACACACGCTGCTTAGCCACAATGTGCCTGAAATAAGCGTGCAGGAAGCAGCCGTTAATGCTTCTCAATATCTTTTTCTGGATGCACGCGAGGCCGAGGAATACGAAATAAGCCACATCGCTCGGGCGCGCTGGGTAGGCTATGAAACCTTCAATCTGTCATGCCTAAAAGGCGAGGACAAGAATACGCCCATCATCGTTTATTGCTCTGTGGGCTATCGGAGCGAAAAAATTGCTGAAAAACTTTTAGCAGCCGGCTTTCAAAAGGTGTGGAATCTCTACGGCGGCATTTTCGAATGGGTCAACGCCGGCAATCCGGTGTACAATGCTGCAGGCCCTACAGAAGAAGTACACGCCTACAGCCGCTCTTGGGGCATTTGGCTTAAGCGAGGCAAAAAGGTGTATGGTAAGTAACAGAAGGCGCTCATCGCCTAAAGATTTTGGCCTCCTTGGTAGGTAGACCCATCGGTCTGCTGTCCTAAGAGGTAGAAAGGCTTATGGCTTGCTTGAGACCGCCTAAAAAACCCGGCTCAACTTGCGTCGGCCGGGCGTAGTCAATTCCTAACCTTTTAAACTACTGAACTCTTTTTCCAATGGGTGAGAGGCTACAGTAGCAAAGGTTCATTTATTTAAAAAAAATCTGGGTTAGGCGGCAATTAAGTTAGCATTAAGTTTTTTTGCGGCAGCGCCAATGGCTCTACCCGTCCCTGTGAGGGCACTTCGGCACCTTAGAGTTCGCTTGCCTTCACTGAACATGCAAGCGCACTTTTTCCCAAACATATTGACCGATCTGACGTCCGTTGAGGCGCCCACTTTCGTTGCCGTGGCGGTAGTGAATACCTCCATAGAGGCGACTCATCGCAGCTTGGTCGGAGGCCTCGTAAAAGGAGGTAAAAGTGCGCGGCTTCATACCAAACTCGACTTCCGTGCTGTCTACGAAGGAAAAGTTATCGCCCATGAGGTTCGTCAGTATAGTAGCAGCTGCACCAGATATGGTAGCATGGCCGCTGGTATGCTCTGGAAATGGAGGCGACTCGATGTAAGGATGCCAATCGGGGTCTATGAGCCGATTGATGTAGGTTTCTGGGCGCAACAAGGCACTCGTGTATTTTTCAGCCCAACTGCTGATGAAGGCATCGGCCACGGCGAGGGAGACCAATGCGTAAGCTTCGGCAGCCTGTATGATGGAGGCATTCGCCTTCCGGCAGGCGTGCATAGTGATGTTTATCCAGTGCCCTGTAGGACTGATCTTTTTAAGCGCAACCATAAGATGGCCCGCTGTAGTCATCTCAAAGGGGTTACAATCCCAATATAGAGCTGTTTCGCGCTCGAAGTCTGTGAGTTTTTGGCTAATCTCATAGACCTCCATGGCCGCCTTATAGAACTCGCTGTTTTTATCTTCGCTATACGGAATGGGTGGGGCGGGCTTAAACTGGCGAGCAGAATCGAGCACCCACGGCCGAATGGATTTCCAGTGCGGCTCGAGCGCATCAGCGTGTTGAGGCGGGGTAGGCACCCATCGAGCTGGATTTTTGGCATCGATAGCAAACTTGGGCAAGCTACGCGTTTGGTGGTAGTTGTCGTCTTTCGACCAGGCAATGATGTGGTCAGCTACTGCTTCGCCGTAGGCAACCGAGCGATTGTAGACCTCGCGCGGAATATCCATGCGGTTAAAATCGGCAAGCATCGAGTCTTTTAGGGCATCCAAGCGGTCCTCCGAAAAGACCAAGTGCCTACCCACCTTTGTTAGCGCCGTAATAGAGGCCAGCGGGAAGCAGTATACCTGACCCGCCTCGGGTTGAGGCACTTCCTTTAGGCCATTGACTTGGCCCGCTAACGAGCGATAACCTTCGTATCCCGGGCGAAGCGCCTCGTAAGCCGCAATGGCTGAATAGACGTAAATGCGTGAAGCTACTGGTGGCGAGAAGATATCGTGCCGCATGATGTCGGTGATGCGCCGCATGCCGCGGTGCAAAAGTTCGGGATTCTCCACCTCTGTTTTGTACGTATCGGAGCGGCAACCTACCAGCCAGGCGAGAGCCAAGCCAAAGAGCACCGTCTGAAGTTGCCAATGAGTAAAGTTCCGCATAAGTGTCTGCTTTTTCATTGAAAATGTAAGTTTAACAGGACAAAGTTAAAGCGCCTCGCCCCTACACCTCTGGAGAACCAACTGATTTGCATCACTCTACCCCATATCGTATCCCCCTAAGAGCAGCCACGGCCTGATTAACATCAGACGAAAGGGCAACTTACATCAGGAGGCAACAGTCAACATTGTTGGCAGTTTGGTCGTTGTTTACACTACTGTTCAAAAAACAAACTCAGTATACAGACATGAAACGCGAATCTTTGCTATTAGGCCTTTTAGGAGGCATTGCTATTGGTGCTGCATTGGGCATCCTCTTTGCTCCAGATAAAGGAGAACGCACCCGCGAGCGGCTGCGCCGCAAGGGCGAAGAATACTTAGATGATGTTCGAGAAAAATTAGACGACCTAGTGGAAGAAATGACCGAGAAGTTTGAGGAGGTCGTCAATGAAGCCACGGGGCGGGTGCGTCGGGCTACTGATAAAGACGAAGAAGAAGGCATGAAGACCGTTTAAACGCCTCCTCGTCTCAAGGGCCAGCGCAGAGGCGGGCGCCCACCTCAGCATCGAGAAGTGCGAAATAGTTGTGCGGATTGGCAGAGCTATGTGCCACATAGCGCGGCAGAGCCTTAATGCCTTGACGGTGAAGAGAGCGGACATCCTCTGGAAGATCGAGAGGCTCTAAGGCGAAGAAACGAAGAGTAAAAGTCTTGCCGTCGCAGGCCGTCAGAACAACCGTCAAGCACAACCACTCTTCCTCTCGACTTTCATCGAAAAAGTCAGCGAAAGGGAGGTTTTGCAACTGCGCTACGGCATTAAGCCAATACGGAAACGAGAGGTAAGGATTTTCCGGGGTATTCGAGGCCCTCTGCCAAGTGATCGAGTCTATTTTTTCTAAAAGAACACTGCTGTCCGTAGGCCAGTATAAGGCGATGTTACAGGCCTGTGTCAAGTCGAACAGGAGAAGTTTTCGGTTTCGGAAATCGTCTATCGTTCGGTCGAACCAAGAGCGAAAGGCGCCGCGCACACGGTAAACGCCTTCTTGTTTTGCTATGCGCACGAGCGTCCAAGGGCCTTCTGAATCAGACTGCTCTAAGCCCCATTGAAGTGAGGTCGGTGGGCGATCACTGAAAAACAGCTGAAGGTGAATCGGTTTTGCCGTGGCAAAGGCTCGGGTACTCTCTTTGTCTGTTAGGGGAGTGAAGTGGCGGAGCTGCCCCAGCAAATCGAACAGCGCAGCCATAGTATCGCGGCTGATGGGCACTATGCGACCTTCTTGCTCTGCCACCCATCCTGCAGCCGTGTATTCTAAAAAAAGGTCGGTCTGGCCCTCACGGCTCACCTGGATGCGATAGATAGCCTCTGGGGCATGGACTAGCCGCCCACGCAAATCCGATTGGCAGCGCCAAGGCAAGCGACGCCCTACGAGGCCCAGAAGCAACACCAGCAAAAAGAGTAGAACTAAGTGCTTGTTTTTCATCGGCAACACCTCAGTTACCTTTTTTCTTTTTGCGCTTCTTTTCAAACCACTCTTCGGCAGCCTCAATCTCGCTCATGACATCGCGCCACTTGTCGGACACATCTTCACTGAGGCGCAGCGTCTCTTCATAAGTGCCTTCATCGATGTCGAGCACCGCGATTTTTTTACCCAAATAGGTTTCAATACGCCGCAATAGAGGGAGTTCTTCAGGGCTGCAGAACGAAAGGGCCTGTCCCTTGCGCCCGCCTCGACCCGTGCGTCCGACGCGATGGACATAATTTTCGGCTACATCGGGTAGGTCGTAATTGATGACGTAGTCTACGCCCGGAATATCGATGCCGCGCGCGCTGACGTCTGTAGCGATAAGTAAGTGAACCGTGCCACTGCGAAACTGCTCCAGCGTCTGCAGGCGTAGAGGCTGGTTTTGAGCACCGTGCAAGCAAAGGGCTTGCAGCCCGACGCGCTCCATAGCCTTTTGCACGCGCTCAGCACGCACGCGCGTGCGCACGAAGGCGAGCACTTTGGCCTGAGGGTGCTCGCGCAGGAAACGCTCGAGAAAGAAGCGCTTGTGGTCTATGCCAACAAAGACCACAGCATGCTGCACATTTTTCGACACCGGGTCTTGGGGCGAAATCTGAATGCGTATGGCGTTGCCGCGCACCAATGAGTAGGCCAAGCGTTTGATGTCGGCATCGATAGTGGCCGAAAAGAAGAGCGTCTGGCGTCGGCTTGGCAGGCGTTTGAGTAGGTCTTGAATGTCTTGTAAGAACCCTAATTGAAGCATTCGGTCGGCTTCATCGATAGCCAGGATGCTCACCGTGTCGAGCGGTACATAGCCCTGGGCGTGTAGGTCGAACAAACGCCCGGGAGTGGCCACCACGACATCTACGCCTTTGAGCAGGCGGGCAACCTGCGAGGTTTGCTCTACGCCGCCGAACAAATCAAGTACGCGCACGCGGGTGTGTCGAGCCAGCGATTGGAAAACACCCGCGATTTGAATGGCCAGCTCGCGCGTGGGTTCCAGCACTACGCAACGCACCCCCGTTGAGCGAGCCGAGCGCTTAGCCACATGCAACTGATGGACAATGGGTATGGCAAAAGCGGCCGTCTTACCCGTACCTGTCTGAGCCACGGCCAGCACGTCTTCACCGTTTAAAATGGGCGGAATGGCTTTATACTGAATATCGGTAGGGCGCCGCCAACCCAGCGCAGCTAAATTTTGCTTAATCTCCTCGGCAATGGGATACTGGTCGAAGCGCATGGTGTAAGCGATGTCGTTTTGCGGGAGGAAGCGCTTTGCTTAGCTCTTGCGCTTTAAAAGCGCCATATAGAAGCCATCGAAGCCTTCGTCCTGCGGCCAGATTGTTTTTTCGGTGCAAAATTCGAAACTCTTGCCCTGTGGCGAAGCGAGGAAGGCCCTCACCTGCTCGTGGTTTTCTGCCGGCAAGAGGCTGCAAGTAGCGTAGACTATTAAGCCACCAGGGCGCGCGATTTGGCAGTACTGCCGTAAAATATTTTGCTGGACTCGCCGCAGGTTTTCGATAAACTCCGGCGATAACTTCCATTTACTGTCCGGATTTCGGCGCAAGACCCCCAAGCCGCTGCAAGGCACGTCGAGCAGCAATCGGTCAGCGGAATGGTAAAGGCGTTTGATGGTTTTGCTGTTGTCAATAACGCGTGTTTCGACGTTATGCACGCCCGCTCGGCGGGCGCGTTTGCGCAATTCGGCCAGCTTCCAAGCCAAGGTATCCAGGGCAATGAGGGTGCCTTTACCTTGCATGAGGGTAGCCAAATGAAGTGTCTTGCCGCCACCGCCAGCACAAGCATCCACAACGCGCATGCCGGGCTGTACATCGAGTAGAGGCACTACCTGCTGACTACTGTAATCCTGGACCTCGAAGAGGCCTTCCCGAAAGGCCTTCGAAGCAAACACATTTTGCCGGCGGAGCAATACTAAAGCATCCGCAGACCCGTGCGGACGCGTCTCAATGCCTTCCTCCCTTAGGCGTTTTTGCAGAGCATCGCGCGTGATTTTTAGCCGGTTGGTGCGCAAGGCGACCTCTGCTGGGCGGTTGAGCCAGGCCAGGGTTTCGTCCCATCGCTCGCCGAGCTGCTGCTGGCCCAAGGCATCGAGCCAGTCGGGAATGCTTTCGCGAAAGGGCCTCTGCTGACGGAGCGCCGCAGCGCGCTGGCGAATGTCATCAGGCCGAAGGTGGCGCATTTCGGAGAGGCGAAGCACGTCTTCATTGCCGGTGTGTAACAGCAAATGAATGCCCACCAACTGCCAGAAGTGCTCGTCTGTTTTGGGCTCTACCCCTAGAAGAGCGCTGTAGAGGCGATAGTAGCGCACAATCTCGTAGGTCGTTTCGGCCACAAAAGCCCGATCGCGGCCGCCCGCCTTGGGGTTTTGGCGCAGCACGCGCTCGACAACCCGATCGGCGTATTGATTTCCCAGAAAGATGGCCTGAAGCGCTTCCGCAACTACGCGCACCAGCAAGGGCCTGAGAGTAGACGAGGTGAATACCGACATGTTGGGAGGCAAAAATACGACACCTAAATGGGTTCTTTTGCCGTGGCCATACACGGTGAGCACATCGTCTGGCACAGACATTTCCAAATCGAATAAGAGGGCCTATAGGGGTGCATCGAAACGAATGCCTTCAGTGCCAAATTGGAGCGCGGTGGCTTGTAGAGACATTCCTCTGTTTCAAGCCTTAGGACCTTTAGCGGCCAATATCGTCCTAGCTCGAACGCCCTAACCTGCTGGAGCGTAAACAAAGGTAGAACACCCGACTTTGACTATTTTTCATCTTCTGCTTGCTGCCTGTCTACAGATTTTTGCGGAGGTTTGCCCCTACATCATGAGGTATCCGGCAAAAGTGTTGCTTTTTGGAGAGTATGTCGTTCTGCTTGGGGCACGTGCAATCACGCTGCCCTTCGAGCGCTTCGGCGGTGAATGGATCTGGGCAACAGATCGGGATAGCAACCCGCTGGGTGAGTCTCTGCGCGCCTTTGCCTACAGCGAGGTGTTGGCGCAAATTGCTGCACTTGACGTCGCGGCTTTTCAAGGCGATGTTGAGCGCGGGCTGACCTTCCGCTCCAATATCCCGATTGGCTATGGCTTGGGCAGCTCTGGGGCGCTGTGTGCCGCTGTTTACGACCGTTACGCCCAACCGAAAGCAACCGACCTAACGGCATTGCAACAGGCGTTTGCTCGAATGGAGAGCCACTTTCACGGCAAGAGCTCGGGTTTGGACCCCCTAACTAGCTACACGCGACAGGAGCTGCTCACCCAAAAGGGCCAGACTCGCCCTTTGGAACGACAACCCTGGCAGACGCCGCCGCCCGTAGCCTTTCTGCTCGACACTGGGATAGCGCGACAAACTGGACCATTGGTGCAATTTTTTTTGGAAAAAAGCCGGCAAAGTGCCTTTTCCATGCTTTTAGAAAACGAATTGCTGCCCAGTCACGAGGCGCTCATTGCGGCCTGGGAGGCGGGCCAAGGCGAGGCCATCTGGCCTTATCTGCAGCGCGTGTCGGCCTTCCAGCTAGAGCATTTCCAGCCTATGATTCCAGAGGCTTGGCGCCAGCAATGGGCCGAAGCGTTAGCACACGAACGGGTCTTGTTCAAAATTTGCGGCGCTGGAGGTGGCGGTTTTTTGTTGGTGTTTGGCCAAGAGGAGCACCGGGTGCGTGAGCTGCTGAGCAGGCATACCTTAGTGCCACTGTTTTCCACTTCTGCACATTAGCTCGGCGTTTTGAGCGCTGTGAAGAGAAGAAAAATGCGCATTTCAGCCGCACATTAAACTTACGACGCTATGAACCGACGCAGCCGCTTCTCCCTAAATTTTGCTGCGTTCTTTTTGCTAACTTTGGTTGTGGTGGCGTTGGGGCGCAACCTAATAGCCAACGGGCGCCCGCTGTATTGCCAAGTGGGGGAGGAAGTGTTTTTTCCCGGGCTTCGCTCGGTTTGGCGCGACCCCGCTTTGCCCTATGGGCATCCGGTGTTGGACTCCATCCAGCGGCATTTTTTGTGGCGTGTTTACCCTTACTCTTCAGCCGTCTTTGCGCCAATAGCGTTTTCGCCAGGTGAACTGCCGACGCGGCCAGACACGACAATTCGGCGGGCGCGCCCGGGCGCCGTGCATCCGGTCGGTACGCGCGTCTTTCGACACTGGCTGGGTACTGATGCTCAGGGTTACGACGTAGCAGCAGCTTTAGTAGGCGGTACACGAGTGGCGCTCCTGACGGGTAGCTTGGCCATGTGCCTGGCTTTTGGGTTGGGGGTGGTGTTGGGGGCGCTGGCAGGTTATTGGGGCGACGACCGTCTGCGCGTTCGGCGCGGCCCGCTGCTGATGGCGCTCTTAGGGACGCCGCTGGCTTTTTTTTATAGCAGCGCTGTGCAGCCTTGGTTGCCGGAGACTGCCAATGCTCTTGTGCGCCTATTGACAGGTGGGAGTGCAGCCACAGTCGTTTGGGTAGGTGCTGTAGCACTGGGGTACAGGCTCTGCCGGTGGTCTTTTTGGGCGCGAGAAGTGGCTTTGCCGGTTGACTTGTGGATCATGCGCTTGGCGGAGGCGTTTATGGCAGTGCCGGGTTTGCTGGCGATAGTGGCCTTTGCGGCGCTGCTGCGCGAGCAGAGGCAAACACTGTGGGCGTTGATTGCGCTCATTGGGCTATTCAGTTGGCCGGGTGTGGCCTTATTCGTGCGAGCCGAAATGTTGCGCGTACGGGAGATGGACTACATCACTGCAGCGCGCAGCTTAGGGCTGTCGGAAGTGCGCATTTTGCTGAGGCATGCGCTGCCCAACGCACTCCAGCCCGCCTACACGGTGTTTGCCTTGGGAGTAGCCGGCGCTGTCCTCCTGGAAGCATCGCTATCGTTTTTGGGCTACGGCGACCAACAGCTGAGCGGTGCTACTTGGGGTAGCCTCTTACAAGGAGCGCGCACCAGCCCGCAGCTGTGGTGGGTCAGCCTACCTCCGGGGCTGGCTATTTGCCTAACGGTGATGGCGCTGCACTTGCTCGGCGAACAACTTGGAAAACGCGGCAAGGGACATTGAACCTTTTGTCCATTGGCTTATTTATAGGGCAAGTCATTTCCGAGACTGAAACCTTCTAAGCCCTATTTTTTAACCCTCATCGCTCGCTCTCTTTTGATGTCATCTCCGCGCTACGACTATTTGCACGTGGCACTCTTAGGTGCTCTCTTTTTTGTGCCCTTTTTGGGTAGTGTGCATCTATTCGACTGGGACGAGATCAACTTTGCCGAATGTGCGCGCGAAATGTTGTTGACGAGCGACTACCTGCGGCCTCAAATTGATTACGAGCCGTTTTTTGAGAAACCGCCGCTGTTTATTTGGATGCAGGCGCTTTCTATGCACTTGTTTGGAGTCAATGAGTTTGCCGCGCGCTTTCCTAATGCAATTGCCGGCATCTTGGTGCTGCTGTTGTCGTACCGCATCGGCCGAAGTTTGCACGACCGAATGTTCGGCTGGCTGTGGGTATTGGCATGGCTAGGCAGCCTTCTGCCACACCTGTATTTTCGGAGTGGCATCATTGACCCATGGTTCAATTTGTTCATCTTTTTAGGCCTTTGGGGTTTCATCCGATTTCGGTGGATATTTTTTACGCGTTTTGAGGGGCGCTCGTTTTGGCAGCGTTACCGCTATCTGCTGCTGGGCGGCTGGGCCTTGGGCCTGGGCATTCTGACGAAAGGGCCGGTAGCGTACTTAATTGCTTTTTTAGTGCTGATGCTTTATTGGGCGCGGTACAAGTTTCGCAATCGAGGGTTCTTGTCGCACTTTGCTCTGTTTAGTCTGGCGGCATTTTCGGTGTCGGCAGTATGGTTTGCTGCGGAGACGCTGCTGCACGGGCCGAAGTTTGTGCAAGAGTTTGTGGCCTACCAAATTCGCTTGCTGACGACGCCGGATAGCGGCCACGGTGGTTTTTGGGGTTACCACGCCGTTGTCTTACTGCTGGGATGTTTTCCCATTTCGGTGTTTGCCCTGCCCAATCTTTGGGGCGATCATCAGCCAGAAGACGAGGTGCTTGAATCGCACACATTGCGCATTTGCCAAAGGGCTGACCTGACAACTTGGATGCAGTTGCTTTTTTGGGTGGTGCTCATTCTGTTCAGCTTAGTGCGCACCAAAATCGT
>CALHAM010000010.1 GCA_937934275.1 uncultured Saprospiraceae bacterium | reverse complement strand
GGTACTTTCGGATTTTTGCGCGGTGAAGTTTCTAATTGTTCAGACCGCGTTTATTGGCGACGTAGTGTTGGCCACGCCAATAGCTGAAAAACTGCACCGGCATTACCCGGGTGCACAAATTGATTTTTTAGTGCGTCGTGGTAACGAGGCCCTTTTTGCGCGGCATCCATTCGTGGGTAAAGTGTGGGTTTGGGAGAAAAGCCGCAACAAATACCGCCATTTGTGGCGCTTAGGCCGTCAGATAAGGCGCGAGCGCTACGATTGGGTGATAAATTGCCAGCGTTTTGCCGCTTCGGGTTTGTTAACGGTGTTTTCGGGTGCTCGGCACACGGTGGGGTTTGAAAAGAACCCATTTTCGCCGTGGTTTAGCCGTCGGGTAACACACCTGATCGGGGCGTCGAGGGAAGGTGTGCATGAGGTGCACCGCAATTTGGCCTTAATAGAGCATCTAACGGATGGTCTTTTTCAGATGCCGCGCCTGTATCCGTCTGAAGAGGATGAGCGCGCGGCCTTGGCGGTGGCGCCGTCGGATAAGCCCTGGGTGTGTATTGCGCCCACATCGGTGTGGTTTACCAAGCAGTTTCCGCTGCATAAGTGGCGCGAATTGATCGAGCGCATACCGAGGAGTTATGTGGTCTTGCTATTAGGTGGGCGGAGCGATGCGGAGGCCTGCGATGCTCTGGCTCGGTCTGTTGCCCGAGCGGAGGTATACTCAGTGGCGGGGCAGTTGTCGTTGTTGGCGTCGGCGGCGCTGATGCGGCGGGCTGCTATGAATTACGTCAACGACTCAGCGCCGTTGCACTTGGCCTCGGCTGTGGACGCTCCGGTCGCAGCGGTCTTCTGCTCCACAGTGCCGGCTTTTGGTTTTGGGCCTCTATCCAGCACGCGTTTTGTCGTACAGACGCCAGAGAACTTGCCCTGTCGCCCTTGTGGGCTGCATGGTAAAAAAACATGTCCAGAAGGGCATTTTGCTTGCGCTGAAAGCATTCGAATTGAACAGTTTCCATTCTTAGCCTAAATTAGAAAAAACAATACGGGCGAGCCTCACTCAAACAGGCTCGCCCGTTTCGGCAGAAGGCAATTAGTGCTATTGCCGGAGTGTAAAGGTCAAACGATTACATCATATCCATGCCGCCGCCCATACCGGAGTGCGCGCCGTTCATCGAGGCCTTTTTCTCAGGCTTATCGTTGATGACGCATTCGGTGGTGAGTACCAAGCCGGCAATGGAAGCCGCATTTTCGAGGGCGATACGCGTAACCTTAGTCGGGTCAATTACACCGGCTTTCTTCAGGTCTTCGAACTTATCGGTACGGGCATTGTAGCCGAAGCTATCTTTACCCTCGAGCACCTTATGGAAGACGATAGAGCCGTCGATACCGGCGTTTTCGGCAATGACGCGGATGGGAGCCTCTAGGGCCTTGCGCACGATGTTGATGCCGATGTTTTCGTCTTCATTAACGCCCTTCAGGCCATCGAGGCTAGAGATGGCGCGCACTAAGGCAACACCACCGCCCACTACGATACCTTCTTCAATAGCAGCGCGGGTGGCGTGTAAAGCATCATCTACGCGGTCTTTCTTTTCCTTCATTTCTACTTCGGTGGCAGCACCTACGTAGAGTACGGCAACGCCGCCGGCCAATTTAGCTAAGCGCTCTTGCAGCTTTTCGCGGTCGTAATCGCTCGTTGTGGTTTCAATTTGCTGCTTAATTTGGTTAATGCGCGCTTTGATGGCATCGGGTTTGCCTTTGCCGCCCACAATAGTGGTGTTGTCTTTGTCTACCGTGATGCGCTCGCACGTGCCGAGCATGGACAAGTCGGTATTTTCCAATTTGTAGCCTTGCTCTTCACTGATGACCGTGCCACCGGTGAGAATGGCAATGTCTTCGAGCATCGCCTTGCGGCGATCGCCGAAGCCCGGGGCTTTCACTGCTACCACTTTAAGCCCTGCGCGCAAGCGGTTCACCACCAGTACGCCCAGTGCTTGCGTCTCTACATCTTCAGCAATGATCAGCAACGGGCGGCCCGTCTGTAAGGTGCGCTCCAAAATGGGCACCAAATCCTGCATGTTATTGATCTTACGGTCGGTGATGAGCAGGTACGGATTTTCGTACTCTGCCACCATTTTTTCGGCATCGGTGATGAAGTAGGGGCTGAGGTAGCCGCGGTCGAATTGCATGCCAATGACCTCTTCCACGTAGGTGTCGGTGCCTTTGGCCTCCTCAACGGTGATGACACCGTCTTTGCTCACGCGCTTCATCGCATCGGCGATGAGCTTCCCAATGTTCTCGTCGTTATTGGCCGAAATGGAGGCCACCTGCTCGATCTTGCTAAAGTCTTCACCGATTTGCTCGGATTGTTTTTTGAGATGCTCGACTACGGCCTTCACGGCTTTGTCGATGCCGCGTTTGAGGTCCATGGGGTTAGAGCCTGCAGCAACACTTTTCAGACCGGCATTTACCATGGCTTGAGCCAAAACTGTTGCCGTAGTGGTGCCGTCGCCGGCGTCGTCAGCCGTTTTGCTGGCTACTTCCTTGACCATCTGGGCACCCATATTGGCCACTGGGTCTTCGAGTTCGATTTCTTTGGCTACAGTAACGCCGTCTTTAGTAATGACCGGAGCGCCGAACGACTTTTGAATCACCACGTTGCGACCCTTCGGGCCTAGCGTTACTTTTACAGCATTGGCCAATGCGTCAATGCCTTGCTTAAGGCTTTCACGGGCATCGGTATTGAAGCTAATTTGTTTGACTGCCATATCGTTATGTAGATTGAATTGAGTTGAAAAGAAAAGTGAGAAACGGAAAGAGGAAAAGGAAGCGACTCACGCTGTCGCTTGGAAAAAAGGAAAAGTTAGAGGATGCAGAGGATATCCTCTTCGCGCATGACTAAGTAGTCTTCACCGTTGTAATGGATTTCTTGGCCAGAATACTTGCCATAGAGCACCATGTCTCCCACCTGGACAGTCATCAGATTGCCGTCTTTGCCTGGGCCAACAGCAATGACTTCTCCTCGCTGAGGTTTCTCTTTAGCGGTGTCGGGGATGATAATGCCGCCCTTCGTTTTGTCTTCGGCGGGTGCAGGTTTGATGATCACACGGTCTGCGATTGGTCTCATCTTTATATGCGTTTTTGTTTTTAAATGAAAGTTTAGATGCCTTAACAGAACTTTATTCGGCCTGCATGCCTTTATCAGACTTCATGCCAGACAAAGATTTCTGCCATTTTTGCAGAGGAGGCGGTGGTCTTCTTGTCAGGCTGTCATAGGCTGACAGCGAAAGGCCGTCGAGGAGGTCGGCTGTAGAGGCAGGCGCGAGCCATTGCAGCTGGCGGTAGCAAAGGCTACCGCTCTTCATTTTCTTCGTAAGGCAGTTTTCTCCTCGAGATTGAAGAGACTTGTCATTGGCGAGCGCATGGGAAATTTTAGCCGGGATTTTGGTGTTTTTATTCACCCTCACCAAATTTTTCTACTCAAGCAGTTGTTCAACGGCGGCAGCGCCGTATTTTTGCCGCGCTTAAGCAGGATGGATGGGCAAATGCTGTCGTTTGCTTTTTGGAAATTCTGCTTTGGCGCAGCTTTCATTTCTTTAAGATTCTAAAAATGGCAGTTTATTATTCGCAAGAAAAAGTCGCGGAGATTGTCCGCAATTACGGCAAAGACGAAAAAGACACGGGTAACGTGGAGGTTCAGGTAGCTTTGCTGACTTATCAGATTGAATGCTTGTCGGAGCATTTGAGGACGCACAAGAAAGATCACGCTACTCGTCGCTCCTTGTTGGCTAAGGTGGGGCGTCGCAAGCGGCTATTAAATTATTACGCCAAGAAAGATATCTTCAAATATCGCGCGCTCATTGAGAAATTAGGATTGCGTAAGTAAGCAATCGAGGTCTTTTTTCGAGCCTTTTGCTTATCGTCGGTCGGGAGCCATGCTCTGAGGCCGACGATAAGTGTATTCGTAATTCCTTCCTCATCTTTTCACCTGCACTGAAAAGACCTGGTGCTTGCAACCCAGCTGCTGAACGGTGCCGTGCTTGTTGTTGGCCAGTATGCTGGCGACGGCGGCGGTTGGCTCGTATGAAAACGGGGAACCTTCCCCCACACAAAGATGCAGGTTTTTTGCCGATGTGGCGATGCCCCAAAAACCGCGGTGTGGCGAAATGCCCCTGCTTCTTTGTGTGCTTTCCCGAGTTGCCCTCGTGTGCGGCCGTTCTTGTCTGGGGTGAAGCAGGTCTTAGGAGGTGCCTAAAGTTCTTTTATTTATGGGTAAACAAACACCTCTTCGCGTCACCTTTTCGTTGCCTGACGGGCGAGAAGTGGCTCTGGAGACGGGCAAGCTGGCCACACAAGCCGATGGCAGCGTGTTGGTTCGCATGGGTAACACTATGCTCCTGTGTACGGTGGTGAGTGCGCGCCAAGCGAAGCCCGACCAGCCGTTTTTTCCGCTTTCTGTGGACTATCAGGAAAAGTTTGCCGCTGCAGGGCGTATTCCGGGTAACTTCTTTCGCCGAGAAGCGCGCCTTTCGGACTATGAGATCCTCATCAGCCGCTTAGTAGATCGCGCTTTGCGCCCTTTATTTCCTGAGGGCTACATGAACGAAACGCAGGTTATCATCAATTTGATTTCGGCCGAAAAGGACGCTATGCCCGATGCATTAGCTGGGCTAGCTTGCTCGGCAGCCATCGCCGTTAGTGACATTCCGGTGGAGGCTCTCTTTTCCGAGGTGCGCGTGGCGCGCATCGACGGTAAATTCGTCATCAACCC
>CALHAM010000009.1 GCA_937934275.1 uncultured Saprospiraceae bacterium | reverse complement strand
GTGCCGGTGAAGGATACGCTACCACACATGGCCGTGTAGGCGTAAATAGCGGCGCGCTCGAAAATGTGGCTGACGGGCAAGAAGCTCAGGACGCGGTCGCCCGGCTCGAAGGGCAGCAGGCGGCGAATGCTCTCAATATTGAACACCACGTTAGCATGCGTAAGCATGACGCCCTTAGGAGTGCCCGTAGTGCCAGAGGTGTATACTAGTGTCATGACGTCATCCGGGCTAATATTGGCCTTGATGCGCTCGACCTCTTCTTGGCGATGCGGGGCTTGACGGCCCATTTGCAGCACCGTCAGCCAACTGCGCAGAGTGGGATGCTCGTCGGCAAAGGCAAAAATTTCTTTTAAACTACCGCCCAAACGCTCCTGAGCGGCACGCACTTTGTCGTACAAATCGCCGTCGCCCACGAAGCAATACTGGCATTCAGACTCGCGCAGGATGTATTCGTATTCGCGCGCGCTGATGGTGGGGTACATCGGTACGTTTAGTACCCCTATCTGCAACAGGGCAAACTCCAACACAACCCAGGCAGGTAGGGTCTGATACACTACCGTAGCTACTTTATCACCGGGCTTAAGCCCCAATTCTAATAGCCCACGACTGGCCTCATTGGCCATCTGTACCACCTGGGCTGTACTGTAATAGCGCCATTGGCCTTGGTGTTTGTAGCCAAAAGCCCGGTCCAAAGGGTGCTGTTCCAGCTGCTCGTACAGGTATTCGAATAGCCTCTTTCGCATCGTCGAAGTAGATAGTGTTGTAAAATATGGGGCGAATATCGAGCGGTGAGCAAAACTTACCAACAGTATTTTTACGAAATTATTAAAACCTATTTTTGATTTGGGAAACCGGCCTTTTTTCGGCATATAAAAGATGTTTTATGGGGTCGTTTTGCGCTCTTGTTCAAATTTTTTTAAAAAAATTTAATCTAGCTTCGGGCGAATTGTGTAATTTGACGGACATTTGCTAATGGTTTTTAAAGTATGCCCGAACTTCGCTTTTTTGAAGCGATGGGATTTTTTAATATTTACGCCTCCCTCCTCCCTGTCGGGCGATATCATACTAGAGCATAGTGAGGATAACCTCAAAATCACCCGCGGTATGCGGCATCGGTAGAGAAGCCGCCGCTGCGCAGATGCTAAATGAAAGAGCGCCTCTTCGCCGTGTGAGGTGCATACTTTTCTGGGAAAAACAGCAGGTCATAATGGTTACGCAGCAGGCATCTTTTCGGCTTATTTTCAAAGGGCGCTTGGATTTTGGCAATGAGCGCACCTTCGAGAAAGTGCGGCTCCATTGGCAGGGTCGTACAGAGAATTATTTCAAGACAAACCTTCTCTTCAAAATGGAGGATGTCTTGAGAGAGGATGCGTTCTCTTTAGAGGTGCCGCAGCAGAAGGTCATTGGCTCAGAAAAGTCGTGGCGCATGACCGTGGAGTTATTCCGTGAGTTGGCCCAATATGCTACGGTAGGCTATATCGCGGCTTGGTGTTTGGGCGATGAAGGGGTGGTAGAACAGACCTTTATTGAGCCGGCCTCAGACAAAATAGCCGTGCGAGAGTTTCTGCGCGGGCGGCAGTTGGTCGGAGTGTTAGGCAAGGAGATGGAAGCGGCGCAGGCGTTCAGCCGAGCCATAGAGAAGTACGAAAAACACGCTCTGGCTTATGAGCGCCGCGGTTATGTGAACTACAAGTTGGGCAACTACGAAGACGCCCTGCACGATTTTGAGCAGAGCATTCTGTTCAACCCGCATCACCCCGACGCTTACTATGGGCGAGGCAAATTGCGCATGCGTAAAAACGACTGGGCGGGTGCTGCTGAAGACTTTGGCCTAACGACCCAGCATTCCTTAGCGCTTCAGCCCATCCATTGGCTAGCCCGATTGCGCAAAGCAGAATGCCTGGTGAATCTGAAAAAATATGCTGAGGCTCACAAAGAGTTGACTTTGTTTTTAAAGCGCAACTTTAGTGAGTCTGATCCTAACTTCTACCGCCTCCCGCGCGCTTCCTATTTGTTGGGCAAGGCGCTATTGGGGCTGAACGATCCATTTAGCGCTATCGAGGCTTTTGATCGCGCGCTTGCTATGCCCTTAGGCGAAGATCCGCGCTCTAAAGTGGAGAGCCTGCTGCACCGAGCTATTGCTAAGCATCAAATAGGTCGCCCGGAATACGAGCACGACTTGCACGCTGCCGCCCAGATGGGTTCAGTTGAGGCGGCTCGTTTGCTCGATACGTGGCAGTCGTAGCAGCAATTAAAGGCGCTCGTACGTTCTGCTCGTAGCTGATACTCCAGTAGTCTACCCCTCTGAGGGCTGTTCGTGCTGGAGGGGTGTCTATCTTTGCCCGGTAATTGCTTAGACACATACGCTTTATGGAACATCGCGATAGCCTGATAGAAGTCGTCCGGACGCTATACCGTTGGCGAAAGAGCATCCGAAACCTCTGTCTGGCTGCCCTCTTTATCAGTGTAGGAATTACACTGCTTTTGGACAACTACTATGAGGCCAAAACGGTCTTCTACCCCACCAGCCCGCGCTTAGCTAACCCGGAGCTGCTTTTCGGGTACACGGGTCAGGTTACCGATTACTTCGGCTCTGACCACGACTTAGACCGATTGGCCGAAATTGCGCGCAGCCGCGAGGTAGAAAACTACATCATCGAGCGTTTTCATCTCTACGAACACTACGGTATTGACTCTTCGGCTCGCGACGGCATGCACAAAGTGCGCAAGCGGCTGCGCAAGCACTATCAGGTGCAGAAAAACAAGAACGACGCTTTAGAGCTTACGTTCGAGGACAAAGACCCGCGTTTGGCGGCCGAAATTGCAAATGCTGCTAGGGATAAGATTAATGAGATCGCTCAGCGCCTCAGCAAAGAAAGCCAGCGCCAGCTGTTGGCGGCCTACGAGAACAACATGAAGCGCAAGCAGCAGGAGTTAGAGCGTCTCGCAGATAGCTTGCGCCATATTCAAGAGTTCTATGGGATCTACGATGTGGGCACACAGAGCGCACAGATTGCTGGGCAGCTCTCGCAAGCTGAAATTGAAATTATTCGCTACCGCGCGCGGCTCGAGGTGTTGGAGAAGGATCCTAACGTTCCGCGCGATACGCTCGCCTACATACGGGCCAACTTGAGGGCCTTCGAGCAGCAACGCCAGCAGCTGCGCTCTCGCGAGAGTAATGCTGAGGTGCTGACGGTGGATCGCCTCAACGAGGCAGTTCCGCGCATTGCCACTTTACAGGATATGCATTATCAGGCGCGCAAGCAGTTGACTTACGACATTGAGCGCTACAACCAGATTTTATCCACCTATTTGTCCGATATACCCGCCTTATTAGTCGTCGAGGCGGCCGAGCCACCGCCGGTGAAGAGTCGTCCGAAACGCAGTTTGATTGTGCTGAGCAGCGTGCTGGGCACCTTTTTCTTTACGGTCTTAGCTGCGCTGGTAGCAGACGCCTACCGAGAAGTGCGCTGGCGGGAAGTCTTGGCCGACGTTTGACTCATGAGCGCATTCGAACAAGTGCGTCGGTCTTTAGCCGCTCATCCCCACGGCTGGTTGGTTTGGGCCACAGGAGTGGGGAGTATTGCTGCTGCAGTTGCTGCCGCACTGTTGGAGCTATGGTGGCTGTGGGCAGCTCCCGCTGTCTTGCTGCTGGGCTGGTTGGCTGCCACCGACTTTCGGCGGCTGTACTATCTGATGCTGGCAGCTATTCCCCTATCAACGGAGATCAACTTACCTGGTGGTTTGGGGACAGACCTGCCCTCCGAGCCGCTCATGTGGGTGCTGACTTTGGTTGCAGTTTTCTGGGTCGCGCGGCATTGGCGTGCCGTAGGTCAGCGCTTTCTGCTGCACCCCATTACTCTGGCTTTATTGATGCACCTGGCCTGGATGACGCTGACCTGCCTGACAACCACTCATCCAGTCGTGTCGTTGAAGTACTGGCTGGCCAAGGGCTGGTATGTTATCGTCTTCTTCTTCTTAGCGGGCCACATTTTTCCGACAGAGCGGGATGTCCGCAGATTGCTATGGTGGTTTTTGGTGCCGCTGGCCCTCACGGTGTGCGTAGTGTTGGTGCGCCACGCGGGCAAGGGCTTTTCGTTTGAGGAGGTCAATTACGTGATGGGGCCGTTTTACCGCAACCACGTAACTTACGCTTGCATCCAAGCCGTTTTTTTTCCGTTTGTTTGGTTGGGCTTGCGGCGCTACCGGCCCTATTCGCGTCTGTGGTGGATACTGGTAGGCGGAGTTGTCCTGCTGCTGGTGGGCATCAATTTCGCCTATACTCGCGCGGCGTACGTAGCTTTGGTAGCGGCGGTGGGCGTGTATGGGTTGGTGCGCTGGCGACTGCTGCCGGCAGCCTTGTTGGTAGTAGCTCTCCTTTTGGGCGCCTTTATCGGCGTGGTAGTGCATCGAGACAATTGGCTGCTTTTTGCGCCCAATTACGAGCGCACCATCACGCACAAGCGCTTCGACAACCTGCTGGAAGCAACTACGCGCCTAGAAGACATCTCTGTCATGGAGCGGGTTTACCGCTGGGTAGCGGCTGCTTACATGATTCAGGAGCGTCCTCTCATGGGCTTTGGTCCGGGGACCTTTTACTTCAACTATCAGAATTACACCGTTACTCGCTTTCGGACCTACGTCAGCCATAATCCGGAGCGTTCGGGCATACACAATTACTACCTCATGGTGGCCGTAGAGCAAGGGTTGCCTGGCCTGGCTTTTTTCTTGCTTTTTTTTGTGCTTGTCCTCCTTTGGGGCCAGCGAGCCTACCACCGACTGCGCGATGTCGGTCAGCAGTATGTAGTTATGGCTGCGCTGCTCAGTTTTGTCATAATTGGCCTATTGATGCTGATGAACGACTTTGTAGAGACAGACAAGATCGGCTCTCTTTTCTTCATCTGCGCTGCTTTGGTGGTGAATGGGTCGTTGCAGGCCATTCGAGCAGCCGAATAAAGAAGCGGGCACTTACAGGGTTGCCTTATAGCCGTCATCTGCGTGCGCTCAAAGACATGCGCAGATGAGTTCTCCGCACGCATTTGCTCGTCTTGAGGCCACAGTGCTTTAAGCATGGCGTAGGGTGCGAATGCACATCCCTCACACACAAGCGTTTGCCGTTCATTAGCTATAGGGAGGCCTCTGCAGGCGAAAGAATGCTAATGTCTTCGTTGAGGAGCAAAAAAACGCTGCTCCAGCAAATGCCGGAGCAGCGTTGATTGGAGAGGCTGAGCCGACCGATGAGTCGGCCTTGTTCTTCTTTAGTTGAATGTGTAGCGGATGCCCAATTGGAGGTTCCACACATCGTTGATGGTGGCGCTCCAATCAGTGGTTTTACGCGTTGTGGGATTGAGCAATTGGCTAGCAACGCGGTAGCGCGGCGTGCCGTCGGCTTCGACACCGCGGCTGGTCAAAGGAATATTGGTAACGATGCGACGACCTACGCCCCAGTTGGAGTTGATCAAGTTGCCTATGTTAAAGACGTCTACGCGGAATTGCAGCGAATTGCGCTTGCCGCCCACGGTGATGAAAAAGTCGCGCGAAACGGCCAAGTCGAAGCGGTGCAGCATCGGGCGCAGGCCACCGTTGCGCTCGGTGTATTGGCCGCGGCGGCTGTTCAGGTACGGGTCGTTGCTGATGTATTCTTCAAAGAAAGCCGCTTGTTGCTGAGGGGTATAGGTAACGTTGTTCACCGTCCAGGACTCAAAGAGCAGGTCAGAGGCGTTTACAGGTACGAAGAGCAGGTCGTTGCCCACCACGCCGTCGCCGTTCATGTCGCCGGCGTAAGTGTAGGAGAAGCGATTGCTTTGAATGCCTTCGTAGCCGAGGGTGAACTGTGTGGAGCCGCCGCGTTTTTCGCCGAAGTTGGCGCGGTAGCTGAGCAAGCCGATAAGGCGGTGCGGCACGTCGCGGTCGGCGAAAGACAAGTCTAAGCGGTTGTTGCCGTTGACGGAGCGGGCGCTTGTCCAGGAGCCGAGAGCGATGGAGCCAGCGCTCATTAGGTCGCGGGCGCGGCTATAGGTATAGGCGAACATGCCGTACAAGCCTTTGCGCTCGGGGTACTCCAATTTGAAGGTAGCGCCGATATAATCGCCCTGGTTGGTGGTAGACAAAACGACGAGGCTCGATACGTTGCTCACGACGCGCGTCGACGGAGGTAATTGGGTGGTGCTGCCTGGCATACCTGGGTAGCGCGGGCGCTGGTCAGGGCCAGCAAAATTGCCGATAGCGGGTTTTGAATTGGCGTTGTAGTACAATACTGCGTTGATGTTCTTGGTGTAGATGACCTCTGCCGTTGCCACCAGATTGAACGGCAATTTTTGGTCAATGGCGAAGTTGGCCTTAAGCACCTGCGGGAAGCGGTAGTTCTCGTCGGTGTAAGCGATTTCGAAAGTGCTCGGCAAGGTGGGGGTTTCTGGCGTAAAGCGCCGAATCACCTCCTCTGTAGGCAATAACGGATAGGCTCCTGTGTTGGTGTTAGACACGTCAATGAAGCCCGTCAATACGCCATTGTTGCCGATTTGGTTCGACAGCCACACGTAAGGCGGGCGGCCGGTGAAGATGCCTACACCACCGCGGAGCTGAGTCGTTTTGCGACCCGTAACGTCGTAGTTAAAGCCCAGACGCGGCTCCCACAGCAGTTGCGGTTTAGGCAGTTGGCCCGTGTTCACTTTTAGTGGGTTGCCGTTCAGATCTAAGAAGGTAGAGTCCAGGAGGATCTCGTTGGTCAGAGCCTGCGGGCTGCTCAGCGCAATGTAGCTGCCGCGCACTCCTGCCGTCAGCGTGAGTTTGCCTAAGCTGATTTGGTCTTGTGCATACAGGTCAAACTTATTCGCCTCTAAGACCTGGAGCGGGTCAGCACCGCCTGGAAGCGCCGAATAGCGATACTGGAAGCGGCGCAGCGGTACGGTCTCGCCGCGCACAGCGCCGAAAAAGTCTTCCAGCGAGTTGAAAATATACACGCCGTGCGAGCCAGGGAAGAAGAGGTTATTCGACTTGAAGCGCTCGTAGTTAGCCCCGACCAGGAACGTGTGTTTTCCGGCGTAAATAGAGAGGTTGTTCGTTACGTGAAGGGTGCTGTAATTTAATTGGTTCTTCGGCGTGAACGGGTCAAAGCCAGCCGAGATGTACGTCAGGTTATCTTTCAGGATGTCAACCGTCGGGAAAACATCGCCCAAGTAACCGCGGTCCTCGTTCTGATAGTCGTAGCCAACGTTGAATAGGTTCGACATGCGGTCGCCGAGCATAGAGTTCAGCTCCAGCACAATGGAGCGCGTGTTGTCCTGAATGAGGTAGCCCGAATTCTGGAACGACATCGCGTTGATGTTGGTCCGGCGGTTTCCAAAGCCCAACGAAGCACTATTACTGATGCTGTTTTCCGCTTCAGAGTCGTGGTGGGTGTAGCGGAGCATCAGCTTGTTGCGGTCGTTGAGGTTAAAGTCTAAGCGGGCCAAAAATTTGCGCGAGTCTGTTCGGAGGTTATACGCTTCGTAAGGGCCGGTTACGTAGCCGAAGCGGTCGAGCAACACTTTGCTGACGGAGTCAATGTCGCTTTTGAGGACGCGCGTTACTTGACCGGGGTTGGTGCTGCCGTTGGCCACCCACGGAGTAGCCGGCTCGGTCTTGCCCACGACTTCACCGCTCAGGAAAAAGAAGACTTTGTTTTTCACGATAGGCCCACCGATGCGAGCGCCGTAAATTTTCTCCGAAAATTGCGTGGTAGATACGGTCGTTTCGCGCGCTTTGTTGCCGTACATGTTGGCCGAACGGAGGAAGCCATATGCTGAGCCTTGGAGGTCGTTGGTGCCCGAGCGCGTAACGGCATTGATGCCCGCGCCTACGAAGCCCGTCTGGCGCACGTCGTAGGGGGCTACGTTGACCTGGACTTCTTCAATGGCATCCAGCGAGATTGCCGTCGAACCCGTACGGCCACCGGCTTGTGCTTCGCTGCCCAAGCCGAAGCCGTTGTTAAATACCGAACCATCGATGGTGAAGTTGTTCAGGCGCGCGTCTTGAGCGCCAAACGAACGGCCGTCACCGTTGGGGTTGTACTTAGTTACAGAGCTGATGGTCCGGCTTCCGAGGGCCGGCACCGAGGTTACTACGCGCTCCGAAAACGTTGAAGCAGCACCCGTGCGCTGCGAGGAAAACAGGTCGGCGCGCTCGGTGCGAATCACCACTTCCTCCAACGTTACGCCGGCGTCTTTCAGCTGGAAATTCACGTTAGAGGCTACCCCCAGGCTGGTGTAGATGTTCTCTTGCGTTTCGGGTTCAAAACCCGTATATGTGGCTGTAATCGAAAATGGGCCGCCAACGCGCACTGCAGGAAGGGTGTAGCGTCCCGAGGCATTCGTCGTTGTACCGTAGCGCGTACCGGAGGGCAGGTGTGTTGCCACTACTGTAACTCCGATAAGTGCTTCTCCACGGGAGTCTGTGACCATGCCCGTAATGGTAGAGGTGGTTACTTGTGCAAAGACCGAGAGGCTACCCAACAGCAAAGCTGTCAGCGCCAAACCTTTCCGCATTCGCACAGCCATTCGATAGGTAAGCGTAACGAGATTCATACGATGAAGAGTTTAGTGAACAGTTGTTAAAAACCGAAGGCGAAAATACGGCGGTTGTGTTAAGTTGCGATTAAGTTTGAATGCGCAGTATGCGCATGCATTATTCTATAAATGTTCTGATAGGTGAATTCAATTCAACTTTAGGCCGAATAATGTTCGGAAATGAAAGGCTTTTAGGGCGCTTTGGCGTGTGTTAGAACACAGCATATTTGCTGCCTGAGCTCGCTTTCTCCTATTTTTGAGGCGCTTTCCGTAACCCTCTCTTAATTTTTTCAAAGCATGAAAAAATATCTCCTCATTCTGTTAAGCACCTGCTGTTTGTCGTGGGCTGCTCCAGCTCAGATTGTGCTGACCGAAATCATGTACAATCCGCCCGAATCCGGTGTGGACTCGTTAGAGTTTTTAGAGTTTTACAACAAAAGCAACGCGCCCGTCAACTTGGAGGGGTGGTACCTGTATGGCGTGAATTTCACCTTCCCCAACATCGTGCTCAACCCAGGAGAATACATAGTTACGTCTGTCAACGCTGCAGCACTGCTCAACCAACTGGGCGTTCCGTCCCTGCAGTGGGCGCCCAACAGCGCTTTGAGCAATACCGGGGAATTGCTCCTCTTGCTCAACCCCTCAGCCGATACGATTTGCCGCGTGCAGTACAGCAATATGGCTCCCTGGCCCATAGAAGCAGCGGGCAACGGCGCCTCCCTTGTTTTATGCGATCCTAATGCAGATCCTAGCCTTCCTGCCAGCTGGAGAGCAGCCACCACACCCACGGGCGTAACGATCAACAACCGCGAGATTTTCGCCAACCCCGGCGCCCCCTCGCAGTGCCCCACCGGTGTAACCGCCAATGACGACACGGCTGTGGCTCCGTCTGGCGAACCTACGGCAATCGATGTGCTCAAAAACGATGTCTTGCCTGGGCCGGGCGGCTTTGCCCTCAGTATTATCGACCCACCCTCCAACGGCTCGGCAGCCATCAATCCCAACGGAACAATTACCTACACCTCCTCTGCCGGATATTGCGGCCCCGACAGCTTAACCTATCAGGTTTGCCAAAGCAACGACTGTGACCAAGCCAAAGTGCGCATCACCGTGCGCTGCTACCCGCCCTATGCCATTGGACAAATCAACAAGGTTAATGCCGATGGAGTGGCCGATTCTTTAGGCGTCTATTGCCAACTAACGGCTACGGTCTACGGCGTTAACCTGCGCGGTACTACGGGCTTGCAGTTCGCTATGATTGACGACAACCACGACGGCATTACGGTCTTTAGCGCAACGCGCAACTTCGGTTACACTGTCAAGGAAGGCGACCGTATTTCTGTGCGCGGCGCCGTCGGCCAGTTTAACGGACTGCTGCAGATTTTTCCAGACACGATCTTCCGCCTTTCGGCCAACCAGCCGCTGCTGCCGCCTATAGAGGTGATTAAACCCAGCGAAAACACCGAGAACAAGCTCATTCGCATCCGCAAACTGCGCTACGTTGATATCAATCAATGGTCGCCCGGCGTAGGCCCTGGTTTCAACGTTTTCATGGTCTCTGACGATCACCCCAACGATACCGTGTTAGTGCGCATCGACAACGACGTAGACCTATACAACCAAGCTCCGCCACCTGTGCCGTTCGACCTCACCGGTATCGGCTCGCAGTTCGACCCTGATCTGCCCTACACTTCGGGCTATCAAATCCTGCCGCGCTACATCCCCGACGTGAGCACTCTGGTCGGCAGCCAAGAGGCTGACTTTAGCCCTTGGGTACGCCTAATGCCCAATCCAGCTACGGACATCCTGCGCTTGCAACTGACGGAAACCTTCGACCGAGTAGATCTCCTTGCCGCTGACGGACGCCTTCTAACCGCGCTCTTCCGCCTCAATGGCGAAGTCATACTCCCTGTCCAGTATCTCCACCCAGGCACCTACTTCCTGCGCTTTGAAAAAGACCTTCGTTATTGGGTGACGCCTTTTGTCAAGTTATGATGGGCTTCTGGTTGCGCAGCGCCTGTGCTTGTCCACAACATATGCGGCGAGTACAGGTGCTGTTTTTTAGGTGCATTTTTTCTCCATGCAAACCCAATACCCGCTGACTTGTTATGTCCGTCTGACTGGTGCTTGCTCATTCAAGTGGCTTTCTTACCCTTCCTGTAAAACATCTTGTACACCGAACAATCCTTTTCTTCTATGATGAAATACCGACTTTTAGGAAAATCTGGCCTGCGTGTGTCGGAACTCTGTTTTGGGGTCATGACTTTCGGCACAGAGTGGGGATGGGGAGCCGATTATGAAGAAAGTAAGCGCATGTTCGATGCCTACGCTGAAGCGGGAGGCAACTTTCTGGATACGGCCAATCGCTATACCGAAGGCACCAGCGAACGCTGGCTGGGCGAGTTCATCCGAAGCGACCGCCATCACTTCGTGGTCGCCACCAAATACACGCTGCGCGATCGCATGGGCGATCCGAACTTTTGCGGCAACCACCGCAAAAACATGATGCGCTCTGTGGAGGAAAGCTTGCGCCGCCTCAACACTGAATTTGTGGACATCCTGTGGGTGCATGCTTGGGACGGCATCACCCCTACCGAAGAAGTTATGCGCGGCTTAGACGACCTGGTGCGCAGCGGCAAGGTGCATTACATCGGCATTTCCGACACACCCGCCTGGGTAGTTAGCCACGCCAACACCCTGGCCGAACTGCGCGGCTGGACGGCCTACGTAGGCCTGCAAATCGAGTATTCCCTCCTCCAACGCGCACCTGAGCGCGACCTGTTGCCCATGGCTCGCCATTTCGGCATGGCCATTACCCCTTGGGGTGTCCTCGGCGGCGGCGCCCTCACCGGCAAATACCTCAAAGGCGACACCGGCCGCGTTGCCGAAACCAGCGCCCGCCGCAGCGAGCGTGCCAACCGGATCGCCGCTGAAGTGGTGCGTGTGGCCGAGCAACTCGGCGTAATGCCCGGCCAGGTGGCCATCAACTGGACGCGCCAACGCGACCCAAGCCTGAACGTTATCCCCATCATCGGAGCGCGCACCGCTGAGCAACTTCGCCACTCGATGGGATGCCTCCAGTTCCAGATACCGCCCGAAGCGCTAAGTGCTTTAGATGAAGTCAGTGCCATCGAACTGGGCTTCCCCCACGACTTCTTAGCCTCCGACAACATCAAAGACGTCGTCTTTGGCAATCAATACCACAATATTATCCGCTGAACTTAGCACGCTTTTACCGCTATGCCTTTCGAAGATATTGACAACATGCCCATCACTTGGGACGACCACGAAGACATTGCCCTGAAACTCTACGAACGCTTCGGCGACGAATTCGACGAAAGCAAAATCTATCGCATCCGCTTCACCGACCTGCTGGAGTGGATTTTGCAAATTCCCAACTTCACAGGCAAGCGCGAAGAATGTAACGAAAGCCACCTGGAGCAAATCCAGGCTAAATGGGTCTACGAATGGAGGGACAACAACTTGTAACGTTCGTCGAATCTTCTCCTTCGGCGGCATCCGCTGGGGCGGCCATCGAGCTGGCGCATCTGTTCGATAAGTTTCGAGCCGTGCGCGCCTTCGTACTCGACGTAGATGGCGTCTTGACCGACAACCGCGTACACCTGACCGAAAGCGGCGAGCAGCTCCGCGTGATGAACATCCGCGACGGCATGGGCATCCGCCTGGCCCTTCAAAGCGGCTTTCCTCTTTGCGTCATCACCGGCGGGCGATCGCAGGGCGTCATTAAGCGCCTGAGTATGCTGGGCATTGAGCATATCTACTCCGGGGTGGACAACAAATGGCCTGTCTTCGAACAGTTCCTCGAAGTTCACCAACTCAAACCCGCCGAAGTATGCTATATGGGCGACGATGTGCCCGATCTGGAAATTCTCCGAAAAGTTGGCTTAGCCGCCTGCCCTGTCGACGCTGTACCGGAGGTGCGCGCTGTAGCCGACTTCATCTCTCCTGTAGCAGGTGGCGCCGGTTGTGTGCGCGACCTAATAGAAAAGGTGCTCAAGACCCAAGATAAATGGCCTTTTTCAAGCACAGGAAAAGCGGAATAGCTTTCTTTTTCTAACTTTCTGCCCGATTTCGGCATCAATGTCTAAACAAAAAGCGGACAGATGGGGTTAGTACGAGCAACGACTACAGGCTAAGACCCACGTTATGAAAAAAGTTGTCGTCATCGGAGCAGGCTTTGCTGGGCTTTCGGCTGCGTGCCATCTGGCCGCAGCAGGTTATCAAGTAACGGTCGTGGACAAAAACGATACTCCGGGCGGACGCGCGCGGCAGTTCGAAGCGCAGGGCTTTGTGTTCGATATGGGGCCCTCTTGGTATTGGATGCCCGACGTGTTCGAGCAGTTTTTCGCCCATTTTGGCAAAAAGGTGTCGGACTACTACGAGTTGGTGCGGCTTGATCCGTCGTACACCATCTATTTCGGCCCCGGCGATCGGTTAGACGTACCGGCGCGCATGGAGGCGTTGGAGGCGCTCTTTGAGCAGCTCGAACCCGGCAGTGCTCGGCATTTGCGCGCGTTCATGGACGAAGCCGCCTACAAATATCGGGTTGCCATGTCGGAGTTTGTGCACAAGCCCAGCCACAGCATATGGGAGTTTGCTGACACGCGTATCCTGACCAGTCTGGTGCGCCTGCATATGTTTAGCTCGTTAGCGCATCACGTGCGCAAGCGCTTTCGCCACGAACGCCTGCGCCAATTGCTCGAGTTCCCGGTGCTTTTTCTCGGCGCTACCCCTGAAAAAACACCAGCCCTGTATAGCCTGATGAATTACGCCGACCTAGGGCTGGGCACTTGGTATCCGATGGGCGGCATGTACAAAATTGTCGAGGGCATGGTAGCCCTTGGCCGAGAACTCGGAGTTACGTTTCGCCTCAATTGTCCAGTCCGGCAGATTGCCGTGCCTAATGGGCGGGCGACGGGCGTGCTAACGGCCGATGGCGAAATGCTTGAGGCCGATGCCGTAGTAGGCGCTGCTGACTATCACCACATTGAAAGCCAATTGCTTGCGCCTGAGCAGCGCCAATACGACGAGCGCTATTGGCAAACGCGTGTCATGGCGCCCTCGAGTTTGCTGTATTACGTAGGCGTCGGCAAGCGCTTGAAAAACTTGCTGCACCACAATCTTTTTTTCGACGAAGACTTCGGACGCCATGCTCGCGAGATCTACGAAACGCCT
>CALHAM010000008.1 GCA_937934275.1 uncultured Saprospiraceae bacterium | reverse complement strand
GCACGTGACCTGTGGCTTAGTCGTGCCAGCGAGTCGGTGCTGCGCGTGCGTCCAAAGCTGCACGGGTATGAGGCATGGGTGTGCAACCGCAAGAGCGGCTCCGTCGAGCGTTTCGATGCGCATACGGGCGCATACTTAGGGCGCGGGTATGCAGGGCCGTCGCCGGCTCGGGCTATTTGCCTTGGGCCAAGCGCGCAAGTGTACGTCCTCGCAGTAGGTAAGGAACCTACAGTATACCGCGTAGACGCCGAGAGCGGTACAGCAAGCCCTTTTTTGGTCGGACAAGCCTTGCAAGCCCCTACCTGTTTAGCCTTTAGCCCCGATGGCCGCTACCTGTACGTAGGCGAACAAAGGGGCGATGTGCTTTGCTTTGACGGGGCAACTGGGCACTTCGTTCAGAAAGTTGTCGAAGGGCTGGCTCATCCGGTGGCCTTGGCGTGGGATGCGCACGGGCAAATGCTCGTTGCCTGTATGGGCGGGCGCGGCATATGGTTAGTGCCTCCTGCGAACGCTCCGTTGCACCGCCTAACACCCGAAGGCGTCTTAAAAGCCCCCACAGGGCTTTGCGTAGCGCCCAACGGCGACTTACTGGTGGCCGATGCCGACCAACCGGCCTCCATCAAGCGGTTTGAGCGCCAAGGCGACGGCTGGACGTACACCGAACCTTTGGCTTATGGCTTCGGTTGGCCCGAAGGCCTCACGTTAGGCCCCGACGGTTATCTGTATGCTTGCGACAGCGGCATCAGTGTTGTTCGAAAAATAGACTTAGCCACCAACGCCGACCTGGGCATCTACCTGGAGGGCAGCGCACTGAAGGGGCCTTCGGTAGTGATCTTCCGAAAAAGGCCTTGAACAGCAGAGTTCTCCACCCAGCCGCTGAAAGGCACCGCAGCACGAAAAGCCCGAAGGCGCGCTCCAAAGACGCTTACAAGCGCTACTTCCAGGCCCGAGTCATCTCGCGTTTGCCGGGCGGCCCGGGTAAGCGCTCCACCTCGAAACCTACGGCGCGCAGGGTGCGTTTGACGTCGCCTTTGGCGCAGTAAGTAACCAAAAAGCCCTCGGGCCGCAAGGCGCGGTGCATGGCTCGGAAGACGGCTTCCGTCCACATTTCGGGCTGAGCTTGAGGGGCGAAGGCGTCGAAGTAGATAACGTCGAAAGCCTGTACAGCGCGATAGGCCTGTACGGGCATGCGCTTTTTGCGCAGGTAGAAGTGGTCCGACAGATGCACGGTGCGCTCCCAAGCGCAAGTGTGCAGGCGGCAAAAGTCTGCTTGGCGCTCGGGCACGCCGGCGCATTCGGCATAGTTGAACAGCGCACTTTCTTCGGGCGCAAGGGGTTGATTCTCGAGGCCTGTATAGCGCACACTTAAGTTGCGGCGCTCGGCTTCTAACCAGGAGAGGAAAGCATTGAGGCCCGTGCCAAAGCCTACTTCGAGCACCGAAAGTTCGCGCTGAACAGCGGCTTTAAAGCGCAGGCCGGCTTCAATAAACACATGCCGCGACTCGGTGATCGCGCCGTAACGAGAGTGGTACGTTACGCCATAACGCTCCGAATGGACCGAATGAGAACCGTCCTGGGTGAGGATGAGCGCCATAGGACCAGACGCTGCCAAGCGCCGCTGACAAAAAAACAGCATATCGGTATCGGAAGCGATATGCTGTGCGAGGGTGCGGGAAGCGAGACTCGAACTCGCATGACCTTGCGGTCACTGGTGTTTGAGACCAGCGCGTCTACCATTCCGCCATTCCCGCGCTTTGGCCTTATCGAGTGGCAAAGGTAGCAAGCTTTTCGCGAATGCGCAAAAGGTATCTTTTTTTCAAAAAATAGTCCCGCACTTGTTGCAGATCCTCGCGACTGGTGGGGCTGTCGTCGGTATAGCGCTCCAAAAGAGGAGCAATGGCCGCATCGAGGGAGCGCTCCCACTGTTCGAGGATTTGAGCCGTTTGTTCTAAGCGCTCGGGGGCATAGTCCATTTCCAATTCTAAAAGTGCTTCATTGATGTCCATCATTTCGGAGAGGAACTCCTGAGGTATTGGTTGCTGCCCTTCGTTTTCGAGCAGACCCTTGATTTGCAGTACATAGCGCATTCTCCGGTCGGGGTCGACCAGGGTTTGAAACGCTTCGTTGTTCAGGGTAGAAAGGCGCAGCATTTCGGCCTGTTCCTCTGGCGAGGCGAGGGTGTGGAAGTCGGGATGATACTTTCGGCTGTTTTGGTAAAAAAGCTGGCGCAGTTGTGCTTCGTCTATTCGAAAGGAGACTGGCAGCCCGTAGAACTCGAAGTAGTTCATGGTTTTCAGAAGAAGCGTTGGAAGAAGTGGCGCCAGAGGTCTAGACCGAAGGCGTACACCATGAGGCCGAGCAGGAGGAAGAAGCCCACGGTAACGGCCTTTTCCATGAATCGGTCGCCGACTTTTCGGCCGGTCACGACCTCCCAAAGGAGGAACAGCACATACCCCCCGTCTAAGGCAGGGATGGGCAGTAGGTTCATGAAAGCCAGCAAGATGCTGAGCGAGGCAGTGAGCGTCCAGAAGCGCTCCCAGTCCCAGGTAGGGCCGTACATTTTACCAATGCTGATGATGCTCCCGAGGTTTTCCTTGACGGATAGTTCGCCGCTAAACATTTTGCCGAAAGCCTTCAGCTGGTTGTTCAAAAAGTCCAGGCCCATCCGAACGCCTTCAGGTAGGGCGGTGAGGAGGGGGTAAGGCTGACGATTCACTTCGTAGAAGCCTTCGACGCGCGGGCGCACCCCAATAAGCCCTTCTGGCGTCAAGGTAAGCGAAAAGGTGAGCGTATCGGATTGGCGCAACACGGTGATGCGGGCGGGTTTGCCTTTATTTTGCCGAGCCAACGGGGTGAATTCGTCATAGAAGAGCGTAGGCTGGTCGTTGAAGGCCAGGATGCGGTCGCCGGGCTGAATGCCGGCAGCCTCGGCAGGCTTGCCTGGAGCCACTTCGGCCACATAGAAGGGGATGCGCGGACTCATGAGCATACTTTTGGCCACCTTTTCCTTGACCAACTGGTCGGCAATGTCGTCGGACAAGCGGAAAGTTACGCGGTGTCCTTGGCGCAGCACCGTTACCTCGCGAGCATTGTTGAGCACCACCTCCTCGACAAATGTCGCCGGATCCACCTGGTCTATAGGTTTGCGGCCAATTTGGAGCAAGACGTCGCCCTGCTCAAAGCCCTGGGCCAGTAAAATAGAGTCGAAGGCTAAACCGTGTTTTAAAGAACTGTTCGGAATATATGCCTTTCCCAAAAAAAAGAGCAGGCCAGCAAAAATGGCGAAGCCCAGTAGGAAGTTGACGGTAACCCCTCCAACCATGATAATAAGGCGCTGCCAGGCAGGTTTGGACCGAAATTCCCAAGGCTGGGGCGGCTGTTTGAGGGCTTCGGTGTCTAAACTTTCGTCCACCATGCCGGCTATCTTAACATAGCCGCCCAACGGAAGCCAGCCGATGCCGTACTCGGTGTCGCCTTTTCGGGTTTTCCACAGCGCGTGAAAGGGTGCGAAGTCAAAGAAGAGGTAGAATTTCTCCACGCGCGTCTTGAACCAGCGAGCCGGCAAAAAGTGGCCCATTTCGTGAAGGAAAATAAGGAGCGAAAGGCTAAGGAGAAATTGGGTAATGTTGGTAAGCGTATCCATTTCTTACGTTCAAGGCGCCTGCGCTATGGGCAAGGGCAAAAGGTGGTAGGGATCAATGAAAAAACAAGTAAATAGGCATCCAAGTTTGGTTCGGCACTTTTCGTACCCCTATCTCGAATGAGCGGCAAAGATAGCGATAAGAAGTGCCGCAGCTGGTTGCTGTGCAAACACCTGTGCTTTTACTGCCTTAGAAGGCACGAATTCTTGTCCCTCGGAGCGAATACTGCTGCGATGGTGGCGGTTTTAAGAGGAGGAGTAAGCTACTCTCGAAAGCCGATTTTTTCTGACGACCGCTGCGCTCCACTTACTTACCATACAATAGGCCTTTCTGCAGTAAACCTTCTCTGATAAGTGTTCATGCAATGAGTAAGCCTATTGAAACTGAGGAGCTTTCAAGCCCAAAGAAGCGCAGCAAGTATGCACGTATTGCCGGGCCATGGCCAAGCGCTCCTCCAGAGGCCCTCGAAGCACCAAGTAGGGCGCTTGGTGCGCCACCAGCAAGCGCTCGTACCAGGTGAACAGTTCCTCGCGCTCGTGCGGATGCTCGCGCAGCGGGTCGGGCTGCCAGGGAAAATCCGGAGCACACAAAAAATAAAAGTCAGCTAACTGCGCCTCTCCGTAACCCATTTGCCAGCACCAACAGCCTTCCACAGGTGAACCGTAACGGTAGTGCTCCCATATGTGCAGCACCGTCCAGTCAGTATCGCAAATCAGGACGGGAGGCTGTTGCCGAGCCACCCAACGCTCCCAAGCGCGCTGCCCACGCCCGATGGGGGTCAAATCCGAGCGCTCATAAGAACGGCCTAAATGCGCTACGTAATACCGGGCAAACTCAGGCACCCAAGGCATGCCTAAAACTTGCCCTAAAGCTTCCGCCAGTGCCGTTTTACCTGTACTTTCGGGTCCTGTGAAGACAACTTTAATCAAAACCGCTGTGTCGTTGCAAGCGAGGGAACTCTCCTGTCCCTCAAATAGATGCCTCCATTTGCTCTTTTGGCGCCTTTCTTACTTTCGGAGAATGGTGGTATCTCGGTCGTAAACCAAACACGTAAAAATGCCCAGCGGATTGGCCGAACCACTCACGTTGCTTTTGATGCGCGCGGGCTGGGCAAAAGGGTTCTGGTTGCCAAATACGGCCAGCTGTACGCTTTCCAGATAGTCGTAGTAATCCTTGGTGATGTGAAACAACGTATTGATGACCGTATCTCCTTGCCGAAGTTCGTAACCCGTCCCAAAAGCGATCACTTCTGTTTGTGCAATGCGATCGTTCGTCAGAAAATCCTGCTCGGGCAGGCTGTCAAGGGTAGCATAATTGAGCATACGGCGGTAGAAGTTTTCCTGCGTGCGGTCGTCTGTAATGTAAGTAAGCACGCGCGCCAGCGTATCGCGCTGAGGGTTCCATTCTACGCGAATGCTATCAATAGGTACTTTAGGCAACATTACGGTACGGCCGGTGATTTCCTTTCCGTCAGGCATGGTGATATGGAGCGTGTACTCGACCCCTGGCGTCGGCGGCACCAAGGTGGTGCCCGTATAGTTAAAAATTTTGAGCGGCATAAGGTCTGCCGAGAGGATGTTGTACAGGGTATCCACCTGCCCGTTATGAGCGATGGTTACTACGGCCCCGCTGATGAGCGTCCTATCCAGGAAGGCAGAGTCGAGACCGAGAGGGTCGAAAAAGCTGTAGCTGCGCGTCAGCAGCAGGCGGAAGGGTTTGCCGGGTTCCAAGTAACACTCCACCACCGGCTGGCTATCGTACAGGGGTAGGTCGAGGTCTATTTCTTTTTCTAAGTTGCAAGCGCCCAACAGGGCCAGAATGCTCAATACAAGAATATGCAAAGAGTATTTCATAATGCAGAAAGAGTGCTTGAGATGAGTGAGGGCTGCGTTGAAGGCGTTTTTTAGAGACTTCAGCATGGCGCTCTTCCTCTTTGAGAGTGGATTAAAACTTGAAATTCCACGTCAGCGAGGGTAAGATGGGAAACAGCGACACCTGTTTGGCCCGAATGGCCGTAGGTACTTGAATGGACTGTCCGGCATCGCCCAGCGATTGCAACTCAGGCTCTAAGAAAATGAAGAACGGATTGCGCCGATCGGTAGCGTTGTAGATGCTGAGCGTCAAATCTTGCTCGCTGCGCCGAGTTTTCCAGCGATAGGCCACCCCCAAGTCTAAGCGCATGTAAGCCGGATAACGGAAAGTGTTGCGATCGCCGTAAACAGGCACTACAGGCTGAAAGGGCGCTCCACTAACGTCTTGAAACGTAAAGCGACCCAGTGGGAGCCAAGCCATAATACCCGAAGTGTAGACCCACGAGGCCGTCAGTTGCCAACGGCGCGTCAGTTCGTAGAGCGCCACCACGGTGAGGTTGTGGCGGGTATCGAAACGCGGCGGGAAATAAGCGCCGCCGTTAATGCCTTCAAACCTACCGCGGCGTACCCAGGCCAACGTGTAGCCAATCCAACCCGTTAGACGGCCGTCCCGCTTTTCTATTTCGAGTTCTAAAGGGCTGTAGGCAAAGCCTTTGCCCACGGCCAGCTCACCCTCCAAATTGTTGTTGCCAAACAGTTCAGCCCCATCAATGAAATCCACCTGATTATCGAGCCACTTGTACCAAGCTTCCCAAGTAACGAGCCATTTGCCGCGGTAGAGATACTGCACGCCTGCCGCAATTTGGTCGCTCACTTGCGGGCGCACGCCTTGAGTACTGGGATACCAAACGTCGGTAGGAAGCGATAAGCCACTGCTGGCCAACAAGTGCACATATTGATTCATGCGCGCGTAGGAACCTTTAACCGACCAGCCGTCGCGGAGGGCGTAGTTGGCTGCTATGCGCGGCTCAAAGTTGGCGAAAAAAGCCGGTCCGTTCTGCCATGCCGAAAAGCGGGCGCCGTAATTCAGCTTGAGACGCTCGGTTGCGCTCCAATCATCGGCGAAGTACAGGGCATACTCCATGCCGCTGAAGTTTTGGCCCGACTCAAAGTTGATGCGCCCGTCGTCGCTGCCAAATTTGAGGCGCGCCACGCGAAACTCATGGTATGTGGCCTGTGCTCCGAAGCGAATGGCGTGGCGGTTGTCGGGCTGATAGTAAAAATCGAGCTTCGTGTTAGCATCTATCACATTAGACCCCAGCGAGAAAGAGAAGCCTTGTAGGGCGTTCTGAATGCGGTAGCGATAATCTGAAAAAGTGAATGTGGCATTTGAAAAAAGCTTAGGCCCATAGACGTGGTTCCAGCGCGCCGTGCCGGTAGCGTTGCCCCAGTCGAAAAGGAAGTCGAACGTTTGGTTATTGAACTTAAAGACGTCTCGCCCAAAATATCCGCTGAGAAACAGGCGGTCGCGCTCTGAAAGGGTGAAATTGACTTTGGTGTTCAAGTCGTAGAAATAGTAGTCTGGAATGGGATTGTAGTCTGGGTCACTGGCATTGGCGCGATTGATACCGCGCGTAATCAGGTCGGCGTAGGTGCGCCGCCCACTGACGATGAACGATGATTTGTCGCGTTGAATGGGGCCTTCCACCGTCAGGCGGCTAGCAATAAGACCGATACCGCCTGTAACGTCGTATTCCTTATTATTGCCCTCGCGCATGCGCACATCAATGACCGACGACAGACGCCCGCCGTATTGGGCCGGAAAACCGCCCTTATAAATTTTCACGTCTTTAACGGCATCGGAGTTAAAGGTGCTGAAAAAGCCGAAGAGGTGGTTGGGGTTGTACACAATGGCTTCATCGAGCACGATGAGGTTCTGGTCGACCCCGCCGCCCCGTACGAAAAAACCCGTAGTGCCTTCTGTGCCCGCTGTAATGCCGGGCTTGAGCTGAAGAATTTTCAAAATGTCCACCTCGCCAAAAAGCGCTGGCACGGCCTTAGCCTCGCGCGCGCTCAAGGTCATGACGGACATTTCGGTGCTCTTCATCTTGTCTTCCAACGAGTTGGCCACGACCACCACCTCTTCTAACACGGAGCCTTTCGGGCGCAAGGCTATGTTGAGGGTGATGGCGCCCGGCACCGTTTTGATGCGGTACAGCACTGGCTCGTAGCCCAAATAGCTAAAGCGCAGCGTAACGGAGTCGCCCACTGCCGGCAGTGAAAAGGAGTAGAAACCGTACTCGTTGCTTACTTTGCCTTGTTGCTTGCCAACGGCTTCCACCGTAGCGCCAATGAGCATCTCACCGTTTTCGGCATCTGTAATGCGCCCACTCACCGTAGTGGTCTGAGAAAACAGGGTTGATGCCGCTGCCCAAAACAGAAGCAGGGCTATCGTAGGTCGTTTTTCGAGCATCTAAATAGCTTAGTTTGTTTAGAAACATCCTGTAAACCACTGTTTTCAAAAGTAGTTGAAGATTGTAGGTATTCATCCGACCACTTTAACACCATGGACGATGAAGAGGCAGTTCGAGCCGTTGAAGGCCCTCGAAAATCCGACTTGGAGCTCCCGATATAACCGAGGTCCGCGCGTTTTGAAGGGGAGGACGTCCTTCTCTTCTCTTCTTTATTCTCTTGAAAAAGAGAAGTTGTTTTGCTCTTGAATGCGACTACATCGGATAGCCCTTTTCAGAGATCCCGTTGTTTCTTTCGTTTATTTTTGTCTTATGCGCATTTATCGCCTGTGGCACCCCACTTGCCGGATAGGGACGCCCGATGCACCTCTGTCTTTGGCGCTCAACAGCTCGAAGAGCCTCAGCAACCGAGCGCTCATCGTAAACGCCCTGAGTGGGGCGGCCGATCCAGCAGAGGCGCTAGAGAATCTTTCAGCCGCCGCCGATACGCAAACGCTACTGCAGCTGCTGCGCCAGTGCCCTGAAGTCTGCGACGCCGGCGATGGAGGCACCACCCTGCGCTTCTTGGCCGCCTATTTGGCCCTACAAGAGGGTTGCCGCGTGCTCACCGGCTCGGTGCGTATGCAGGAACGCCCTGTGGGGCCGTTGGTGGCTGGGCTGCGCCAGTTGGGTGTATTCGTGGAGTATCTCAACCGGCAGGGCTATCCGCCGTTGCGCATTTGCGGCCCAGTGCGCCTCAATGCTCAGGGGCGCACACGCGTAGCAATAGATGCCGACGTCAGTAGTCAGTTCATTTCGGCACTCATGCTCATTGGCCCTTGCTTGCCGGGCGGATTAGAAATTGCGCTGCCATCGCCTCCCGTATCCAGTTCATACCTGACCATGACGCAGCGCCTCATGCAGTACTTTGGCGCTGAGGTGTTTCGGCAGTCCAATACCATTACTGTAGAGCCTCGCCCTTACTACCCGAAGCCCTTGCGCATTGAAGCCGACTGGTCGGCAGCCTCGTATTGGTATTCAATGGCCGCCTTAGCCCAATCGGCCCACCTCCTTTTGGAAGGGCTAACCGACGACAGCTGGCAAGGCGACCGCGCAACTGCCGAGTTAGCGCAGGCGTTCGGCGTGCAGACGACTTTCGAAACCTACCACGAATGCCCCTGTGCCTACCTCCGCGCTTCCATGCCCAACACTCCTGTCCATGAGCCGTTGCACTTCGACTTTGGCAATTGCCCAGACTTAGCCCAAACTTTTGTCGTTTTGTGTGCTGCCCGAGGTGTAACAGCCACTTTTAGCGGTCTGCAGACCTTACCTCTGAAAGAAACCGACCGCTGCGCCGCTCTCCGACAAGAACTGGCTAAAGTAGACGTGTTGTTTGAGCCGCTCCCACACTCCCCTCAAATTTATCGCCTCTCAGGCATCGCTACCTGGACGCCCCCTCCGCGCTTTGCCACCTACGGCGACCATCGCATGGCTATGGCCTTGGCGCCATTGGCCCTAAAAGGCCCAATAGAAATCGAAAATCCGACAGTAGTAAACAAATCGTATCCTCAGTTTTGGGAACACCTGCAACAGGCGGGTTTCATTATCGAAGAACGCACCTCATGAGCATCACCATCCGCGCCCAAGGCAAGCTACTTATCACCGGCGAATATGCCGTGCTCGACGGAGCCGAAGCGCTCGCCCTGCCCGTTCGCTACGGCCAAACGCTGCGCGCACAACCCATACAAAGCGCCGCCACTTTGTCCTGGATGAGTGTCGATGCGCACGGAAACTCTTGGTTTGAGGCCACCTTTGCCTTGCCCACCCTAGACCTTCAGCACACGTCGGACCCCTCAACAGCGCAGCGCTTGCAAGACATCCTGCTCGCTTGCCGGCGCCAACAAGCCGACTTCCTGAGTACCTCAGAAGGCTGGGCGGTACGCATGGAAGCCGACTACCCCCTCCCATGGGGCCTCGGCAGCAGCAGCACTCTTGTGGCAGCCGTAGCCCGATGGGCTAAAGCAGACCCTTACACCATCTTGTTCGAAACCTTCGGTGGCTCGGGGTACGACATCGCCTGCGCCTTCGCAGCCGGGCCTATCTTTTATCGCCTCGATGAGCACCAAACGCCTTGCGTTGAGCCAGCGCCTTTTGACCCGCCCTTTGCCGATAGCCTTTTCTTCGTCTTCTTGGAAAAAAAACAGGATAGCCGCACCGAAATCCGCCGCTTCCGCCAGAGCGCATCAATGCCCGAAGACTGGCTTAAAGACGTCTCCGACCTGGCACGCCAATGCGCAGCAGCTCAAACGCTCCAAACATTTGCCCAACACCTTCGCCAGCACGAACAATTACTCGCCTCCGCGCTAAGACGCCCTCCTGTGCAAGAAGTCCTCTTCGACGACTTCCCAGGCACAGTCAAAAGCCTCGGCGCTTGGGGCGGCGATTTTGTGCTGGCCGCCAGCCCTCTTGAAACCGAAAAAACACAGCAGTATTTTGCCCAAAAAGGCTTCAAAACCTGCATCCCTTATCGCAGCATGGCCCTCCTTTAAGCTCCAAGTCAATGCCTTAATACCGATGGCGTTTTCGAGTGGGCAAACGACCGCAAGCAACGCTCCAAAAACCGAGTGCCGCTCGGCTTTTGCCGCATCCTGCCGAGGAAAAGGAAAGCCGTGCCTCCTCCAAGACAAAGACAACTGCCTATCTTTTCGTTTTTCATTTTTCCCTTCCTCTCCTCCTCCATCCAGTGTCGGCCTATCTTTGCGCGCCATTTTTTTGCAAAGACAAAAGACAGACGACACACATGGGACGCGCGTTTGAATTCCGCAAAGAGCGAAAATTTAAGCGTTGGGCCAATATGGCCAAAACCTTTACGCGTATTGGGCGCGAAATTTCGATTGCCGTTAAAGCTGGCGGCCCAAACCCCGAGTACAATCCGCGCTTGCGCATGGCTATCCAGAATGCCAAACAGGCCAACATGCCCAAGGCCAATGTGGAGAACGCCATCAAGAAAGCCAGCGGCAAAGACGCCGAAAACTACCAGGAAATCATGTACGAAGGCTACGGGCCTCACGGCATTGCTGTGCTGGTAGAAACGGCTACGGACAACCCCACGCGCACGGTAGCCAACATACGCCTCCATTTCGACCGCTGCGGCGGTGCATTGGGTGTCTCTGGCAGCGTGAGCTATCTGTTTCAACGGAAGGCCGTCTTCAAAGTCAAAAACGAAGGCCAAAATTGGGAGGAGCTCGAATTGGAGCTCATTGACGCCGGTTTGGAAGACGTCAAACACGAGGAGGGCGAGGTGGTGCTCTATGCTGATTTTACGGACTTTGGCAAAATGCAAAAGGCGCTCGAAGACCGCGGCATTGAACCCATCAATTCCCAATTAGAGTGGATACCTACATTGACGAAAAAACTCTCGGACGAAGAGGCCGAGCAGGTCATTAAGCTCATCGATCGCCTTGAGGAAGACGACGACGTGCTCAATGTGTTTCATACGATGGACATGTCGGAATAAGCCGGGCAAAGAGTCTCGCCTACTCTTTTTCGCCGGCCTATGGGTTGGTCTCCCCGAGAGGTATAGGTTCTGGCAGGGTGGGCAGGTTATCGGGATCCCAGCCCCAAAGCCCTTCTTCAAATTCGCGGCGGACGAGAGCCAGGTTTGCCTCGTGATCTTTAATTTGTTGACGCGGGAAGGAGTAGCGCTCCCAAAGGGAGTTGCTGTCGAAGGGACGACCGGTGGCCACGCTTTCGCGGATAGCATAGATGTAGGCAAGACTTTCGGTGCGCCGGCGCAGCCAGTCCGTAATGGTCAGGGCGGGGTCGCCGTGGCCGGGAATTAGGCGGGTAAACCAGTTTCGGTCGTGGATGCGCGGCAATTTTTCGAGCGTGTTGACGTACTCGACGCTGCTGTGCTGAATGATGGGAAATTCAAGGTTTGACAAGTAGTCGCCCGCAATGCAAAGGCCTAATTGCCACACCACTACCATCATGCTGTCGGCGGTGTGGCCGGGCGTCAGGTAAAACGACAGCTTCGTCCCTTCATGGCGATACTGCACCCCATCGCGATACACCTTAAAATCTACGTTAGGATACTCTATGGGATAAGTGCGACGAATGTAGTACTGATGGTCGAACTCGACGATTTGCTCTAGGATGGCATTCTTATCCGGGTTTTCGGCCATCAATTCCGTAGCAAATACTTTATCGGCCTTGAAGGCGCCAGCTCCGATGATGTGATCGAAGTCGGAATGCGTAAAGACCAAATACAGCGCTCGATCTTCGCGAAAAGTATCTACGTATTGGCGTATTTCGGCGATTTCATCGGGCAGCCAGGCCGGATCAACAACGAGCATTAGGTCATCGGTGCGAACGACTGTCGTGTTCGTTTGGTAGAGTGCACTCTGAAAGACAGTAACATGCGGGTCTCGATACAAGATTCTACTCATCAGGGTTCCCGGTTTCGTAAACAGTTAAAGGGAGCAGCGCGAAAGGCCCTATCTTTGACCTGGCTATAAAAACTTGCGGGTGCAAAAAAGTTGCAAAAGCAACGAGGGCAAATATAGAAAAACCACACCAACCGCTAGAGGCTCATCAGAAAATGGGAAGTATTGTTGCTATCGTCGGGCGCCCTAATGTAGGCAAATCCACCCTCTACAATCGCTTAGTTGGCTTTCGAGATGCGATTACCGATGACTTTTCTGGCGTCACGCGCGATCGAAAGTACGGTTTTTGTGAGTGGAACGGCAAGCGCTTTACTGTGGTAGATACCGGCGGCTTTGTCCACGCCTCCAAAGACGTTTTTGAAACGGCTATTCGCCAACAGGCGCGCATTGCTATTGAGGAGGCTTCTGTTATTCTCTTCATGGTGGATGCACAAACGGGCATTACCGACCTCGATGAGGAGTTGGCCAAACTCTTGCGCCGCTCTAATAAGCCGGTTTTTGTCGTCGTCAATAAGGTCGATAACTTTCGCACTCAGATAGACGCTAACGAGTTCTGGAGCTTGGGCTTCCCTGAAACCTTTTTCATTGCCTCCATCACAGGCAGCGGCACCGGCGAATTGCTCGATGCTGTGGCCGAAAAAATCACCGAAGAGCCTCCTATAGAGACTGAACTGCCCAAATTCGCCATCATTGGGAGGCCCAACGTAGGCAAATCCTCGCTCACCAACGCCCTGCTGGGCGAAGAGCGCAACATCGTAACCCCCATCGCCGGCACTACGCGCGACCCTACTCACAGCGTTTACAACAAGTTTGGCAAGCAGTTCATCCTCATTGACACGGCCGGCATCCGCAAGAAAACCAAAGTGGAGGAGGACCTGGAGTTCTACTCCGTTATGCGCGCCATTCGAGCGCTGGAAGAGGCCGACGTTTGCCTTTTAGTGCTCGATGCCACCCAGGGCATCGAAGCCCAAGACCTACACCTACTCCGCCTTGCTCAAAAGCGCCATAAAGGTGTCGTGATCCTCGTCAATAAGTGGGATCTCGTGCCGAAAGAGACCAACACAGCTCGCGACTATGAGGCGGAAATAAAAAAACGCATCGCCCCCTTTGATGACGTGCCTATCCTTTTCATTTCGGCCTTAGACAAGCAGCGCATCTTTCAGACTGTAGAGGTCGCCTTACAGGTGTGTGAAAACCGACAGCGAAAGATCAAAACCTCTCAGCTGAACGAGCTTATGCTCGAGATCATTGAGCGAACACCGCCGCCGTCGGTCAAGGGGCGCTATCCAAAGTTCAAGTACGTTACCCAACTGCCTACTCATTACCCTTCTTTTGCCTTTTTCGTCAACAACCCTAACTGGGTGCGCGACACTTACGTGCAGTTCTTAGAAAATCAACTGCGCCAACACTTCGACTTCAAGGGCGTGCCCATTGAAATTTACATGCGGGCCAAGTAGGACCAAAACAACGCACCTAATTTTAATACAAAAGCGCTCTATCTCTGTGCGAGATAAAGCGCTTTTGCCCTCTTACCAAAGACAACTTGCTTAATTGTTCCCACCTTCTACTTTGACAGCGCCGCCGCGGCGTTTTTGCTGCTCCGCATCGCCTTGCGGCACGGCGCCACCGCGTTGCTTTTGCTGCTCCGCATTGCCCTCTTGCACAGCGCCACCGCGCTGCTTTTGCGGGTCTTGCGGAGGTGTCTGCGGCATCGGCGTTACCGATGGATTTGTCTTTGGAGTCGTCTTCTTAGCTTTAGCAGCGCCGGGAGTAGTTGCCTTGGCAGGCGGCAACGAGGCTAGATAGGCTTCGAAGCGGTTGCGTGCTTCCGTGTTCACGCGCGCGGTGCACTCCTCTTGTTTCATCATGCGGTACTCGTCCAGCTTCATAGCGATGGCCTGGGCGATCTCTTGCTGTTGCTGTTCTTTCGTCTTGTACGCCGTCAGGGTAATGAGGGCTGCAGCAACAACGGTAAAAGCCAAAATCCGTTTCTTATTCATGCAAAAAGGTGCTTTTTTAAGGTGACCAAATGGGTTTACTGGATCGTTTGCTGGGCTTCGTATTCCATTTTCAAGCGGTCGAACTCGGCGGATACACGGGCCTCAAATTCGGCGTCGCATTTGGCGTCTTCTTCGCTATCGATACTTGCCTTTCCGGCTTCTACGCCTTTAGCGATTTCAGCCTCTACTTGTTCGGGGGTCAGAAGTTTCTCGCCGCACGAGGATAGGCCTAAGGTTAGTAAGCCTGCAGCGGCCACAGTCAATAATGTTTTTTTCATGTCTGAACTACGGTTTACGCGTTTTTGAAATCGAGAGCAAAAGTAGGGCGTCTAAAGGTGTGCTGATGTGCATTTGCTTTTTTTTAAGCAAAAAGCGTGTTTTTTAACGAAGCAGTGTAACATTGCCTACGGCAGGGGGCATGAGGGTACCATCGCCTCGCCTCCAGGAGATGCGATACAAGTACACATCTGAGGGAGCGGGCTGGCCGTTGACGGTACCATCCCAGCGGGCTTTTGGGTCGGTGCTTTCATAAATGAGGACACCCCAACGATTGAAGATTTGCATGCGCTCGATGAGAGCTGTTCCTTCGAGAATGGTCATTTCAAAGGAGTCGTTGTGTCCATCGCCATTAGGCGTAAAGGCGTTAGGAAAGCGCACCTGGGGAAAGAGCAGGCGGAAGACCTTTTCTGCCACGCGCACGCATCCTTGCGGCGACACAGCGCGCAGGGTATAGCGGATGGCCGCCGAAGCAGTATCGTTTGAGGCCGGTTGCACCTCGATATTGGGCGTACTAAAGGGCAAGGTTTTAGTATCAATGGTCGTCTCTTGCCACATAAAAGTAAACCCGTTGAGGTTTTGAGGAGGGGCTACGGAGGCAAAGAGCTGAACACTCTTCCCTAAGTCGAGCAGACTTGTATCGGGTACACTGGCGATGGACAGGGAGAAAGCGGGTACAGTTGTTACGAGCACGGTATCGCGCAGGGTGCAAGTATCGCCGTAAACGAACGCAACGACGAAGGCAGTGGTCGAGTCCACCACAGGAGTGATGATGGAAGAAGTGGCGCCTGTACTCCACTCATA
>CALHAM010000007.1 GCA_937934275.1 uncultured Saprospiraceae bacterium | reverse complement strand
AGCATCGGCCTTTCTGACCTCGGGGTGATTGGCTAAGCCCAGATAATTGTTGATGCTCCAGCAGATGACTTCTTTGCCCTGGAAGTACATCCGGCTCCCCAGTTCTCCTTCCAATTGAGGGAACATGTAGTAGCCTTCGGCAATGTCGGCGTATTTGCCCAACGGGCCGGCTTGCTCTAAAATGCGTGCGAATAAGTCCATAATGTTTTAATAAAAAATAGGCGTGCAAAGGTACGCTCGTTGTTGAGTTAGACTTTCATACCATTACCGTAAGGCGATAAGTTGGTTAGAGCAGCTTCCGCTTCAGCCTCTTCCTCAGGCAGGAAACCCTGCTTACGCATCCAATCGTCGTCGAACACTTTCGAGACGTATTTGCTGCCATGGTCGGCAAAGAGCAGAACAACTACATCATCAGGGGTCAGTTGTCCCTTTATTTGATGCAGGCCCTGCAGTACTGCCCCGCTCGAATAGCCGACCAATATGGCCTCGCGACGCGCTAACTCGCGCGTGCGCAAAGCGCTATCTTTGTCCGTAACCCTGACAAAGCGGTCGATGAGCGCAAAGTCCACATTTCCAGGAATGAAGTTCTTGCCTGTGCCTTCGATGTGGTAGGGGCCAATTTCGTTTTCATCGTAAATGCCCGTTTCGTGGTACTTCTTTAAGACTGAACCATAAGCGTCGACAGCAATAATGCGCAAATCGGGGTTTTGCTCGCGCAAATAGCGCCCAGTACCACACAGGGTGCCGCCTGTACTGGCGCTGCCGATGAGCCAAGTCACTTTACCGCCGGTTTCCTCCCAAATTTCCGGCCCCGTGCTTATGTAGTGCGCTTCAGGGTTTTCTGGGTTAAAATTCTGATTGAGGTAAAAAGCCCCGGGAATTTCGCGCGCCAACTGTTCTGCACGGCGTACGTAAGAGTTAGGGTCGTTGTGCCGCGCCTCTTTAGGGCATAGAATAACTTCTGCTCCCATGGCTCGCAGGTTGTTCAGCTTGTCTTTTGAGATCTTGTCGGTTACTGTCAGCACACAGCGGTAGCCCTTCCAGGCGCATACCATAGCTATGCTAAAGCCTGTGTTGCCGCTCGTCGCATCCACCACCGTGCCTCCGGGTTGTAAACGGCCCAACTCTTCAGCCCGCTCAATGATGTGCAGCGCAATGCGATCTTTCGCACTCAAACCCGGGTTGAACGATTCCAACTTCGCGTACACCTGTGCGGGAATGTCGGCCACTGTCTTCTGTAAACGCACTAATGGAGTTTTGCCGATAGTCTCTAAAATGTTACTGAAAACCATTGCTTTGGTGTTAAATTAAACAATAAAAGGATCAACCTGGCCATTGTCTGACCAAATGGCTATACCATAAAAAAATGATAAGTACAGGTTTGAAAAAAGACGTTACGAGGCACCGACTAAAAAAAAGACGGGCTTCGCTTGAAAAATGACAATCACCCGGTAAGAAGGAGGAAAACTCGAGGTCAGGCCCTATGAGAGAGGCGGCGTAAAGGTAGATAGGCGTTTGCCTATAAGAGAACGATCGGATATTAAAAGTAAACAAAAAATGGTAAAGGTGAGCATTAACATGAGCCATTTGCCGATAAGGTCTTTTCATCTCGTTGAGTTCTGCCCGGGAAGAGTACTCCAAAACGGTGCCTATGCCCGTACCTTGCCGCTCGTTTCAATGGAATCTTGTATCCGATACACGATGAAGAATTTTTCTTCGCTGGCCTCTCTTGGCCTGTTGTGGTTGATATCGCTAATTAGTGCTACCGATGGCACCATCGTACGCTGGACCAACGGCACGGAGCACGACTTTGGCCGAGTGCGTCTGGGTCGCACCTTTGAGCATCGCTTTGTGTTTGAGAATATTGCAGGCCAAGCCATTGCCCTGCAAACCGTCCGTACCGACTGCGGTTGCACTGCAGCCGATTGGCCTGAAGAACCTATTGCCCCCGGCCAGCGCGGCGAGATCCGCATCGAGTTTCATGCCGACCGCGGTGGGTCTTTTCGCAAAAAGATCAAAGTTTATTTCGATCGACAGCGCCGAGCCGAAATTCTTTGGATTTACGGAGAGGTAGAGAATGAAAAATGAGGGGATGTTTCGGAAAAATAGTAGGGTGGTCTTTGGGCCGATTTTGTTAAAAACTTTTTCTAAATTCCAACAGCTGACGGCTTCTAAACGATTGGTTTTTTAAAAGCTCAGAAGTAGGCAACCAGGCCTACCTAGCTGGCGTCAATGGCCAGTTGTTGCCGAGTTTCGATGTGTGGAGCCAATCGCCAACTAAAAGTCTATTCTACCTGCTTTCTGAAAATGACGAGAAGAAACCTCCTCTCTGCGACGGTTTTAGGTCTTCCTTTGCTAGTGCTGTACGCCTTTACTTTGCCCGAACCGCCGGCTGGTTGGAAATCGTATGCAAGGGCGCGGCTGCAAAACCTTCGTGAATTCTCCCTATCTTTTTCAGCCGACACGCTTCCACCGTTGAGGGATCGCCAGGATAACTTCATGAACCCCTCCGGGCGTAATCCGATTGATTTGCAAGATCCTAAAGCGGTTGAGAAAAAGGTAGAGTACGACCCCACCACTGATCGCTACATCATTATCGAAAAAATCGGCGAAGACTACTTCCGCACACCTTCATACATGACGTTTGAAGAGTACGTGCGCTGGCGCGAACGCCAACAGCGTGAAGAGCATTTCAATCGAATGCTGGGCGTCAGCACACCGGGTAGCCGTAAGTTGAGCACCGAAGATCCGGCTGCAAAATTTGACGTCAAGACGAGTTTAGTGGAGCGCCTTTTTGGTGGTACCAACGTGGATATTAAACCGCAAGGCAACATCAACCTCCGCTTCGGTTACCAGTACCAAAAGGTACAAAATCCCATTCTTACCCTTCGCCAGCAGCGCATCGGCAATTTTGATTTTGACATGGACATCAACATGAGCGCTGCAGGGCAAGTGGGGGAAAAACTGAAAATTAATTTCAACTTCAACAACCGAGCCGTCTTTGATTTTGACAACCAAATGAAAATCCACTACGACCCCAAGGGATTTTCGGAGGATGAAATCATTCAAAGCGTTGAAGCCGGCAACGTCTCGCTTCCGCTTCGCTCTAACCTCATCCAAGGGGTGCAGAACCTCTTTGGCTTTAAAACCGGCATGAAGTTCGGGCACCTGAACGTAACTTTGTTGGCCGCTCAGCAGCGCTCTCGTCGCAACAACCTCACCCTTCAGGGCGGCTCCCAAGTTCAGCAGTTTGTCAAGCCCGTAGACGAATACGACGAGAACCGCCACTTTCTCATTAGCCATTGGAATCGCGACCAGTTCGAGCCGGCGCTCGCTTGCTTACCCGTACCGCAGTCGCTGTTCAACATCACCCGCATGGAGGTGTGGCTCACGAACGTAACGCGCGTGCCCGACAATACTCGCGACATCGTGGCTTTCATGGACTTGGGCGAGCCTTTTCCTTATCTGGACGGCTCTGCGGCCGATCGCCCCGATTTTTCGCTGTCAGCCCCGCCTGCTCGCGACATAAAGGGCCAACCTCTGCCCACTAATGAAAACAACCGCCTCTATTCGGCAGTCCTGCAACTCGTCGCTCAAGACTCTACCGTCCGCTTTTCGGATAAAATTGTTGCTCGCCTACGCAACGACTTGGGCCTTCAGCAAGTGCGCGATTTTGAGAAGGTGCGCGGTCGCCTGTTGTCGCCCAACGAATATACCTACAACGAGCAGCTGGGCTTCCTGAGCATTAACACGAACGTCCAGCCCGATCAGGTCGTCGCCATTGCAGTGGAATACACGTACAACGGCCAACCCTATAAAATCGGTGAGTTCAGCAGTGAAGTGCCGAATACCGACACGTTCAGCCAAAATGTGCTCTTTCTTAAAATGCTTAAGAGCACCACGGCTAACGTTCGCTATCCCATCTGGGATCTGATGATGAAAAACGTTTACTCCATTGGCGCGGTTAATGTAGACCCCCAGGAGTTTCGTTTTGACATCTTCTACGAGGACCCGGGTAAAGGTCAACGGCGCTTTTTAAACGCCGATGACATTCCACCAGGAGTAGCCGGCGTTCCGCTCTTGCAGCTGTTCAAAATGGACAGCCTCAACCTTCAGGGCGACCCCGGCCCAGACGGTATCTTCGACTTTGTGCCTGGGCTAACCATCAACTTGCGCAACGGCCGCGTCATGTTCCCCGTGCTTGAGCCTTTTGGCGAACATCTGGCCCGAAAACTGCGCGCTGCTGGCGCTCCGGAAAGTGTCGTCCAAAAGTATGCCTACCCTCAATTGTACGACTCGACGCTCTTTCGCGCGCGTGAGTTCCAGCAGCTCAACCGCTTCATCTTGCGCGGCTCGTACAAGTCTTCCACCTCTTCCGAAATTTCATTAGGTACCTTTAACCTGCCAAGAGGCTCCGTGCGCGTGAGTGCCGGCGGGCGGCAACTAATTGAAGGACAAGACTACGTGGTGGATTATAACATCGGGAAGGTGCGCATTCTCAATGAGTCCATTCTGCAGTCGGGTCAACCGGTTAATGTCAGCTTTGAGGACAATGCTCTATTTAGCTTTCAAAACCGCTCGATGTTTGGCGCCCGCTTCGACTACACCATCGGTAAGGATATCAACATTGGGGCCACGTACATGAATCTCTTCGAGCGGCCGCTTATCCAGAAAGTTAACTTTGGCGATGACCCTATTAACAACCGCATGTACGGGCTAGACTTCAACATTTCCAAGGAAGTGCCCTGGATTACGCGCCTCATCGACAAGATTCCGCTCATCGACACTAAAGCGCCCTCCACCATTACGGCCCAGGCGGAGGTAGCGCTCTTGCACCCGGGACACAACCGCGCCATCAACGTGGGTGATGACCGCGGTGGCGTGGTCTATATCGACGACTTTGAGGGCAGCACGGCAAACCTCCCGCTGGCCAACCCGGCCAACAGCTGGGTAATTGCCTCTGTGCCTCAAGGTGATCCGGCTCTGTTTCCGGAAGCGGACCTGAGCGACAACCTGGCGTTGGGCGCCAACCGCGCCCGCTTGTCGTGGTACATCGCTGACCCCAGCGCTCGCGATGCTGCGGATGCCAAAAATCCTTATACGCGCATCATCCAATTCCAAGACATCTTTCCGAACCGCCAGCTGACGCCGCTGGAGGTATCGGCCCTCCGACCTTTAGACGTTACCATCTTTCCGCGCGAGCGCGGCCCTTACAACTTTGAATTGCCCGATGGTTATCCCGGCATATCCCAAGGGCTAACCGTTCAAGGCGAACTTGACCGACCCGAAACTCGCTGGGCTGGCTTCATGCGCGGCTTATTTACGGTAGACTTCGAGGCCGCCAACATTGAGTTTATCGAGTTCTGGATGCTCAACCCCTACATGGACAAGGGAGACGGCTCGAACATCTCTAAAGATGGTGATATGTATATTGATTTGGGCAACATTTCTGAAGATATCATGCGCGATGGCCGTCAGTTCTTCGAAAATGCGCTGCCCACCGGAACCGGCATCGGCAGCACGACCAGTTCCGCCTGGGGGCGTGTACCGGTGTTGCCGCCTGTGGTGAATGCCTTCGACAATGACCCCGCCAAACGCCCGCTGCAAGATTTGGGCTTGGACGGCCTAGACGACGACGGCGAACGGGAGTTTTTTGCCGATTGGCTCAACATTATTCAAAATTCTGCTCTCTCACCCAATGCTAAAGCTGCTATTTTGGAAGACCCCTCTAACGATAACTTCCGCTTCTTCCGAGATCCTATCTACGAAGACACTAAACCCGGCCTGCTGGAGCGCTATAAGCGTTTTAACAATCAGCAGGGCAACTCTCCCGTCAATGAAACGGTGAACCTCAACCCTTCGGCCACGAACTTTCCCGACGCCGAAGACCTTAATCGAGACAACTCGCTCAACGAAACCGAAGCCTACTTCCGCTATAAAGTGCCGCTCAAGAAGCGCACCATTACCTTTAGCGATGGTGTACAAATGGAGGTTATCGACACCGAACACCCCGAACTGCGCGACCTCATCACCGACACCGTTGTCTTCGACCGCGACGGCGCCCGCTTTGTGTGGTACCGCTTCAAACTGCCGCTCGACCACCCGCGCCGCCAGACCATTAACGGGATCCAAGATTTTCGCTCCATCCGCTTTGTACGCATGTTTTGGAAGGGCTTCACTGAGCGCACTACGTTCCGCTTTGCCACCCTTGAATTAGGGCGAAACCAGTGGCGGCGCTACACCTTGCCGCTGCCCAACAAAGACCCCAACCAGCCCGGAGGCATCTGCGATGTAGGCCCGCCCACCAACTTCGACGTCAATGCCGTGAGCATCGAACAAAATGCTGCTCGAACACCGTTCAATTACACCATCCCGCCCGGCATCTCGCGACAACAATCCGTAGGGGCCTTTCCCAATATCCTGCAGAACGAGCAGGCTCTCTCCATGAACATGTGCGACCTTTCGTTTTGCGACGCGCGCGCAGTGTTCAAGATTCTCAACATGGACTTGCGGCAATTCGACCGCCTTAAAATGTTTGCACATGCCGAGGGCCGCAACGGCGACAAACTCGACAGCACCCACCTGAGCATCTTCATCCGCTTAGGATCCGATTTCATCAGCAACTACTACGAGTACGAGCTGCCGCTAATGCCCTCCGACGAAACGCGCCTAAACGGCAACCCTGAAAGCCGCGAGTACAAACTCGAAGTATGGCGACCGGAAAACAACTTTGATATTCCGCTGCGCCTGTTTACCGAAATCAAAAAACAGCGCAACGCCGACCCTAACTGGGATGTAGGTCTGCCTTTCGTGGGCAACGACCCCGACGAGCCACGCGCTCGGGTCAAAGTAGTGGGCAATCCTAACTTAGGCTACGTGCGCGGCGTCATGGTGGGCGTGCGCAACGTGGATCCCAACTTACAGCCTCACTGTGCCGAAGTGTGGATTAACGAATTGCGCCTCAACGGCTTCAACGAGCAAGTGGCCTATGCTGGGCAAGCGCGTGTAGACATCAAATTAGCTGACTTAGGCAACATCTCTCTTTCTGGGCGTTACACCGGCATTGGTTGGGGCAGCATGGAGCAAAAACTAGTGCAGCGACAGCGCGAAGAGGTAGTGCAGTACGATGTGTCGGCCTCCATCGAACTGGGACGCTTTTTCCCTAAAAATTCGGGGTTGCGCCTGCCCTTTTACGTTCAGTATTCTAACATTACCCGAACACCGGAATTTGATCCCTATGACCTGGACATCAAGCTGCGCGAAAAATTAAGCGAGGCGGACCCCTCCAAGCGCGATAGCATCCGCCGTGCCTCGCAAGAGGTTACCATCATCCGTGGTTACAATTTTACCAACGTCCGAAAGGACCGCGTCGGTGCTCCGCGCAAGGTGCGCTTGCCTTGGAACATCGAGAACTTCAGCCTCACGTATGCCTTCAACCAGGAGCGCCGCCGAACGCCTTTTATCGACTTTGATGAGCTGAATCGCTACAAGGGCGCTGTCGACTGGCAATACGCCACGGGCCTTAAGGCCATCGAGCCGTTCAAGAATTTGGTCAAAAACGACAAGTATCTCCGTTGGCTCAAAGAGTTCAATTTCAATCCTTTGCCCAATACCTACGCCTTCAATACGACCTTGGAGCGCGTTCGACAAATAACGGCTTATCGCTTTGCCGGAGAAGACCCAGCGCTCAATACCTTCTACAATCGCCGCTTCACTTGGGATCGCAACTACGACATAGGCTGGGAGATCACGCGCAACTTGCGCTTCAATTTCAATGCCCAGATGCGAAGCCTCATCGACGAGCCGCCTCCTTTTATCAACGGAGAGTTTGTAACCCCTGAAGAACGGCGAGACTCCATCTTGAAGAACATGCTACGGTTGGGCCGTCCTAAAAACTACACCCATAATTTCGGCCTTAACTACACGCTGCCGTTCAAGTATTTGCCGCTCTTAGACTGGATTACCGTCAGAGCCTCCTACAACGGCGGCTATACTTGGACGGCGCAATCGCTCAAATTGCAATTCATGGGCGATGTGCCGCCGGCTTTTGCCAATGAGGTCAATCTCCGCTCGCTGGGCCATGTCATCCAGAACCAAAGTGTGCGCCAAATCAATGGCGATCTGAACTTTGAGGGTTTGTACAACAAAAGCAAGTATTTAGCCCAGATTAACAGTCCCAGAGGCCGTGGCCCGTCCGGTCCTGTGCCGCCTGGCGGACGTGGAAACCCTCTCAACCGAAATCTGCCCGGCGGAGGCTCTGACCTGCCTAGCCTACCGGGCTTGCCCGGCGGCTCGATGCCGGGGCGTGATAAACCGCCCAGCGGACGCAACTTGAATGATCCGGCTGCTCCTGGCGGTGCCACTCCCACCGACCCATCGGCTCCCAGCGCTGGTACCGATAAAAAGGGCCAGAAAGGCAAAAGCACACCCAAAGAAAAACGCGAAAAGAACCAGAACCGCCAGCCCTCTACGGCCGAACGTATTGCTTTGCGCCCTCTGATGTTGGTGCGAAAAGCCCGCTTTACCTACAGCGAGAACTTCGGAACGGTGGTGCCTGGCTTCACGCCCGATGCTCACTTGATGGGCCTCAGCCAAGGCTTCAACGCCCCGGGCTGGGCTTTCGTTGCCGGCATCCAGCCCAACACAGACTGGCTCTTCAACGCTGCCGCCAACGGCTGGATTACCCAACGCCCTGAGCTCAACCAACAAGTAACGCGCAACTACACCCAGAACGCCGATCTCGCTATCACGGTCGAACCTTTCCGAGATTTCCGCATCGAAATTACCGCTAACCGGCAATACGCCCGTAACAACACGGAACTATTTAAAGACCAGAACTTTATCTTACATCCCGACTCTACCGATTATCAATCGCGCGCCTATCGCGATTTCGGCAGCTTCACCGTCTCCTACCTCTCCCTGCAGACGATGTTTGACCCCAATATCAACGGCCTATTTGCCCGCTACGAAACCTATCGTTCTACTATTTCTGACCGATTAGCCCAAAAATCCGGCAATTTTGAGCAGCACGACAAAGATGGCCCCGCGTATCGAAAGGGCTACGGTAAAATCCACCAGGAGGTCCTTATTCCCGCTTTTATCGCCGCTTATACCGAAAAAGACCCTAATACTGTGCCGTTGGATATCTTCAAAACGCTACCCGCGCCCAACTGGCGCCTCAATTACAATGGCCTGCACAAAGTTAGGCCCTTGGATAAGGTCTTTGCCAGCGTCCAGATCACCCACGCTTACCGAAATACGTTGACGGTCAATTCCTTTAACACCGATATCTTTTTTGACCGCAATAATCCCTACCAATTGGACACCATCAGTTTCAACTACATCGCCCAATTTGAGATACCTCAAGTGGTCATTAACGAGCAGTTTTCTCCATTGCTCGGCTTGGATGTGCGGCTAAAGAACGACATGACTTTTAAGGTGGATTACAAGAAAAGCCGTATGCTGGCGATGTCTTTTGTAGACTATCAATTGGCCGAGACGCAATCTTCGGGCTTTACCGTTGGCTTCGGTTATCGCATGCGCAACGTTAACATCGCTTTCCTTACGGGAAAGAAGAAACCCAAAGCGCGGAAGAAAAACACCCCCGACACCGCTCCTTCGGCACCTGCTCCGCCTAGTCCCTTTGGCGGCGGGCAGCAGGCCAACGACATGACGTTTAAATTCGACCTCGACATCCGCGACGACGTAACGCTTAACCACCGCCTCGACCAACTCGACGAAGCAGTGCCTACGCGCGGTGCCCGCATCGTGAGCATCAACCCATCGGTCGATTACGCCCTCAACCGCCGCCTGACGCTGCGCCTCTTCGCTGACTATCGCCGGACAGTGCCCAAAACATCGCAGTCGTTCCCTATCACGACGCTGAACACAGGGGTGATGGTGCGGTTCTCCTTGAATTAATGAAATGAGGAGTAGGGTATCCGTTTAGAAAGGCTTTAATACGGATCGAGAAAACACACCTCCGACAGCGCTTAGCAAAGGCGCTGCTGGAGGTGTGTGCCTATGCGTCCAAGACTACCACTTCGCTGAAGGCAATTACCTTTTCGCGGAGGCGCGGCCTTTTGGGTTATAAAAGTTTTGCTCGTGTTTTGACGCCACCAAAGGCCTCTGCAGCCTCAATAGCCCTGCTGCACTAAGTAGCGCTCGGCATCCAGGGCAGCCATACAGCCCGTGCCAGCAGCCGTAACGGCCTGACGATAGATCTTGTCTTGTGCATCGC
>CALHAM010000006.1 GCA_937934275.1 uncultured Saprospiraceae bacterium | reverse complement strand
GCGCATCGGCATTCGGGTCTGCGCCGCCGTTATTGGGTATCGTTAAATTCAATCCGCCCACGCTGACAGGGAATCGCAACTCGTAGTTCATATTGGGCTGCAACTGCGTTACCCCATACGTGATACCTGTGGTAGAAGTTCCTGATGCACTGGTGAATATGTATCGGCCCAGCGAGTCGGTCAGCACGCCAGCGATGGCCGTAAAATTGCCCGGTGAGGTTTCTTTCCAAGGGGTAACATTCACATTAGGAATGCTCGCCTCGTTGGCATCTTGTATGCCGTTGCCGTTGAAGTCGCGAAACACAGAACCCGTTGCCTGAGCCTGTAAAACCCCTATGGTAGCTAATGCAGGGATCAGTACAATCAACGATGCTTTCATATAAAAACGGAGACTACTTCCTTCTTTTGCGAAGAAGGAAGTATAAATAGGCGTTTTAAGACAAGCCAATAAATGTAAATCCAGATAGTTTTGGATCAAGTCGAAAAGAGATGATAATACTTTTCTTAAATCCAAGTGCCGCAAGAAGTAGGGGGTAACACGAGCCATAATTGAAAGATTTTATAGTTATAAGATTGTTTCATTTCATTTTTTATCTTGCCGAGATAGTGGCCGCAGCGCTCTTTCGCACTGCGGCTTACATTATCTCATGAAGAAATCAGTCTTTCGGCCAAGGAAAATATAGTCGGAACTCATTAGAATAGACCTCTATTAGATAACGCCCTGTAGGAATGTACCTCCCGGGCAGTTTCCACTGTCGAACCAACTTTAATGGAATACGAAAAGGCTCCTCTACGAGGAATTTTTCATCGGTAAATAAGCGCTCTTTAGCCCGAGCACTCAAATAGCGCTTCGGAAAACGAAAAACTAATTCTCTATTCTGTTCATCGCAATAAAGAATAGCGCGTGCGTGTGGGCAGGATATGGTATAACCCGGCGGGAATCGCCCCGTAAGCATACAGATACCACTGCCTTCACAATTTCGACTTGGAGTGCCAAACACCACTTCTACCTCAGCTTCACGGACAGAGTCAGAAATAAGGGTAGGCTTTCTCAACTCCAACGACTCGCCCAACCTAACCATGGCTTCCTCTATCAAGAAATTAAACAACGGTGGTGTCTACAATAATAAACGCTGCCAATAGAATTGGCCACCAGTGGGATTTAAGGCGGTAGGTGAACACACTTTTCATGACGATTATAGTTTAATGTTTAAGAATGATTAGGCGTCTGATAGCCTTGACTTTTCGTCATCAAAAGTCTACTCACTCGCCTGTTGCCTCATTAACAGAACGCACTACTTCGTTACGCCCAAAAATGCTTACAGAAAAGAGGCCTTTTTTCTACAAAAAACTAATTATCAATAAATTGTAAGCCTTTTTCAGAAGCGTATTGTTACCCAGTAAGGGTCTTTTTTATTGTGAATTCCGGCACCCTTTTACAGGGTTATCAGTGCCTAATGAAAAACTGGTGTCAGTCTCCCCACTACAGCAAAGAAAGCCTTCAAAGACGAAGATGCCCAATATGGGAGCTATCTTTGTGTCGCGACAAATAAGACAAGTACGATGGCCAACAACAAGCCGAGAAGCGCAAAAAGGGCAGTCAGTAGCCAGCGCCCTGTTCTCAGCTCTTCCAGAGTTTCTACCTCTATACCTGCTTCTGCTAAGACGCGCCGAGCTCGTCCCATGTCTTGTGGGCGCACATACAGACGCATGATCAGCTGCAAGTGCGGCATCACCGATTGCGCCGTACGATTGGCCAAAAAGCACGGGATGCCTTCCGCTCGCAAATGCGCTGCAGCCATCTCTGCTTCTAAGGGGTCGTAAAACATGGCTACTACCTCCGGAGAGGACTTTCGAGGATTCGGGACAGGCTCCCAACCCAAATCGTCTATGATATCGTCGTAAGCCATAGGGCAATCAAAGTTAGCATTCGCGCAACATTTGGCTGGCGTCTTAGTTTTTTAAGTTGCTCATATACACATCTTTTTGGCCATTAAAATTCTCTTCAGTCATTTATGAACAGCTACTCCATCCGTATCCTGATCTGCACACTCTTGCTGGTGCTTGTTGGCTGCAGCAAAGACGACAAAAATCCTGACTACCTCAAGGAGGCCAACTGTGCCGCAGTAAATGCCGATAGCAACACCTATCGTTTGTACGTGCGCGGCATCATGAACGCGAGTTGTGCTCTTGGCGGTTGCCACGATGCCGGCACAGCGAGCAGCGGAGTTAATTTATCCAGTTATGCTGGAGTAAAGAAAGCCTTCGAATCGCAAAACCTGTTGTGCTCCGTCAACCACGGTAAAGGCTGCAGCCCTATGCCCAAAGGCGGTGCGAAGCTGCCGGCGGATGTCCTCAACCGTTTGGCTTGTTGGGCGCGCAACGGGTACGTAGAATAATTGACGCGACGCTCAGATGCCAAGGTCAGGCTGTTATCGCCCGCCTTGTGCCTACGCTTGCGCTTTGGCAGCGGAAGAGGTGCCTGCCTTTCCGCTCATGTGAGGGGGGGCGTTTAACGCACATCAAACAGCATGTGTTAGAATTATGCTAAAGTCTCTACCTTGCATTCGACTTGCTTTCAGCGCGCTGTAACTTTGAGGAATCAACAACGCCCTGATTATGCTGCGCTGGTTATACCCTCTACCTTTGGTGCTAATGTGGTGCGCTTGCAACTCGTATTACTACGCTCCCAACACCGTTCATACGCCGCACTTGATGGAGCGGCACGATGCGGAGGTCAGTGCAGCTGCGCTGTTTGGGTTGGAGTTTTCGGGCTTTGAGGCACACGGTGCGTACGCTTTTTCCCGCCGTTTGGCAGTCATGGCCAACCACATGCAGCTTCGCGGCGGCAATCCATCGCAGGAGCGCTGGGGTAACGGCCGACTGACAGAGGGAGCGCTGGGCCTTTACTTTCCGACAGGTGATGCTACATCGAACTCCTTATTTCTGGGCTGGGGAGCGGGCTATGCCTTCCATCAGTTTCCTAAAGGGTCAAAAGCGACGCTGAAATTTCACCGCTATTTTGGCCAATACAGCGTTTCCGTAGAACGCGGTATTTTTCGCTTTGGCACAGGTGCTCGGCTCAATTATTTGCAGTACCGCAGCGGTCGCATCGATTACCGCTTAGGCGAACCGCATATTTCCAAAATTGAACTCATTGAAGAGCGCTCGCCGCTGCTCTTTCCCGAAATTTCTGCCAGCTTAAGTATGGGTAGCCGGCCCTTGTGGGTCAACCTTTTTGCTAACTTCCTGGAATACGATGCGGCGGAAAAATTGGGGCTGGCAAAACACACCTTTGGCCTTTCACTCACCTTTCAAATAGACTATTTGTGGAAATCGAAACGCACTTTAAAAATAAAATAGCTCACTACCCAACCCTATACCAAGGGGATGCGTCTGTACGAGCAAACAAATTCTTCAACACTCTTCATCTGTTTTTTCACCCAACTGCTACCCAGCTATGAAAAAGATACGCTATTCTTTGAGTTTGCCTTTTTTCGCCTTACTGCTTTTGCTAGGCGCATGTAAGCAAAAAGCAGACTTTGAGTACTATTACTACGAACCAGAGGACTACGCACTCCTGTCGCGGTACTTAAATCTCTCCACCAAACCGGACAACTATTTGGCTCAATTGCCTAAGCACCTGGAAGCCCAAGGGCTATTTGCCCGTCCGGTAGACCGAGATAAAGCCATCTTAGGTCGCGTTTTGTTCTACGACAAGAACCTGTCGAAAGACGGCAAGGTCAGCTGTGCCAGCTGCCAT
>CALHAM010000005.1 GCA_937934275.1 uncultured Saprospiraceae bacterium | reverse complement strand
CAGCTCGTCTTGAAGTTTCTTCAGTTCTTCCCATTTTCCGTCGGCGGCCAAAGCCGCTTGGTGAGGCCAAGACTCAGGATCGTGAACGTTGAACTGAGAACCGCCGGCATCGAGAATCTCGCGCAGGCGATAGGGCGACGTCATGGACAGCGCTTGCCAAGTGGTGATGCCTGCATTTTGGAGCAGTTCGGCAATTTTCGGCCCAATACCTTCAATGAGCTGCAAGTCGTCCCATTGATACTCTTTTCCAGCAAACACGATGGTGCGCGGCTGGGCTTCGCGGGCCTTTGCCTGAAAGGCAGCCAGCGCTTCGGGGCCTAGTTGCTCGCGCAGGGCGTTGCGCTCGCTCTCGCACAGGATGAGGGCATCTTTGGCTTTGTGCAAATCTTTGGAGCACGTCTCGAGGTCGGCCTCCACTTTAGCAATTTGCATGCGCAGGTCAGTAATCGTCTTGGCTTGTTCTTCCACTTTGAGGTTGAGCTCCGCATTATCGTTTTGCAGCTTGCTGACTTTGTAGTAGAGGTAGGAAGCAATCCACCCTAAGATGAAGGGAACAATACACAGCGCAAGCGCTACGGGTAGGTTCTCAGTGAAAGTGTTGAGCAAGAGGTATGATAGAAGCATGGCGTTGAGTTGGTTTTGACGGTATGTAATTATGGTTTGACAGTGATGACGACGCGGCGGTTGCGGTGGCGCCCTTCCTCGGTGGTGTTATCGGCCACGGGTTCTCGCTTGCCGCGCGACTCTACTTGAATGCGATGGGCTGCAATGCCGCTCTTAGTGAGTACGTTGGCGATGGACTGGGCGCGAGCTCGGCCCAGCTCGAGGTTCGCCTCGTCGGTGCCCACATCGTCAGTATGGCCCACAATGAGGAAGGTCGCTGAAGTGGTTTTGTGCTTTTCAACCAGTTTCTTCAAGTACTCTTCCACTTTCGGGTCCTTATCGTACTCGGTGGAGCGGAAAGGAAACAGGAAGATGACGTCTTGGTCCGACTCGATGATGGCGCCTTCTTCCATGGCAAGCACCATCTTGATCCACTCGTAGTCGGCTGAACCCATGGGAGGGCTGCCTTCTGCTAAGCCATCTTCCACCGTCTTGGCGGCTAAGCGGATGCGGCTTTCGGGCAATTCGGGCATCATCAATCGCTTGATGGCTTCAGCGCGCGCCAGCCCAATGCCGTCGGGTTCGCCAGGGCGCTGCCAACCGGTAATGAGCAGAGTATCGCCTTGGCCGCCGCGCGCCAATAGGGCCTTTTTCCAGGCCGCAAAGTTGGCGTCAGCTTCTGGCACATCGGCCATCCATTTGAATAAGGGTTCGCCGGTGCTCTTGGCGGATACTTCCGTAGGCGTTTGTCCGTCGCAGCACTTGCACACATAACAGTGCCAGAAACGGACAGCCCACACCGAATACCCCGCAAACACCAGCAATACGAGCCATAGTGGAATTTTACTCATAAGTGGAGCGGTTTTAAATTTTGCACGGTGATGTTTGGGCAAATGTAATTCATTCTTTCGGAAATGTCGGTGATACCGTTAAAAAACTTAATTTAGCTATATTGCTTGCGCGCACACGCTTAAAAAATACTTTATGAAATTAACTCCTCCCGGTTTTGTGCAGAAGTACTGGAAATACGCCCAGCAAACGCAGAAAAAAACCGACATTAGCGCCGTCGCCATTTTGGCGCAGGCTGCCGTGGAAAGCAGATGGGGAGAGCGCGCTGCGGGCAATATGTTTTTTGGCATCAAGGCCAAGGCGGCGGACCTACCGCGCAAGCGCCAACTGCTGATCACAACGGAATATTTGAAAAGCCTTGACCAAGGTCATCGCTTTCCTGCGGTTATCGCCATGGCGGCGGTGAAGCCGGGGCTTTGGAAATATCGAGTGAAAGACTGGTTTAGGCGCTATCGGACGGCAAAAGGCTCTTTCGATGACCACGCGCACTTCTTCCTCACCCATCCGCGCTATGCAGCGGCCGTGTGCGTAGGCGCCGACCCGTTGGCGTTCCTTCGCGAAGTGGCGCGGGCCGGTTATGCTACCGATCCCAACTATTTCGACCTGTTAGCCAAAGTGGTGCGCGCCATCGAGCGCCACCGTCCAGATGCTGCCGTTGTGCGCGTCAGCACCGCCTTTGGTGGAGGGAGAGAAAGACTTATCGCTTCCGACCTCCGTCGAACGAGCCGAATGGGTGCCCAATCGCGCGCTTCCCGAAGGATGAAGGGCTGTTCAAGAAACCGCACGCCGCAGCTGGCCTCATTAGCGGAGAGAGCACTGCTGTACGACTTTGCAGCGGCCCACGAGAGGAAGGCTCATTGTCCGAAAACACAGCTATCTTTGCTCGCCATTTCTGCTAATTTGCCTCGCCTAACCCTTTGCGGAATGGCCAGGCTCATCCGCCTTGACGGCTTTTAAAACAGAAAACTGGCGAGAGCAAAGCAGCGCTGTTCGTCGTATCATTTTCATGAAAACTGCACTCTTTCGGAGTCTTTTGTTGGTTGTGCTGGCTTATGCCGTTTGTTCTTGTACGGAGAAAAAGCCGATGGCAACCCTTATTCTGTACAACGGGCGCCTCTTTACCGCCGACAGCACTCGGCCAGAGGCTACGGCCATCGCCATGGGCGGCGATACGATTCTGTACGTAGGCGACGATGCCGCTGCACGCGCCTTTGCTGGCCCGCAAACGGAGCTGCTCGACCTTCAAGGGGCTTTTGCGATGCCGGGTTTCATCGAAGGGCACGGCCACTTCTTAGGCTTGGGTCAAAGTTTACAAATCGTTGGGCTGGCTGGAGCCGTCAGCTGGTCGGAGGTCGTGGAGCGCATAGAGCAGCAAGCGCAGCGCACGCCGCCTGGCGAGTGGATTGAAGGTCGAGGATGGCATCAGGAAAAGTGGCAAACGCCGCCGACGCGCACCGTCAACGGATACCCATACCACGACGAACTGAGCGCCCGCACCCCCGACCATCCGGTAGTGTTGCGCCACGCCAGCGGCCATGCGCTGCTGGCCAATGCTAAAGCCATGCAGCTGGCCGGTATTAACCGCGAGACCCCCGATCCGTTGGGAGGGCGCATTGTGCGCGACGCTCGCGGAAACCTCACGGGGGTGTTCGAGGAGAACGCCATGGAACTCATCACGCGCCCGCTGTTGGCGCACAAGAACCGGCGCAGCGACGCGGAAAAACAGGCCGCCTTCGAGCGCAGTGTCGCGCTGGCTGCCAAGGCCTGCCTGCGCCATGGCGTCACCTCTTTCCAAGATGCTGGGAGCAGTTTTTGGGAAATCGAGCAATTCGAGCGGCTGGCCCAAAGCGGTCAATTGCCCGTGCGGCTGTGGGTCATGATCGCGCAGCCCAGCGCGGCTGACCTGCCCAAGTTGGCCGAATTTCCCAAGGTGAATTTGGGGAAAGGCTTCCTAACCGTGCGGGCCGTAAAGGCCTATCTGGACGGTGCGCTCGGAGCCTATGGAGCGTGGCTGTTGCAGCCTTATGCCGACAAGCCCGACCACGTAGGGCAGAACGTTACCCCTTTAGACACCCTTCGCCGCACGGCCGAAGTTTGCCGCAAGCAGGGCCTGCAGCTGTGTGTGCACGCTATCGGCGACCGCGCTAATCGCGAACTCTTGGACTTATACAGCGCTTTTGTGAGCAAAGACAAAGACCTGCGCTGGCGCATTGAGCACGCCCAACACCTCGACCCTTCCGACATCCCGCGCTTTGCTCAGCTAGGGGTCATCGCCTCTATGCAGGCCATACACTGCACTAGCGACGCGCCTTTCGTCGTCAAGCGCCTTGGCCCAGAGCGCGCCCGAACAGGCGCCTATCCTTGGCGCAGCCTTCTAGACGCCGGTGCTCGGTTGGCCAACGGCACCGATACCCCGGTAGAAGACATCAACCCGCTGGCTTGCTTGTATGCCGCGGTTACGCGCAAACGACCTGATAGCGGCGAGGCCTTTTTCCCGGAGCAATGCATGAGCCGGCAAGAGGCTTTACTTTCTTATACGCGCTGGAATGCGTATGCGGCCTTCGAAGAAAACGAAAAAGGTATGTTGGTGCCGGGTAAACGCGCCGATGTGGTAGTGCTTTCCGAGAACCTGCTGGAGTGCCCGCCGGAAAACATCCTTCGCGCGCGCGTCCTACACACCATCGTGGCGGGGCGTCGGGCCTGGTCAGCCCAGAACTGAAAAACGCTCCGGAAAAAGGTTTTCAGGAGCGCCTGCATCCCCCTTAGCCAAACGTCGTTTGGCCCCTAACGCACAAAAACAGGACGCAAACCGCGTTTTATCGCTCCAATAATGCCAATTAAAAAAGGATGCGGATTAAACAGAACGCCTACCTTTGCTCAAGTTTAGACGCCATAACTAGATTTCATCACAAAACACAACGCAGTGGAATACGGGTTTTTTAAGCGGCGCAATTCGGGAGGCAACCAACCGCGCAATGCTGAGCGCCGCGAACGAGGAGGATATCGCGAACGCAGCAACTCTCGCGAGCGAGACCGTGAATGGGCAAAGGACCGAGACCGCAGTGGATACCGCGAACGCGGTGGCGAAGACTCGCAGCGCGGCTTCGATGGAAGCGAAGAAAGTGTTTTTTCTAAGCGCGTGCGCGCTGGCAGACGCCGAACGTATTTCTTAGATGTGCGCAAAACGCGCGGTAACGACTTCTTCATCACCATCACGGAAAGCACTCGCCGCGAAGACGGCTACGGCGGCTATCGCCGCCATAAGATATTCCTCTACAAAGAGGATTTCAACCGCTTCCTTGCTTCGCTCAACGAAGTGGTAGAACACGTGAAAACGAACCTTATGCCCGACTTCGACTACGAAGAGTTCGACCGCCGTCAGGCCGAATGGGAAGCTCAACAGCAAGGCACAACCCTCGAAGACGAAAACCTCGACGCTATTGAGGACTTAGATGAAGAAGACTTTGAAGAAGAAGACGATGAACTCTTAGACGAGGACATTGACGACGACGAACCTCGCCGCAAGTCTTCTTTTGAGCGCAAAAATCCGCCCGAGGATGACCTTTCTTGGTAAATGACCCGAGCAGAAAAGGCTGCACTGAGAGGTACCATTTTTCGCCATTTGGACGGTATCGTTACTGCTCCGACAGCCTATGCCCTGTGGGAAAAGGGAGTGCTAGAGTATCTGCTTCGGCGCGGTTCGGCTGAGGTGGGCGAACTTGCCCAGCACTTTCGCGCCAACGAAGGCTACCTGAACGTAGCCCTGCGCGTATTGGCTGCTCAGGGTTGGCTCGACTACCAAGTGGACAATGCGGCCGATCGGGTGGTGTGCGGCACAAATGAACTGAGCGAACCGGCCTTTAACCTCTGCCCTCTGTACCGAGACGTAGTGGAGTTGCTTCGCTTTTCAGGGCGCTTTCACCGCCGCAAGTTTGAGCGGGTGCCGTTTAATGCCTTAGAGCGCATTTTTAAAAAGTACTGTCGAGGTTATGATTTGCCTTCGGCTACTTCAGAGGTAGAAAAGCGCGTACAGCAGCAAGTACTCCACCATATTGAGGGCATGGCCATTGGTCCTACAGTAGTAGCGCTCGGCATGGGCGGCATGTTCCACAAGTATTTTATGGAAGCTTCCTTCAAGCCGGAAGAGTTTCACGACGACGCCGAAAGCTTTGGTAGAATACTGGACTTCTTTACCTTCTTAGGTTGGTTCGAGAAACGAGGGGCGACCTATCGATTCACGGAAAAAGGCCTGTTTTTGGCTCAGCGGGCCAGTGCCTACGGGGTAACGGTGTCTTACGTGCCGACGTTTCGGCAGGTGGATGAGCTCATCTTCGGCGATCCAGAAGTTTTGTGGAATAAGGCTCCGGGCGGCTCCGAGCTGCACGTCGATCGAGAGATGAACGTTTGGGGCAGTGGCGGGGCGCACGCTACCTACTTCAAGAAGCTGGACGAAATTGTCGTTGAGTTGTTCAACCGCCCCATCGAGGAACAGCCGCGCGGCATCGCCGATATGGGCTGTGGAAACGGGGCGCTGTTGGAGCACCTTTTTGACATCATCGCTCGCCACACCTTGCGCGGGGAGATGCTCGACGAATACCCGCTCTTCCTGGTCGGCGCCGACTTCAACGAAGTAGCCTTGCGCGTTACGCGGACCAACCTTTCGAAGGCCAATATCTGGGCTAAGGTAATGTGGGGCGACATCAGCCAGCCAGACCGCTTCGCGCGCGATTTGCGCGACGACTACGGCATTGCCATCGAAGACCTGCTTCACGTCCGCACTTTCCTAGACCACAATCGGCCCTGGAACCCACCTCAACAGCCCCATGCGCGCCTGAGCACCTCCACGGGGGCCTACGCTTATAGAGGACACCGCTTGAGCAATAACGACGTGGAGGCCAGCCTGCTGGAGCACCTCCAACGCTGGGCGCCCTATACGGGGCGCTTCGGGCTGCTCGTCATCGAACTGCACACGCTGCCGCCCGAGCGCACCGCCGCCAACTTGGGCCGAACGCCCGCTACGGCTTACGATGCTACCCACGGCTTCTCAGATCAGTACATCCTGGAGGCAGATATCTTTCACCGCATCGCCACTGAAGCCGGCCTAAGCCCAGACCCAACCCGACAGGCTCTCTTCCCCGACAACGACCTGACGACCATCAGCATCAATGTGCTGCAAAGCCAGTGCTAATATCCATCATGCGCTTACTGCTCTTTCTCTTTGCCATCAGCACCCTCGTTTGCGCGTGGGCCGCTTGCACAGACCAAGTCCCCATACCCAAACCGCGCGCTTACCCGCGTGTCATCTACCCTGAGAAAACTTATCAGCCCTTCCTTGCCGGCGGTTGCCCCTTTACCTTCGACATGCCTACCTACGCCGAAGTGGAACAGGATGTCTCCTTCTTCGACGAAGGGCCTAAAAGCGACTGCTGGTTCACCTTGCACGTGCGCCCGCTGAACGCCCAAATTCACTTCAGCTATTACCCTATCAATAGCCGCGCCCGCTTCGACGAACTGGTGCAAGACGCCTTCACCATGGCTCAAAAGCACAACATCAAGGCCAACTACATCGAGGAAATACCGGTGCACCGCACCGCCGACCGCGTGCACGGCATCGTCTTCAACCTCGAAGGCGCTACCGCCTCCTCTTACCAGTTCTTCCTGACAGACTCTACTCGCCACTTCCTACGCGGAGCGCTGTATTTTAAAACGCAGGCCCGCCCCGACTCCCTGGCTCCCGTGCTCGACTTTATGCGCCAAGACGTCAATCGCCTCATTGAAACCCTTCGCTGGCAAACGGCACCGCCCAAGACCAAAACCGCGGGCAGCGCCCCTCAACGGACGCTCCCTAAATGACCCCCTTGGCTATCTTCAGCGGTTTTTTATCCCACTCGCCGATTAATTGCTCCCCTAATTCCGCAAAACCGCCCTTGGCGCGCCTATATGTCGCCCACCACTCCTTTTTGGTGTTGAGGGTTTTCTCTAAGAGCTTGTCAGTAGGCAACACCAAGTAAATCCAGCTGTTGTCGGAAGAGTGGCTCTCGTCTTGCTGAGAATTGTCTTGTTCTACGGTGAGCACGTCTTGCCCGTCGATAACGGCGTTCTCTCCTATGTCTTGCGGAGCGTCCACTCTGTTGGGCGTAGAAGGCTCTGGATACCTTTCTCCCCTTACGGAGTCTACGCGAACCATAGTAGCACTTGCCTCGCCTTCTCGAGCCATCCTTAAAAATACATATGGATCTGCTGTGCAACGCTCTATGATGCTCGGCAGGGAAAAGTCGAGGCAATCTAAAGACCAGAGCTTTGCTGTTTTTTCGCCACTAGAATCCAAGGGCATCTCAAAAGACGTATTGATGCACAGGCGCTTGCCTTTTTGCAGAATAATGCACGGGTAGTATTCGGTATCTTCCAGATTAATTTTAGCTTTTAGATCGTAAGTCTTCCTATCGCTAAATTGCTCTACCCTCCAATATTGGCCGACGCGGGTGAGGTGAATACTCTTGTGGTAGGGCTTCGTAAAATATATGGATACCTGTTCATTGGTGTATCGTACTTGCGCTTCTTTCTCCACCAATCCTTTCCGCTCTTTAGGGTCCTCGGTGTCGTCCTCATTCGCTAGGGTTTGAATTTCAGTGCTGGGTTTTAGCTGCTCGTATATGAACCTGTCGAGGATCTTAAGATAGGAGTATTTGCTCTCAACGACTTGCATTACCCGCGGGATTTCTATCTTTAACTCCAAGACTTCCAGCTCTACCTGGGTGCTGTCTTCGTTGAAGGACACGTTGTAGTGGATTCCGTTGGGTCTTGGGGAAATCGCTCCAGCGGTTGCCCCTCCTGGGGCAAAGGCCCGGAGAAAAAGCTAATATCACCCACGCATCCTTCTGGTGAGAATGCCATGGAAAACAGAGCCACTAAGCTTAGAATGAGCGTTTTCATAGTCATGTAGTTTGAATGGTGAGACGATATTATTAGTGTGCTCAAAACTCGGAAGTAACTTTGCCGCCCGTTGAAGCGGATTTTGGCGAAAAACGCCGCCATGGAGGCAAGCTTTTTTACTTGAAGTTCTTTTCACAAAATGCGTAGCCAGTGTGCTGGGTGTTCATAACATTGCAGCTCGTTTTATACGAGCGTTCGATTTCTTGTTATGCTGACTTTACCTGACTTTACCTCCAGTAGTGTTTGGATCAGCCTGCTGACGCTGACGTTTCTGGAAATTGTATTGGGCGTAGACAACATCATTTTCTTGTCCATCATTTCTTCGAAGTTGCGGCCAGAAGATCAAAGGAAGGCGCGCCATATAGGTCTGCTGTTGGCCATGGGCTTCCGCATTGCGCTGCTGTTTGTGTTGGTATGGATTATCGGCATGACCAAGCCGCTGTTTCAGGTAGATCTGCCTGGGCTTCACGGGATGGTGACGGGGCAAAGCCTAATTTTGTTTTTAGGCGGTGCGTTTTTGCTGTACAAGGCGACGACGGAGATTCACCACAAATTGGAAAGTCCGCGTTCGGGAGATGACCCTAAGGTTCAGGCGGGGGAGCAGGCACTGAGTTTGGCTGTTGTTCAAATTGCGCTGATCAACATCGTTTTTTCGTTCGACTCCATCCTAACGGCAGTCGGACTGACGAAAGACTTGGTCATCATGATTCTTGCCGTAGTCATTTCGGTGTTGGTGATGATGGCCTTTGCTGGCCCAGTGAGTCGTTTTGTGAACCAGCACCCGACGGTGCAAATGCTCGGTTTGGCCTTTTTGTTGCTCATTGGTTTTTCGCTCATTGGCGAAGCGGCGCACCAGGGGCACTTCATCGAGGGCGCTATTCCGAAGGGCTACCTTTACTTCGCTATCTTTTTCTCGTTATTCGTAGAAATGCTCAACCTAAGGCTGCGCAAAGTGCGCGAACCCGTTCAGTTGCACGGCTATGCCGAAACGGCGCGCAAGCAGGGGCTGCTTAGGGGGGGAGACGCCTCAGAACAAGCCTGAAGAGCTGCTGATGCATGTTTTTTTTCGTTACGCCCAAATTAGGCGTGCTGTATGATAAAACTCAATCTGACGCGCGACTTGGTCGTGCTCGACGTGGAGACCACAGGCCTGAATGTCCTGCGCGATCGCATTGTGCAAATTGCCATGATTAAGGTGTTCAAAGACGGTCGCGAGCCGCAGGAGTTTAGCACTTTGGTCAACCCAGGCATCCCTATTTCCGCCGAGGCAATGGCGGTACACGGCATTACGCCCAAGGATCTGGCCAATAAGCCCACCTTTTTGCAGTTGGCCCAAACCATTTGGGATTTCATTGGCGATGCTGACTTGGCGGGCTACAACTCCAACCGCTTTGATATTCCCGTCCTTATTGAGGAGTTCTCTCGCGCAGGGATGGACTTCGACATCCGCAGCCGCCGCTTGGTGGATGTACAACGAATCTTCTACAAAATGGAGCCGCGTACCCTTAAGGCCGCTTATCGCTTCTACTGCAATAAAGAACTGACCGGCGCGCACGACGCCCTGGCCGATGTACGCGCTACCCTCGAGGTGCTTCAAAGCCAAATCTCGCGCTACCAAGACCAAGATCTCTCGGACGAAGAGGGCCGGCGCATCGAAAAGCCCATTCAAAACGACATTCAAGCCCTACACGACTTTACCAACGACAACGCCTTCTTAGACGTTACGCAGCGCATACGCTTGCTTCCCGACGGCACGCCGGTCTTTAATTTTGGAAAATACATCGGCCAGCCCGTTAAGGAGGTCTTCGCGCGGGATCGAAACTATTACCACTGGATATTAGAGAAGGAGTTCTCTTCGCAGCTGAAGCAAATTGTGCGGCAGCTTATGCGCGAGGTGGAAGCAGGAAAGTAAACCAACGGGAGCAGCACTGTGCTCGTTTTTAGCGCCAAAAGGACACATGCAAAGAATCGCGTTTTTGTGGATATCCTGCTTGCTTTGGGGAATGACGGGCTGTTTCGAGCCTCGCGAAGGGTGTTTGGACGTCGAGGCCGTCAATTTTGACGTAGCGGCCGACAAGGCCTGTTGTTGTTGTTGCAACTACCCGAAACTTCGGCTACGCTATGTGCCGCTGTTCGACACTGCCATTTGGCTGCCCAATGCCGCTTATGAGTATGCGCCTGGGCGGTGGTTTCGCATCCGCCAGGCTGTTTTTTACCTCTCTAGCTTTCAGGCCATTCAGAACGGGCGGGCCTATTCGATAGTGGACACGATAACGCTCTCGGTGCGCACGCCTAAAGGTGACACGGTGCCGCAGGTGCTGACGAACGATGCCCTCGTCTTGCGCCGCACAATAGTAGATTATACTGTAGGGGAGTTTCGAGCTGCCGGCACTTTTTCCGCCATGCGTTTCCGCGTGGGCGTTCCCGACTTGGCGCAGCGCGTCATCCCGGCGCTCGCTCCCCCAGGACATCCTTTGGGGCCTCAACCCGAAGCTCTGTGGTTAGGCCCCGACCGTGGCTTTGCCGCCCTGCAGCTGGTCGTTGTGCGCGACACGCTGCCCGATACGCCTGCTGACACCCTAACGTTCAGCGCTCCAGATTTTAGCTCTCAAGTGCTCGAAAGCCCAGGGCCTTTCCTGCGCGAAGGCGGATATGACTTCCGCCTACAGCTGGCCGTAGATTTCCGACAGCTGTTTCAAGGTGTCGATTGGACAATTGGCGACACTCCAGCGTGGAAAGCGCGCATTTGGAGCAACCTTAGCAACGCTATATTAGTTTTACCTGAGTAAATTTGTAGGCTCGCCTACGCGAGGCAGACAACGGATTTTCAATCAATAAAAACCATTAAATATGACACGATGGACTGCTCGGATAGCTCTTGTTGGCCTCTCCGTTGGTAGCTTGTGGTTTAGTACCGGCTGCGACGGCACCAAAGACAACGCTGGACCTAAAAGAGAGGTGAAAATCACTTTTCGAGCGCTGTACGATGGCCAGCCAATCGTGCGCTATGCGAAATACGACTACGACAATTACTGGGTGGACTTTTTTCGGTTTAATGCCTACATGAGCAACCTCGCGCTGCTCAGAAGCGACGGCACCCTGGAACGCCTCAGCAGCATCGAATGGGTTGACTTTACGCCCGACGATGCTCCTTCGGATACTGCGGTGAACGTGACACTTACCCTTCGAGCCTCAGAAGGCCAATATGCGGGCATTCGTTTGGGCTATGGCGTACCGCCCGCGCTCAATGCCAAGCAGCCTAAAGACTTCCCTGCTGGACATCCGCTCAGCCGCGAAGGCGAATATTGGATTGGCTGGAAAGGCTACATCTTCAACAAAATAGAGGGACGTGTAGACCTAAACAAAGATGGACAGCCCGACGGCGGTCTCATCTATCACTGTGGCTCCGACGCCGTCTTTCGCGAATACACCTTTGACTTGCCCATACGAGTAGAGGCTAGCGCACCTGACATTGTCGTAGCCTTTGATCTTCGAAAGCTCTTTCTCATCAACGGTCAGTGGCTCGACTTGAAGGATCCGTACAACCACATCACGTCTAACGACTTCAACGACGTGGTTATCGCCACTAAACTGATGAATAACTTTCGAAACGCGACGACAGTCACTCAGTAAATTTCACTTGCTATGAAAGGTTTTACGTGGCGTTTGTGGTTTGTTGCCGTTGCTTTGGGGGGCCTCACTGTGTGGCAAAGTTGTCAAAAAGATTTGCTCGAGCCTGAAAAGGGCGATCTCTTGCACATTCCCTACCGACCGAAGCCCTATGCGGTGGTGAAGCCGCCGCACTTTCCGGAGATTCCCATTCCGCCCGATAACCCAATGACGGTGGACGGGGTGCAATTGGGCCGACGGCTGTTTTACGATCCCATTTTGTCGGCCGACAGCACGCAATCCTGCGCTTCCTGCCACCTGCCGCACTTGAGCTTTACCGATGGGCTGCCCGTTTCGGTTGGCATCGACGGCATTGCTGGGCGGCGCAGTTCCATGAGCTTGCTCAACATCGCCTATGCAACCAATGGTCTGTTTTGGGATGGACGCGTGCGCACCTTGGAAGAGCAAGCCCTCCTCCCGGTGGAAGACCCCATCGAACTGCACAATACTTGGCCAAACGTCATCCAAAAACTGAAACAGCATCCGAACTACCCCGAACTTTTTCGCAAAGCCTTCGGCATTCGAGATCGCGAGGAAATTACGAAAGAACTGGCGGCTAAGGCCATCGCACAGTTCGAGCGCATCCTCATTAGCAGCGGAACGTCCAAATTCGATCGCTTCTTGCAAGGCGACTTAGACGCCCTCGACGACGAAGAACTCGACGGCAAACTCATGTATTTCGAAGAAGGCGCTGCAGTCGGACTGCCCGACGCGCAGTGCTTCCACTGTCACGGTGGCTTTACGCTAACGGGCAACCAATACTTCAACAACGGCCTCGACGAAGCGGCAACCCTCGACGATTTTCAGGATAAAGGGCGCGGCGCGGTTAACAATCGGCGCACCGACAACGGCAAATTCCGCACGCCAACGCTGCGCAACATCGCGCTCACAGCTCCTTACATGCACGATGGGCGCTTCCAAACCCTCGAGGAAGTGCTCGACCACTACAGCAGCCACGGCAAAAGCTCACCTAACAAAGACCCACTCATCGACCAGGT
>CALHAM010000004.1 GCA_937934275.1 uncultured Saprospiraceae bacterium | reverse complement strand
ATGATGCGCCCATTTTCCAAGAAGAGGATGCGATCAGCCATGCGCACAGTGCTGAAGCGATGGCTAATGAGCACGGCAGCCCGCTCGCGCATTAGTTCAGCAAAGCGCAGGAACACTTCATGTTCCGCGCGAGCATCTAAGGCAGCTGTAGGTTCGTCCAAAATGACGATTTGCGCCTGGCGCATGTAAGCGCGCGCCAACGCAATTTTTTGCCACTGACCACCGGATAGGTCTACGCCTCCGGAAAAACGCTTGCCCAACATTTGGTCGTAGCGTTGAGGCAACCCTTCGATAATAGCATCCGCTAAACTCTTGTTGGCCGACGTCACAATGCGCGCGCGATTGCTGCGCTCCTCAATATCGCCGATGGCGATGTTTTCCGCTGCTGTAAACATAAAGCGCACATAGTCCTGAAAAATAATACCGATTTCTCGACGCAAATCTTCGGGCCGGTATTCGCACAGCGGCACGCCATCGAGTAAAATACGGCCTTCCGTGGGTTCATACAAGTGAGCCAGTAGCTTGACTAAGGTCGTTTTGCCTGCGCCGTTCTCACCCACTAAAGCCAGTTTTTCACCTGGAGCAAGAGTAAAACTAACGTGGCGCAGTGCCCACACCTCACTACCTGGGTAGCGGAAGCCGACATTTTCAAATCGAATGCCTTCGCGCATAGGCCTAGGTACAGATCGCTGGCCCATGTGATTTTCAGACAGCGGCTTCAGAGACAAAAACTCGAACAAATCGCGCAAGTACAGGGCCATTTCAGCCATGCGTGAAAAACGCCCAACCATGCTTAACAACATTTCTTGTAGGCGACTAAAAGCACCAGCTAAAAAGGTTAGCGTACCCAGCGAAAGGCTGCCAGCCACCGTTTGCGCGATGATGTAAACATAGGTACCGTAGTAAGCAGCCGTACTAAGCACCGACAGCAACCCTCCCCAAAAAGCCCTCCGCATGGCCAACTGCCGATTAGCTAAATAGTACTGCTGGGAAATGGCGCGAAAGCGCTCCGCTAGGAAGTTCTCTAAACCGAATATTTTAATTTCCTTAGCCGTCTCACTGCTCGCTCCGATATAGCGCAGATAGTCTAGTTCGCGCCGTTGAGGCGTCCAGGAGCGGGTCAGCGAATAGCCTTCGCGGTCAAAGCGCGTTTCTCCAATGAAAGACGGAATAACTGCTATGACCAGCAAAACAATTAGCCATGGGTTGAAAGCCACTAAACCAGCGGCTAAAAAAAACACCGAAATGAGGTCTTGAGCTTGCGATAGCACCATACTCATCAGCACCGACCGGCTAGCCGTTTGCGTGCGCGCCCGCTCCAATTTATCGTAAAAATTTGCGTCTTCGAACTGGTATAAGTCGAGTGTGGCTGCATGCCGAATGATGCGCACCGAAGAGTCGTGATTGACTAGATCGCCTAACAAGCTATCTGTCAGAGTAATGGCTCGAGCTAAGAGACTACTAGCTACCGCTAACCCAAATTCCAGCGCAACCCAGCCCCACAAAGGATGCATCGGCCGCCAAACTTCCTCCGGAGCCGACGCTGCCCGCACTACACCATCTATTATCTCTTTGCCAACGTACAACAGCAATAACGGAACAACCGACCGCAGCAAACGCAACACCGCGTTGGCCAAGGCCAGAGAAGGCGATACCGCCCAAATCATCCGAAAAAAGCGCCACAAGTATCGCCACGAAGCCCACTGAATGCCCGTTACCTGGCCATTTTCAGAAGGATTGCTTGCCATGCTCATCTGAACGCCGCTTGAGCCAAAGGGTTTTTTATCCTCCTTTAGAAAAGAAAAAAACCTCGATAGCAAAGCACCTCTCGAGGTTTTTTATTCGAAGAAAGAGATTGTTCGGAACACTTCAGCGCTCAGGCAAAGCCTGCGGGAGGAAATATCAGGCTTCTTTCAGCATTTTATTGCCAAACACCAGAAGCATGAGCAGTAAACAAGTGAGAATCAGCATGGCGGATTAAACCGTTTTTGTGTTAAAAGATTGGAGTTATAAAAGTCTGGGAGCTTCATACCCATATATCGAAAAGAGAACGCTATTATTAGCCAAAAAGAAGGCCTAAAACTGTTAATAGTTGTTAATGAATTTCAAAAGTGAGGAAGGCAAAGGAGGAAGAAGGGTAAAGAGAACCCTACAAGTGGCTCCCACAGATGAGGGAAGGGACGGAAAAATTGCGGACAGGGCTGAGCTATGAGAAGTCAAAAGCAAGGGTGAAGTCTGCCCAACACTCGCCTTATTTGAAGCCAAAAGAACATCTTTAGGCGGCTTATCCTTTAGCATAGGCCATCCGCTTCCTGTGTTTGCGTACGGTTGAGGGCGTTGTCGTCCATGGCTTTCGAGAAACAGTGCCTCGCCCAAGGATGCAAAGCCTTTAAAACTGCCAATGGTTAAAGACTTCTTAAATCAGCTCACCCAATAACTGCCGCTTGTAAAACCTATAAATACCTTTGGCGCTATTAAATTTACACACGCTTGCTCATGCTTCTGCGCTTTTCTACTCTGCTTTTTTTTCTGCAGCTCAGCCTATTTTTGAATGCTCAAAAACAACAGAATGCCAACTGGTTTACCTATTTTGCCCAATATCGCCTGAGCCAGCATTGGGGTCTGCACGCCGACCTCCAGTTTCGCACCGACGAGCGCGTGCATCGGACCAATCAATCGCTGGTCCGTGTGGGCCTGCAGCATTTACTTTCATCAGCCACTAACCTTACCTTGGGTTATGCACTCATTGGCAATTACGGCGAAAACGGCTACTACGGTGAGCACCGACTTTGGCAACAATATCTGCACACCGTGTTGTGGAGTAGCGGCCACTCCATGACGCATCGCCTCCGCCTCGAAGAGCGTTGGGTAGCTCACAACGACGGGCAAGAGGGCTGGCGTCAAGGTTTTCGCCTCCGCTACTTCAACCGCACTCTGTTACCCTTGTCAAGAACATCTCCCACTCAGGCGCAACCCTACTTAGCGATCCAAAATGAAGTATTCCTTAACAGCGCTTCGCGCGACATCAACCCAAACCTATTCGACCAGAACCGTCTACTTTTGGCTGTTGGCATCCTACACAAAGGCCACACGCGCCTTGAACTCGGCTACATGAATCAGTACCTCAACCCACCAAAGGGTCCCGACGTTATTCATCACATCGTGCATCTGTCCATTCTTCAAGTACTGGACTTCTGCACATTTTAAGACAACCAGCTTCTTTCCACAAAAAAGTCTTTGTGCCCATCCGCCATGCTCAAATCAGCGCTTTTCCCTGTCCTTACCGCCTTTGTTCTCTTTTCAAGCAGCTGCGATACGCTCCTGAACGTGGCTAACGAAACCATGCGCGAGCCAACGTCAGCCGAAGTAAGTCAGGGCCTCAAAGAAGCCCTTAACCGAGGTGTTAGCAACGGTGTCAATACCCTGTCAGCCCGCGACGGTTACTTCAAAAGCCCCTACAAAATTTTGCTGCCCCCTGAAGCGCGCACGGTATCGGATCGCTTGCGCAACGTTCCTGGTTTCAGCAACTTAGAAAATGAACTGCTCGAGCGCATCAACCGAGGCGCCGAAGAAGCGGCTAAAGAGGCGGGGCCTATCTTCCTCTCTGCCATTCGAGCCATGACTTTTCAGGATGCCTTCAACATCCTGATGGGAGCAGACAATGCTGCCACCGAATACCTGCGCCGCACAACGTATCAACAGCTCTACGACAAGTTCAACCCCGTTATGGTGCGAGCGTTAGACAACATCGGAGCTAATAAGCTATGGCGCGATGCCACGACGGCCTATAATCAAATACCGCTGGTCAATAAAGTGAATACCGACCTCGGCCAATACGTAACAACTGAGGCACTCAAAGGCCTATTTGCTAAAATCGAAGAGGAGGAGAAAAATATCCGACGCAACCCTGTGGCGCGCACTACAGCGCTGCTGCAAAAGGTCTTTGCGCGCCAAGACCTCAACCGCCGGTGATACAGCTCATTTCATTAGGGAGCAAAAGCCCATCCACTTCCATTTCCCTCGCCTTCATCTCTTTCCATTTTTGATTTTCCTTTTATTTTTGTTTCGCATGGTCTCTCCTTCCTTATGCGAGCAATTCGTGAGATAGGCCGATGGGCTGCCGACCTTTTGTGGGTGTTTTACCCGGAATTGTGCCCCGGATGTGGGCGATCTGCAGCACGCGCAAAAACTTGCTTCTGCATACATTGCCAACAGCAGCTGGTGTTAGGCAACATGTGCTTTTCGAGGGAGAACGAGTTTACCGAGCGCTTCTGGGGGCGTATCCCATTGGAAAGCGGAGCGGCGCTTTATTTCTTCCAGCATCGAAGCCCAATCCAACGCGCCTTGCATCGCTTGAAGTACCAGGGTCAGGCCCATATCGGCATTCAGCTGGGGCGGCTGTTGGGAGGTCATCTCAAACGCTCACCTTTGTTTCAGTCAGTCGAGGCCGTCGTGCCCGTACCGCTCCATCCCGACAAGGAGCAAATGCGCGGCTACAATCAAAGTGCCTTAGTTGCTTCGGGCATCTCAGAGACAATGGGTATTCCTATTCTAAAGGACGCATTATCGCGACTGCGCTTTTCTGAGTCGCAGACGCGCAAACGCCGCATGGATCGCTTCGACAATGTAGAGGAAGTATTTGCCCTCACACGACCTGAAGCTGTAGAGGGCAAACACATTCTACTGGTGGATGATGTGCTCACTACCGGCGCTACGCTGGAGGCCTGTGGCAGAGCTTTGCTGAAGGCGCCCAACATCCGCTTAAGCATGGCTACTGTGGCCATAGCCAACACTAAAATGCGCTAACCGCTTCGACGTTTCCGCCCAAACCCGTGATACTGAACGAGCAAGAACAGGCCTTTGCGCGTCAATACCTAGATGCCGACTTAGCTACTTTAGCCCTGTCGGCTCATCGGTACCCACAAATCAGGGTTTCCGCACTTCTTCCGCATTTGGTCGCCCTCCGCAAGCTCCGAGCAAAAGTTCCCTCGTGGTTTCGCTTCGATTTGGCTCTGCCGCCCGCTGTGAGCGTGGAGCAGGCGTCGTCGGAACAAACAGCGCACTTCAAAGCCCGTTTGTTTTCTGGGCGGCGCTTACTCGACTTGACGGGAGGCTTAGGAATAGATGCTTTTTTTTGGGCTAAGAGCTTTGAGGAGGTAGTTTACGTTGAGCGAGAACCAGCCCTAGTAGAAATGGCTCGGCACAACTTTGCTTTGCTGGGCGCTTCAAACATCCGCGTGCAAATCCGAGAGGCTGAGCGCTTCCTAGAGGAAAGTGAAGAGCACTTCGATCTGATTTACTTAGACCCGGCCCGGCGCAACGAGCAACGGCAGCGAGTATTCGACTTGGAAGCGTGCTCGCCTAACGTGCTCGCTTTGCGCGAACTATTGCTCCGACGAGCACCCCAAGTACTCATCAAGGCCGCCCCCATGCTCGACTTGACCCTAGCTATGGAGCAATTGCAAAGCGTTGATCGCGTGTGGGTTGTCTCTTCGGAAGGAGAGGTCAAAGAGGTGCTCTTGCTCTTGCGTCAAAAATCGACCAACCTCGATAAAACGCCCATTGAGGCGGTAGCGCTCTCTTCACGTGGCACATACGCATTTACCTTTAGCCGCTCTGAAGAGCATCGCAGCTTGCCACTCTTTAGTGCCCCTAAGCGCTATTTATATGAGCCTAACGCGGCGATTTTGAAAGCCGGAGCATTCAAAACATTCGCTGTGCGTTATGGATTGGCCAAGCTGCACCCACATGCACATTTGTACACTTCGGAGGTATTTGTGCCTAATGTGCCGGCCAAATGCTTTGCTGTAGAGGCGGTACTTAAGTACGACCGACGAGCCGTTCAGCAGTATCTGCCGGAGCGAAAGGCCAACGTCGGTGTGCGCCATTTTCCCGAATCTGCCCAACAAATGCGCAAACGATTAGGGCTTTCAGAGGGTGGAGATAGGTATCTGTTTGGAACAACCACACCAGAAGGTCGAAAAATTTTGATTTTATGTCGAAGAACTTAGCCATTCATCCAAATGTTAAAATATAAGGTTTCCAAAATAGCCGTTCTTAGTCCTCCGTCATCTTTAGCGCTGCTCATCAAACATACCTGTCATGCAACCGATTTCTTTCACCAGCCTGGCTTTGCTTACAGGAATGGTGATAGCCACATCCCTAAACGCCTTCGCCCAGTCACCTTTAGAGGAAGACTTGCGAGCGCACGAAGATTTCTTCCGCGCCCGAATGCACGACTATCAGCAATGGCTCGCCCAAACGGAATTAGCCCACATTTTCTACGCCGATAGCGTTGCTGTTTCGCCTCAGAAGGTAACGCTCTTTCTGCGGGCAGCCTACCAAGGCTCCCGGGTGTGCGACTCTTTGCAGTGTGCTTGGGAACGCCTCGAACAAGAAAACTTCCGCCAGTACGGCCAGCACTTTCGCGAACGCTTGCTGCGCAAATGGGCTTTTCTGGCCGAAATTCACGAAGAGCAGGCCGAAGTAGTCGTGCGTTGCCACGAGCCTGCGCACTTCCTAATGCGCATCCGAAGCGAGCAAGGGCGTATCTTACGCGAAGGGCGCTCTGTGCGTGGCAACGCTTTCCAGGTGTCTTTGCCTACAGCTTCAGCCATGCGAAGCGTTAACCTAGGCGAGGGTAGAGCCACCATTCCGGACCAGCAGGCATCAGTCGTTTCGGCTAAAGCCAGGCGCTTTCTCATCAACTATTACAAACCCAAGGGCACGCCCATTCTCTGGCGTGCGCGCCTCGATACCTCCTTTGTGACGTTTAGTGAATTTGTGCTTGAAGTTACCCATTTAAGTCACGAAATTTGTCCCGATGGCTACTACGAATACCACCGCATCTCCGTTTGGTGTACTCAGCGCGGTGCGGACACAGAGTTGAACTGGGAGTTTCAGGGTAAATACGGAAGCGGCATCTTCTTCCCCCCTCGAAAAAACGACTATAAAGACCTTTCTGTAAAATACAAAGAAAATTTGGAGGAATACCAACAACGTTTGTTCAAACGCCTGGTAGACCACCTCATTCGACAATAATTTTTTATCGAAATTCAACTGTTATGGCAGCAACATCGGCCACCTCTACGGCGCCAAGTTCGGCTCACGCTGAGACCACTACTACTGAGGCTACATTGCAAAAAAGCCTAAACCCCCGAGCACAAATCGCTCGGCAAATACTCATCTACCACTTTGCTCTCATTGGAGTCTCGTGCCTGTATTACTTGCTGACGGGATTCGACTTCGAGGAATTTACGACGCTTATGGGCATCCTTGGCCCCATCACCGCTATGTACGGCGGAGCCGTATTTCGCTACATCGGGCGCAGCATCGCAGACCCTACGATAAACGGAAACGGCTCTAAGGTAACTATTAGCGCACTGGTGCGCTGGTTGGTCCATGGGCACTTCGCTATCGTGATGCTGCTCATTTCTCTTAAGGCTTTTGCCCCCAACATCCTGAGCTTTCAGGATATGGTGATTTTCCTCACACTCGTGGAGTCTGCCTTGGGTGTTTATATGGGCAACATCGTTTTGGCACTGTTTGAAGTGCAGCCGCCACAAGCCAAGACCTCGCCGCCACCGCCGCAAGCCTAAACAGCCGCTACAGCAGCTAACAGCGACTCAAAAAGCAGGCGCCCGTCCTCATTGCCGAGCACTTCCTCGGCAGCGCGTTCTGGATGCGGCATCATGCCCAATACGTTGCGCCGCTCGTTGCACACCCCGGCAATGTGGCGAAGCGAGCCATTGGGATTCGCCTCGGGAGTTAACTCGCCAGAGGGCGTGCAATAGCGAAAAAGCACCTGCTCATTGGCTTCTAATCGCTCAAGCGTCGCGTCGTCGGCATAATAACGCCCCTCGGCATGGGCAATAGGTATTTTAAGCGCACGCTCCGGATCTAAGTTGGCCGTCAGAGGTGAGCGGGTCGTAGCAGGTTTTATCCACACATTTTCGCAAATAAATTGCTGATTGGCGTTGCGCAGCAAAATGCCAGGCAAGAGACCCGCTTCGCATAGGATTTGAAAGCCGTTGCAGATGCCCAGCACCCATCCGCCTTCCTCTGCAAAAGCCTTGACGGCCTGCATAATGGGCGAAAAACGCGCGATAGCGCCTGCCCGCAAATAATCGCCGTAAGAAAACCCCCCCGGAAGCACCACGCAATCTACTCCCGCAGGCAAGTAGGCGTCTTTATGCCATACTTTTTCTACCACTTGCCCCAGAACATCGCCCAACACATGCACCATGTCGTCATCACAATTGGAGCCGGGAAAAACAATAACCCCAAATTTCATAAGAAAAAAGCGTTTCGATAAGACTTCAAAAAAACTTGCTTGAGAACTGCAACACTAAGACCGAAATAAACAGGGCCAAATGAAAAAACTCTATTAGCGGATTTCTTCGAGAGCTCTGAAAGAGATAACCGAGGAAAATACTAGCACTTGGCATGCACAACAAGAAGCCGTCGAGGGTACTGCCCAGCCGAAAAAAAGCAGAAAGGGTACCGGCTAAAAAGAACCAATACAAAACATCGTTGTACTTCTTCACCTGAATGGTGCGTCTGTGATAATATACGTTAAAGCCCAAAGCCGCAACAAGCAACAGCCCACCCACTATCCCAACGGATAAACGCAAGCGCGGCTCCTGCGGGATGGAAGGATGCGGCCAACTGAAAGAACGAGCAAGCTGAATGGCCCAAAAGTCGTCGAGGAGATCGTACCAGAATAAACCAGTATGAACAATGATCAGAATAGCCAGTATACCCACAGCATAAACAATTTGCTCCCTCAAGCTAAACGACCGCAAGATGAAAAAACTTAAAAAACCCGCTAGTAAAAACCACACTGCCGGCGGATAGAATAGGGTGGCTACCGTAAACCACACCGCTGCGTCGAAAACAGCCGAAAATGCCAACGGACGCCGATAAACCGAAAAGAGCTGTTGCAACCCCAAAAGAATGAACGTGGTGACCACCAGAGCTGGTGAGAGAAACAGAAAATCCGGTATACAGGAGGCAGCCAAACCATATGACAGAGCCGGCAGCCAGGTGCGCTCTTCCATCATCCGATATTTACCAACCAGACGGTTAACCAGAAGGGCCTGAACGAAGACCAGCGCTGCAGCAACTTGTGCAGATATCCGTGGCATAGCATCAAAATGGCCCAAAAGCCAGTAATAAAACCACCCACCCGACACATTATCGCCCTCCAATGGCGATACCCAACCTAAAAGGGCCGAAAGGCGCAGCACAACGATGTATGCCGCCAATAAAAAAATAGTAAAAAAGCTGTTGTTGCGAAAAAGAGCAAGCATGGCAATGTGCCGACATCGAAGCGCCAGCAAACAATCAATGAGGCAAAGGTCTGAAAAGCCGTTATAGAAAGGAAATAATATAGCAAAAAAGCGAATCAGTGGCACCAACTTAATGGAGCTTTAACATAAACGCACTGCTCTCATGAGGTGGCGTTCCCCTCTTAAAGTGCTGGAGTTCGACAAGCCCTCTGCTCTTATAAAATAATGGGCAGTCAACAGCAAAAATCGAGGCAAGGCAAGCCCTTTTGTCTTTAGTCGTAGCACTTCATCCTACCGAAAAGCCCCCTACCTTTGCGCCGAAAAAAGGATAATACTGATGACTTCGCGCCAAATACGCCAACAGTTCTTGGATTTTTTCGCTTCTAAGGGCCATAAAATCATTCCTTCGGCGCCCATTGTGGCCAAGAACGACCCCACGCTCATGTTCGTCAACTCCGGCATGGCGCCGCTCAAGGATTTTTTCTTGGGCAACCAGACGCCGCCTGCGCTGCGCATAGCCGACACGCAAAAATGCCTGCGCGTAACGGGTAAGCACAACGACTTGGAAGATGTTGGCCGTGATGGCTACCACCACACTATGTTCGAGATGCTGGGCAACTGGTCTTTCGGCGACTATTTTAAGAGGGAAGCCATCGCTTGGTCTTGGGAATTACTCACCGAAGTCTATCGCCTGCCCAAAGACCGCTTATACGTCACTGTGTTTAAAGGGGACGCTGCTGAAAACCTGCCTTTTGACGAAGAGGCCCGCACCGAGTGGCTCAAATACGTGCCCGAAGACCGCATTTTGCCTTTTGGCAAAAAGGAAAACTTTTGGGAAATGGGCGAACAAGGACCTTGCGGCCCCTGTTCTGAAATCCACATTGATTTGCGCTCCGATGCGGAACGCGCCACTCGCGACGGCCGCGAGTTGGTCAATGCTGATGACCCTAATGTTATCGAAATATGGAATAACGTTTTCATGCAATTCAACCGCCGTGCCGATGGTTCGCTGGAAGAATTGCCTGCCAAAAGTGTTGATACCGGTATGGGCTTCGAGCGCCTTTGCCGCGCCATACAGGGCACTCCCTCTAACTACGACACTGACCTTTGGCGGCCGTTATTCGACTTTTTAGAAAAGTACACCGGTATTCGCTACGAAGGCACATACCCAGGCCTCCACACGGATTGGAAAATGACCGATGTGGCTATGCGTGTCGTGGCCGACCACTTGCGTGCAGTGTGTTTTACCATTGCCGATGGCGAACTGCCCTCCAACACTGGTGCTGGCTACGTCATCCGCCGCATCCTGCGCCGCGCTGTGCGCTACTACTACTCCTTTTTGGAGCAAAAAGAGCCGCTCATGTACCGAATGGCTCCCATCTTAGCGGAGGAGTTTGCCGACGTGTTCCCCGAACTCAAAGCACAAATAGACTTTGTCGTACGCGTCGTACTGGAGGAGGAAAAAGCTTTCCTCCGCACCTTAGAAAGTGGTCTGAGGCGGCTCGAGTCACTTGAGGTGCACAAAGGCATCTTAGACGGCCGACAGGCCTTTGAATTGTACGATACCTTCGGTTTTCCCATTGACCTAACGCGCCTCATTGCCCGCGAAAAAGGCTGGACGGTGGATGAGGCTGGTTTTGAAAAAGCCCTCCAGGAACAAAAAGAGCGTTCGCGCAAAGATGCGGCTAAGACAGTAGGCGATTGGACAGTGCTGCGCGACGAAAGCGACGTGTCCTTCGTGGGCTACGACCAGCTGGAAGTAGATGATGCCTATGTGCTGAAATACCGCACCGTGCAAGTTAAAGGCAAGCCTCAATACCACGTCGTGCTTAACCGGACGCCCTTCTACCCCGAAGGCGGTGGCCAAGTAGGCGACACCGGTTGGCTGTACTTTGGCGACGAAAAAATCCAAGTGCTCGACACCAAGAAGGAAAACGACCTGGTCATTCACTACGTCGAGCGACTACCGCAAAACATCGAAGCACCCGCTGTACGCGCCCAGGTCAATGTGCACCGCCGGCGCTTAGTGGAAAATAACCACTCGGCTACTCACCTGCTCCACGCCGCCCTGCGCCGCGTACTGGGTCAACACGTGCAACAGAAAGGCTCTTATTTAGATGACCAAACGCTCCGCTTCGACTTTGCGCATTTTCAAAAGGTAACCGACGAAGAGCTGGCCCAAATCGAGCACCTCGTCAACGAAAAAATTCGCGAAAACATCGCTTTAGAAGAAGCCCGCAGCATACCCTTAGAAGAAGCCCAAAAAGCAGGCGCTATGATGCTGTTTGGCGAAAAATACGGCGAGCGCGTGCGGATGATCACCTTCGACCCCACCTACTCGCGCGAACTGTGTGGCGGCTGCCATGTAAAACAGACAGGCCGCATCGGCTTTTTTAAAATCGTCTCTGAAGGCGCCATTGCCGCTGGCGTGCGACGCGTTGAAGCTCTTACGGCTGACGCCGCTGAACGCCACGTTGCTGCGCTGGAACGCGAAATGGCGAGTATCCGCGCCCTGCTCAAAGCGCAAGAGCCAGCACGTGCCGTAGCCGAACTGCAAGAAGAAAACAAGCGGCTCCATAAAGAAATTGAGCGATTGCTGTGGCAACAAGCCAGCCAAGTGCGACAACAATTACGCCAACAAGCCGAGCAGCGCAACGGCTTTGCCGTCGTAACTGCCGTAACAACGCTCAGCGATACCAACATCATTAAAACCTTGGCCAGCGAATTAGAGCGCGAACTGGGTACCGCCGTAGTAGCTTTAGGCTCCATTAGCGGCGAAAAGCCGCTTCTCACCCTGCGCATCAGCGAGGCGCTGGTCAGTAAGTACGGCCTACACGCCGGCAACATCGCCCGCGAATTGGCTCAAAAGTACTTAAAGGGCGGCGGCGGCGGTCAGCCGGTCTTTGCTACGGCCGGCGGAACTGATGCCTCGCGCTTGTTAGAAGCTGTGGAAGCTGTAAAAGGATATTTGCCTTAGATGGTTCCCAATTGCACCCGGCGGCCCTCGGTAAAAGAGTTGTGAAACAACCTGAGGCTTTTCCTCGCAGGGCTGGCGCCTTCAACGCTCTAAACGCTTCCTTAAGCGTTTGCCTCAGATGCAAAAACACATGGAGAGAAAGACATGAAAAAAGCAGTTACTCTCACCTTAGGCCTTTTGGCAGCACTCCAGACGCTGGCTCAACTGCCCGAAGTAGAGCTGCACGCCGGTATGGTCATCGCTAAATCATGCCGTATTAAGGCCAAAACCTACACGATTGCCGCCGAAGCCGACATCAAACCCGGCGAGGTTTATCGCCCCCTCATCACCATTGCTGGCGACAACATCGAGGTAGACTTTCAGCAGGCCGAACTGCACAGCCCTCTCGACCCTACACGCCCCGACCACTTCATTGGGTTAGCCATCGAAGTGAAGGGCAACAACGTTGCCATCAAAAACGCCCGCGTTCGAGGATATAAGGTGGCGCTGTTGGCCCATCATTCCGCTGGCCTGACTATAGAGAACTGCGACTTTTCTTATAACTATCGGCCGCGCTTACGCTCTTCGCGCGAGCGCGAGGATTTCTCCGATTGGCTTTCTTACCACCAAAATGACCACAACGAATGGTTGCGCTACGGCGCAGGTATCTATTTGGACAGCTGCCCTAACGCCACTGTGCGCCAATGCCGCATCACAGGCAACCAAAACGCGCTTCTCATGACGCGCTGCAACAATGGCCTGTTCTACAATAATAACTTCTCCTTCAACTCGGGCGTGGGCATTGGCCTGTACCGCAGCAGTCGCAACCGCGTCATGCATAATCGTTTGGATTGGAATGTGCGCGGCTATTCGCACGGCATCTACCAACGCGGACAAGACTCGGCAGCTATCCTTTGCTACGAGCAAAGCAGCAACAACACCTTTGCCTTCAACTCGGCCACCCATTCCGGCGACGGCTTCTTCTTGTGGGCGGGCCAAACAACCATGGACACCGGAGAGGGCGGCTGCAACGACAACCTCATCTTCGGCAACAACTTCAGCTACGCCGCTACCAACGGCGTTGAAGCTACCTTCAGCCGCAACCGCATACAAGGCAACCTCATCCGAGAGTGCACCTACGGCATCTGGGGCGGCTACAGCTACGAAACCCATATCTTCGGCAACCTCATCACTAACTGCCAAACGGGAGTAGCTATCGAACACGGACAAGCTAACACCGTGCGACTCAACCTCTTCGAAAGCGACAGCATCGCCATTCACCTTTGGGCGCGCGACCAACAACCTAGCGACTGGGGCTACGCCCAAAAGCGCGACGTGCGTAGTCGCGATGCCGTCATTGACCGAAATGCCTTCGTGCGCTGTGCGATCCCGCTTAAAATCGCCGCCTCCCAAAACATCGCCGTCAATGGCGAAAACCTCTTTAGCGGCTTCCAAACCCTATTGGAAACGCCAAAACCCAACGAAGGCCTTAAATTCTTGCGCAACGACCTCTACGGCTCGCACGACCAAATAGAACGCCTCTGGCAGCACCCCGACCTGAGCGCCTTGCGCAAACTTAACTTCAGCCACCCAGAACAGCAGCCTCTCAATCCCTACAAACCACTGGAAATACAACAGTGGGAAATTGATGAACCCGATAGCTTACCCGGCGGCGATAATACCGCCTTGCCGTTTAACCAGCCTGTTGGACGCCACTACATATTCGTGGGCGAATGGGGACCCTACGATTTCCAACGCCCCTATGCAGTCATTAACAGTGTTTTAGAAATCCCTCGAGGCGGACGCGCTTACACTTTACGCCTTTTAGGCCCACCCGGAAGCTGGAAAGTGTCGCAACAGCACGGCCTCGCTTTCTTAGACAAAACCTCCGGTACGCTGCCCGGCTACCTAAACCTTTCTTCATCCTCCGAAACAAACGATGAAGATTTCCACCTAGAGTTCGAGTATATCGGCCAGCAAGATTTCATCGATGCCTTTGGGCAAACCGTCGCCGCTGGACAACCCTATCGCTTTGTCTTTGAGCGCTATCGAAAAAAGATAAATTGGCAAGTACAGTTCTTCAACCTCACGGACGATACAGAATGGGACGCGCTGCTGAAACGCACACCCGAAGCTCCTCCTTTGAGCGAAACCCTCAACCTGAAACCCGTCGCTGAAAAAAATACGGACGACCTTTATTTTGCCTGGTGGGGCAGCCCCGCTCAAGGGGTACAAGCCGACCGTTTTGCCACATCGGCTACGGCTACTGTAACCTTGCCCGCCGGTCGCTATCGCCTCGAACTCACCTCTGACGATGGCGTCCGCCTGTATGTAGATGGACACTGCGCCATAGACCGCTGGAACGTTCACGAACCTACTGCTGACGAGGTGGAAGTAGAATTGGGCGGTGAACACCAGTTGCGCATTGAACACTTCGACGCCTCAGGGTTTAGTACGCTGGATTTTCGTATTCGACCGATTCGTTGAGAACTACAAGGCAACCCAAATGGGTAGGAATGACTGATAAAAATCGAAGAGCCACTAAGCTCGTTTAAACTCAGTACATCAAATGGCCTGCTGAGCACGAGCTTAAAAACAGTTGAGTGCTGCTGTAAAACATGTCTTAAAAAGTCTATCCTTTAAAAAAGTCGAAATAATGCCCAAATAGGTCAAGCAAGGGCATAGCTTTG
>CALHAM010000003.1 GCA_937934275.1 uncultured Saprospiraceae bacterium | reverse complement strand
GCACACAGGCCATGCAGGGAAACGCTCAGGTGAGTGGAGTGGGCTATTTTGCCCAGCGACCTTCGCTCAAAATGCGCGTTGCGCTGCAGGATGTAGATTTGCGAACGCTCATGGAGCAGTGCAACAACTTTGACCAAGATGTTATTACAGCGCAAAACCTGCGCGGAAAACTCTCAGGGCGGGTAGTGGCTTACGCTTTTTGGGACGAAAGCAATCACTTCCTTACCGACCAATTGCACGTGCTGGCCGATGTCAGGGCTACCGATGGCGAACTGGTGGGTGTGAAAATGTTGGAGGATTTCTCGACCTTCATTCACATCGAGGATTTGCGGCGCATCCGATTTGCTGATTTGCAGAACTATTTAGAGGTTAGAAACCGGACGCTCTACATACCGGTTGTGTTCATCCAGAGCAACGCCCTCAATCTGACGTTTTCGGGCACGCATACGTTTGATAACAACATCGACTACCGCCTTAAAGTAAATGCCGGGCAGCTGCTCGTCAATCGCATCAAACGCCACGACCCTGATCTAGACCCGCTTCCGGCGCGAGAGGGGTGGTTCAATGTATTTTACACCATACGAGGCAACTTAGACCAATACGATATGAAGCGCGGCAAGAAAGAGGTAGTGCGCGAATTCGAACGCAGCGAAACGCTTAAAAAAAATCTTGCCCAACGCATCGAGGACGAGTTTCGCGGGATTGATGGGCGTCCTCTGCCGTCCACTGCCAGCCTGCAAAGCGACCGGGAGCGCCCCGGATCTGTTCCGTCTGCTCAATGACGTCCTATTGCCGAAGCGTATAAAGCGGCGTAACGAGCAATATATTTGCCGATGATGTCAAACTCAACATTCAGGCGGTCTCCCTCACGTAGCCGGCAAAAGTTGGTGTGCTCCCAAGTATACGGGATGATGGCTACTGAAAACAGGTCGTCGCGAGGTGTCACTACGGTGAGGCTCACGCCGTTGAGGCATACCGAGCCTTTATCCACTACGAAATGTTCAGGGGTGGGGCGATACTGAAAAGTGAAGTGCCAAGAACCGTTTTGCGGCTTAATTGCCGTACAGCGGACAACGTCGTCTACATGGCCCTGCACTAAGTGACCATCTAAGCGCCCCCCCCAGACCAAGCTGCGCTCTAAATTGACGACATAGCCCGGCTGCCAATCGGAGAGATTGGAGCGGCGCAGGGTTTCTTCCACAGCCGTTACAACATGACAGCCATCGCGAACTTCTACTACGGTAAGACAAACGCCGTCGTGGCTAACGCTTTGATCAATGCGCAATGCCGAACTAATCGGGCTGCGCACGGTAATGTGCGCATTAGAACCTTCGCGCTCGATGCGCTCTACTATGCCAAGTGCCTCTACAATGCCGGTGAACATGGGTTTTGGACGTGCCTGATAAGGACAGGCATATAACCATCAAAACAGCAAAAAGATTTGTTTACCACCCGAGCGCCTTCGCTAACTTGCACGCTGTTCATGTTTTAGTAAGGGCGTTTGCATCTCCTTACCTCTAACTTTCCCCTTCAGACGGATGAGACACGCGAGCGGCCATTTCCCATCCTTCTAACGTTGCACAATCTATCTGATACTAACATGAAAAAACGAGCTTTTCTGAAGACTTCTCTCTGGTTGGCTACCGGAGCGGCACTCTCTCCTCTGTTGAAGGCCTGCGACTCGAGCAAAAAAGCGAACAATAAGACAGCGGTCATTCCGCCGCCTAAATTGCGCCGCACGACGCCGTTTGCACTGCCGCCTTTGCCCTACCCATCCGATGCTTTAGAGCCGTATATCGATAAACAAACGATGGAAATCCACCACGGTAAGCACCATGGCGGCTACGTTAATAACCTGAACGACGCCGTCGTGGGCACGGTATATGCCGATTACGAGCTGGACGACATCCTGGCGCGCATCACTACGGCCGATGCCGACCGCAAAATCCGAAACAACGCCGGTGGGCACTGGAACCACACCTTCTTCTGGCAAATTATGAAACCCGGCGGCGCCCCATTGCCCGAAGGCCAATTTGCCGCGGCACTCAACAGCACCTTCGGCTCTTTCGAGCAATTCAAAACCGCCTTCACGGATGCTGCCAAAAGTGTCTTCGGCTCTGGTTGGGCTTGGCTGTGCGTAGGTAAAGACAAAAGCTTATTTATCAGCACCACTCCCAATCAAGACAACCCTCTCATGATGCAAATAACCCCTAAAACAGGCACTCCTGTGCTCGGCTTAGACGTCTGGGAGCACGCCTACTACTTGAAATATCAAAACCGCCGACCCGACTACATCAGCGCCTTCTTCAACGTCATCAACTGGGAAGAAGTGGCTAACCGCTACAACCGCGCTATGTTTGGCTAATTACTGCCCAAAGCCGGTTCGACGATTCCAGCCGAACCGGCTTTTTGTAAAAACCAAATCGAGCTGCGCGGCGTTTAGACTTCTAAATGCATCGTCGCTATGCTGGGCTATCGCTTCTCCGAATACAAATCGGATCCTAACCAGGCTCCCTTCGAGCGCCTGTTCAAGATTTTTCAGGAACTGCTCCTGTACACCTCTGGAAACGTGGAAGAGGCTCTGGCATGGATGACGGAACTGGATAAGGTGTATCAGCTCACCACGCCAGATTACGGCATGGGTGACTTTATTCGAGACCTCGAAGAAAAGGGATACATCCGGCGACAAGGCAACGGAGAGGCGGGCTTCCGGCCTACTGCAAAAATGGAAATCGCTCTGCGCCAAAAAAGCTTAGACGATATTTTCGGCGATTTAAAAAAGGCTAAAAGTGGCCATCACAACACTGCGTTTATTGGACGCGGCGATGAGTTTACAGCCGATGTCAAACCCTATGAATTTGGCGATGCTCTAGAAAATCTCGCCGTCACCGACTCGCTGCGAAACGCCTATATCCATCACGGTATTGATGATTTTCACCTAACGCCGGACGATTTGGAGGTCTATGAGACCTACTACCAAAGCCAAATGTCGTCCGTGTTAATGATTGACATCTCGCATTCGATGATTCTCTACGGCGAAGACCGCATTACACCCGCTAAAAAGGTGGCCCTCGCTTTAGCCGAATTCATTCAGACGCGCTTTCCGAAGGACACCCTGGACATCATCGTCTTCGGCGACGACGCCTGGCCCATTCAACTTAAAGATGTACCCTACCTGGAAGTTGGCCCTTACCACACCAACACGGTGGCCGGCATTGAGCTGGCCATGGACATCTTGCGCCGGCGGCGCAATCCTAACAAGCAAATTTTCATGATCACCGACGGCAAGCCAACCTGTCTTAAACTGGGGAAGCAATATTACAAAAATGCCTTTGGCCTTGACCGCAAGATTGTCAATCGTTGTTTAAACCTCGCCGCCCGCTGTCGCAAGTTGGAGATACCGATTACTACTTTTATGATCGCCAGCGACCCTTATTTAGTGCGATTTGTAGAGGCATTCACGCAAGCAAACAACGGCAAGGCTTTTTACGCCTCATTGCAAGGATTGGGCGCGTTTGTGCTGGAGAGCTACCGAAAAAGGAAGCGAAAATAAGGCTCGTGAGTCTGCAAAGAGCCATTCCATAGTTTTTGGACCACACGCTCAGCTACCTATAGGCAGGTTTCGCAGTGCGCTTAGCCAGTGAAAAAGCCCAACTTGCTCTTAGCGAACAAATTGGGCTTGCATACTCCGTGCCTGCGCTCTGAGGACCTGTGGAGGTCTCACTCACATACAGGCACACTTAAAGACCAAAAGGAAGATTGCTCCAAAAGATTAGCGCACGAGCGTGATGTCGCCTTTATAGAGGAGGCGACGCCCGTCAATGAGTTCAATTTCGGCGTAATAGACGAATACTGCTGGAGTCATCAGTGTTCCGCGGAAGCGACCATCCCACCCGAATTTCGGATCGTTAGGTTGGAAATTAAGCGCCTGGAAGACCATCGTTCCCCAGCGGTCGAAGATCTGGAAGGAGTTAACCTGTCGTATCTGGTTGGTCTTGGCAAAGATGAGTACGATGTCGTTTTCGCCTTCGTGCCAGGGCGAGAAGGCGTTCGGGATGTAAATGTGTGGCTCGTCGTCTACGCGAATAAGCACGCGGTCGGTAGCCTCACAGCCGTCTTTACTCACTACCTTAACCGTGTATTGCATAGGACGCGTAGGAGCAGCAACAGGCTTCAGCAGGCTGAGCAGGTCATTGCCCTTAAAGATCAGGCCCTCTGTAGGCGACCAGAGGATAGTATCCACCAGCGCTAAGGGATACCCTTGCGGCAATTTAGCCTGCAGCAGCACGCTATCGCCCAAAGAGAGGTTGATCTCTGGGATGATCGAGACACCTGGGTCAGGTGCTTTAGGCACCACGAGTTTTTTCTGGAATTCGCAGCCGTTAGCATCCTGAATAACTAAGTCATAAGCGCCGGGAGCAATGTTTTTGAACTCACTCTGCGAGAGGAACGTACGCCCATTGTCAATGGAATACAAATAAGGTCCATACCCACCCATTACCTGCTGGAAGGCGACAATGCCATCGTTGTCTTTACAGGAGGGTTGCTTAAGGTCGAAGAGGAAGTCGGTGGGTACGTTAGTTTCCTGATAGACAATGGTTTCGTCGGTTTTCGAGCAGCCGGTTTGGGTGTTGGTTACCGTGAGTTGGTAGCGCCCAGCCCGGTTGACGCGCGGCGTTAGCGTATTGGCGCCGCTGAGGATATTTCCGCCGCCAGCAGCCGTCCACTGATAAGAAAACTGTGGACCCGTAGAAGCAAAGGCCTGGAGGCTCACCTCAAGCACCGAGCAAGTGAGGGTAAAGGGCGGGCCAGCTAAGGCGTTTGGTGGCAGAGTATTAGCCGACACTTGTACGCTGGCCGAATTGGTACACCCGTTGGCGGTATTGAGAACGGTAAGCGTATAAGTGCCTGCTGCATTTGCTTGAGCAACGGCAACATCGGCCGGGCCAACGATGTTGCCGTTGAGGGTGCTCCAAGCATAGGCAAACGTTGGACCGGCGGAGGAGGCACTGCCGTCTAAGGGAACTTGTCTAACGGCGCAAGTAATGGTGGGTGCCTCAGCAATGATCACATTAGGAGGTTGCGTGTTTTGCCCCACCAGCGTCTGAGCAGTGCTGGAGCAGCCGTTGGTCGTGTTGAGTACAAGCAAAGCATAGACACCCGGAGCTGCCACCGTAGGTGTCAGCGTGTTTTGGCCAGATAAGATAAGGCCGTTGGGAGTCGTCCATTCATAGAAGTAGGGACCGCCTACTTGGCTGGAACCAGTGCCGTTGAGCTGTACAGTCGTTACTGCACAGGTGAGCATTTGCGATGCACCGGCGTCAGCCGTCGGAACAGTTACGTCCTCTTGAACGGTAATGCTTTCGACCACCGTGCAGCCATTATCTAAATTGGTGACCAGCAACGTGTAGGTTCCCGGACGGTTCACAACGGGCTTAAGCGGATTACTCAAGTTGACAAACTGGCCATTGGTGGTGCTCCAATTATACTGAACATTGCCCGTAGAGGTGCCCGTAGCATCAATAGTTACCTGCTTAACTGCACACGTTAGCCGCTCAGGTGCAACATACTGGATGGAGGGTGCACTCTGATCTTCGAGCACTTGCACAGAGGCGGTAGCGCTGCAGCCGTTAAGCAGGTTGGTTACCGTAAGCACATACGTGCCGACGGCACTCACGGAAGGTGTTAGGGTATTAGCACCCGACACGATATTGCCGTTTGGCGTGCTCCAGGCGTAGATGAAGTTGCCGTTATTTTTGACCACCCCTTGCAGGCTGATGGTAGCCACTGAACACGTCAGCACTTTTGGCTGCCCGGCGTCCACGTCGGGCTTTTCTGTATTTTGTGTGACGTTTACGCTGGAATAGGAAACACAGTTGTTGAGGTTATTGCGCACCGCCAATTCATACGTGCCGGGCTGGTTTACCACCGGAGTTAACGTGTTTGCGCCAGAAACAATGTTACCTCCGTTGAGAGGCGTCCATTGATAAGAGAACGCTGGGCCTGTGCTCGAACCGGAGCCGTTGAGCGTAACTGTTGTCACAGCGCAAGTGAGCTGTTGAGGTACACCGGCTACAGCATCGGGGAATTCGGCAGACTGGGTAATTTGCACGAAGTCGGTAGCCGTACAGCCGTTGGTGGTATTCGTAACAACTAAGTAATAAAAGCCGGCGCCGTTAACCGTAGGATTGAGGATGTTAGTCGGCGTAGTGAAGTTACCTCCCGTAGTAGACCACTGATAGGTGAAATTCGGGCCAATGCTAGCCGTAGGATTCAGCGTGTAAGAGGTCTCCGTACAGGTGAGTTGGAAACCCGGGCCTGCGTCGGCCTGCGGAGGCGTTTGGTCTACGGTTAACTGGACGTTATCTGTAGCCGTGCAGCCATTGGTGGTATTGGTTACAAGAAGCGTGTAAGTGCCCGGTCCTTGTGCGATAGCCTGAGCATTATCGGCCCCCGACACGATACCCGGGCCGCTCCACTGATAGGTGAAGTTTGGGCCAATGGACGTATTACTGCCGCCAATGACCAACTGCGGGAAATAGCAGTTGAGCACGTCGTCGGGTCCAGCATCGGCCGTAGGCGGCTGAACGTCGCGTTGGACGTTGACGGTCGAGGTCGTCGTACAGCCGTTTTGAGTATTGGTGATGAGCAGGGTATAGTCTCCCGGCTGATTAACAACTGGGCTAGGGCCGTTAGCCCCCGACACAATACCCGGGCCACTCCATTGGTAAATGAAGTTAGGGCCTGTGCTAGAGCCGCTGGCACTTAGAGTTACCTGCGCGGCATAACAGTTCAGGATATCGGGTTGGCCCAGCTGCACCACGGGCTTGGCAGCATCCTCGAACACCTGCACGGAAGCAGCACTCGTGCAACCGTTCTGCGTGTTGGTTACGAGCAATTGATAGACGCCGGCCGCATTCACTTGTGGCGTGAGCGTGGTGGCGCCACTTACGATGTTGCCGCCGCTAATGGGCGTCCATTGATAGGTAAAATTAGGGCCTTGGCTGGAGGCCGTGCCGTTGAGGCTGAGGTTAGGGTTAGTGCAGCTGAGGGTTTGGTTTTGTCCTGCGTTGGCTGTAGGCGGCGCTTGATCGGCTGCTACGGTTACGGAAGCCGAGGCAGAGCAGCTATTTCCAGTGTTCGTAACAATAAGGGTGTACGCACCGCTGGCATTGATCACCGGCTGCAGGGTATTAGCGCCAGAAAGAATCTGGCCGTTTTGCGTGCCCCACTGATAGGTGAAACCACTACCTGCGCTGGAGCCAGTAGCATCTAAGGTTTGCTGAGGTTGGAAGCAGGTAAGCAGAGCGGGCGGTGCAATAGCCACAGTAGGTAGTGTCAAGTCAGAGGTTACGTTGACGCTAGAGGAGTTCGTACAGCCGTTGCTTCCATTGGTTACGACAAGCGTATAGGTTCCCGCCGTAGTTACGGTGGGCGTCAGCGTATTGGCACCGGCGGCAATGTTGCCGTTGTTCGTCGTCCACTGGTACTGGAAATTAGCACCAATGCTCGAGCCGGCTCCCGTCAGCTGAAGTACCGGAGTGGCGCAATTAATCATCCCCGGAGCGCTTGCCACAGCAGCGGGCTGGGTCTTATTCTGGGTAATCACCGTAGAAGCAGAAGCCGTGCAACCGGTTTGGGTATTAGTTACTAACAATGTGTAAGTGCCCGGCTGGTCCAGAAGGATACTGGGCGTATTAGCACCGCTAACGATATTACCACCTGCAGAGGCTGTCCACTGATAGGTAACATTGGGTAGAACGATGGTATTGGGATCGCCCAGCTGGATTTGTGGCTGGTGGCACGTGAGCGTTCCAGGTTCGCCCGCATATGCTATCGGCGGTGTAGTGTTTTGCGTAACCAATACCGAGGCCGAAGCGGTACAGTTGTTGAACAAATTGGTAACGACAATAGAATACGAGCCGGGCGCATTCACCACGGGCGTGTAGGTGTTCTGCCCGCTAACAATATTGCCACCAGCGGTAGCAGTCCAGAAAAAGCTGTATTGTGGTCCTTGCGACGACTGTGTAGCATCGAGCGTTACGGTAGGATTGTTGCAGGTGATCTGTTGGTTTACGACGATGATGGCGGCTGGATCCGTAAAATCCAAACCCACATAAATGCTCGCCGAGCCTGTACAGCCATTCTGAAGGTTTGTCACGATTAGCGTATAGTCTCCTTCTTCAGTAACGATGGCCGTTTGGCTCGCTTGGCCAGAGTGAAAGCCTCCATTGAGGGTAGTCCATTGATAGGAATAGGAACCTCCTGCAGGTGATGCACTGCCGTGGAGGGTTACTTGCGAGTTGGTACAGGTGAGAATACCCGGAGGAGCAGCGGTGATGGTCGCGATGGGCGGCGTGTTATTCAACCCTACAAGGACACTGCTAGTGCTAGTACAGCCATTTTGAGTGTTCGTGACGAGCAAGGTATAGGTAGCGGGTGCGGATACAACGGGTGTTGTAGTGGTTGCTCCGCTGACGATATTACCCCCTGGGCCAGCCGTCCACTGGTAGGTGAAATTAGGCCCAGAGGGAGAGGCCGTACCGTCGAGGGTAACGTTGGTAATGGCGCACGTAATGGTTTGTGGTGGGCCTGCCGAAGCCGCTGGCGGCGTTCTATCTGCCGTTACGTCCACACTTGTTGTAGCAGTGCAGCCGTTCGTCGTATTGCGCACAGTTAAGGTGTAGGTACCGGGTTGATTTACCACGGGAGTGGGGGTGGTCGCCCCGCTGACGATATTGCCTCCGTTACTAGCCGTCCATTGATAGGTGAAATTCGCACCGACAGAGGAGCCATTGCCATCCAGGGTTTGGGTGGTAACGGCACAGGTGAGGACACCCGGAGGCCCTACAGCAGCTACGGGCGGAGTTAGATCGCCGGGTACCGTAGCGGAGGCTGTATTGGTGCAGCCCGATTGGTCAGTAACTGTAACCGTGTATGTTCCTGCCGAAAGCCCCGAAGGGTCTTGCACTTGGGCTCCATGACTCCACAAATAAGTATAGTTGGGAAAGCCTCCACTAACGTTCAGATCAATGCTGCCGCTGTTGGGGTTATAGCAGTTGGTGCCGCTCACGCCGGCGACAGTAGGCGTCAGAGGATTAGGGGCGATAATCGTAAAGGTTGCTGTGCGCGTACAACCAGCAGCATCGGTTAGCGTTACTGTATATGTCCCTGGCATTAAGTTAGTAGGGTTGGCGGTATTGGGAGGAATAGGCGTTGGCCCGCTCCACACATAACTATACGGAGTGCTCCCTCCAGTTACGGTGGTCTGGATAGAGCCGTTGGCCGAAGTAGCACACTGCACGTTGTTGGCAGTGCCGCTAAGCGCCAGATCGGACAACTTCACTTGTAAGGCGCCTTGCCCAGCACCAATACAGCCCATGGAGTCCTCCACCATGTTTACCTGATACAGACCAGGTTGATTAATGGTTAAGAAGAAGGGGTTTTCGGTGATGTCGTAAATGGTGGGCTGTACAACGCCGTTAATTTTGTATTCAAAGTTGAAGGGGCCAGAGCCGATAAAGTTGACGCGTATCTGAGCACTCTGCCCCGGCCCACACAGTACCGGTGCGGGTGGGAAGAGCTGCGCCACGGGTAAGGGACGAACGTTGATGCGGGCAGTAACCACTTTAGTCTTGCCACAGGCATCGGTTACCGTCACGCGCACATTGGTAGAAGTGCCCACAAAGAGCGTTGTTGTGGTTTCTGTGGAGCCGTTTTGCCATTGAAAAGTGTATGGAGGCACACCATCGAGCGCTTCTACTCCCACTGTGGCAGCGCCTTGGCCACAAATCGTAACGGTATCGGCCTTAGCGTCGAGCACGGGCAAATCCATGATAATGAGCGTAGGCTCGGCTTTCTCGCACGAACAGGAGTTGTTGATTGTCAGGATGATGGTTTCATCGCCCTCTAAAATACCATCGCTCAAGATTCTGACTGTGTAAACCACTTCTTGCTGACCCGCCGGAATTACGGCCACTTGAGGCAATCCAGTGTAATCTACGCCGTATGTAGCGGTGCCTCCAATAGTGTATTGCACGGCTAAAGGCGCGTTGAGGTTGCCGCGTCGCGTAAAGCGAATGCGCACCGTTCCGCAATCTTCGAAAACGCGATCTACGTCTGTACTGCCATTCACTTCCCATTCGGCCTTGACATTCCCCCCTGCGGAGAAAGAATTGGCCGCTAAGAAGACGGCCGAGTCCCACACGCCGTCGCCAACATCGGCAATCTTCAGTTTCATGCGATACGTTTCGCACGGAATGACGTTGGCTACTGCCGTAAAGCGACGGGTAAAGCCGTCGTACTGTACCTCATTGACCGCTGGCCCAGTTGCCGGCTGTTGGCCGCAAAGGTTGCCACTCGTAGCCGGTTGGTTGTTGACGTAAAAAGCAGAATAGGAGAGGTGATTGACGTTGTTGATGGCTATCGGAACGTTCGTGTTCGGAATGAGTGCAATGTTTTCTTGCCCTCCTGGAATGCCGGGGCCAGAAATGAAAAAGCCAAAAACATCATTATACGGTGAGTTCACATATTCACAATATTCTTCGGAGGCAAACACAAACTGGAAAGTAATCTGCGATTGAGTAGGTCGAAAATCAAACTCAAAGCCGGCCCGGTCGAACAGCGCCCCAGATGTTAGACCGGCCAGGTCAGCATCGGGTGTCGAGATGCCGTAGCCCGCGCTAGCGTTATCCTGGTTGTTCGGTCCTGGAGCGATGTGGATACCGCCCGTAGCGATAATCACACCGGTATTGATCCCTATGTTCGTCAGGCCATTGGTAAAGGTCCCTATCTGATCACCCTGCCCTAAGGGAGTGATGTTGGTAACGTCAAAGCAATCCCCCCCGATAAGCACATCTTTGATCAGCTCCTCTGCAGAGGCACCCGCCTGCACTTGCAGCACCGCTGAGGGAGACTCAATCAAATCACGCCAGTGTTTCTTAACACAAGTCTGGCACTGGAGGGTGAGGTAATGGCGCGGCGGATTATCCTCCGGCCAAACGCAATCGTAATCCAACCAAAACTCCATGACCGAACTCGTAGCCTTGAAAGTAAGCGCTCGAGCCATCTCGTCATAACTTAACGGTTTAGCACTCGCATTGGCAAAGCGAGGCTTGGGCCGACAAGCACCTAACGTCGGATCCTCGGGCACAATAAGCGCGTACGTCTCGCCCAAAATCAACTGCTCAATGCGCAGCTTTTGCTGCGGCTGATGCACAGTAATGACATGCCGCTGCTTGTGTCCATCAATGGTTATGGGCAATTCTTCTCCAAAATTGTTCGAGCTTTGCCCTAAAAGGCGGCATACCGAAAGCAGAAGCAAGCACAGAAAAGAGCAGAAACAGGATGTAAAGAGGCTCATAAGGATGCTTTTTTGTGTGTAAGCCTGATACGTATTATTGAATAAAAAATCGGGATAGAAACTTATTCAAGATTTTATGGATACGACTTCAGATGAAACCGCTGCAAAAAAGAAAACTTTTACAACCAGAGCCTTTATAAAACTAAAACCATAAGAGATGAACACAAAATAGAGACGCAATTCCCGTTTTTCAAGCTCCTGGCCTCTGAAGTAGAATGATTAGGGAGGAGAACCATCGCTAATTCAACGGCAATATTATAAAAAACCTAATGAGGGTAAGTATATTTTAACAAAATCACTCCAGGCTTTTAGATGAGCATAGGGGAATTGCTTCTAAGTGGCCGACATGATCACCGCGAAAAGTTCCCTGTTGTCTTCATTGTAGACCAGCTACTCAGTTACAAGCCGCCGAAAGTGCTCAGGAAAAAAACACCGTGCTACCGGCAGAAAAAGACTTTCTTGAGCAGAGGGTGGCTCAATCAGTGCACCCTTGAGGAAAGACCTCAGTAAAAATGTATTTCTCGCACTCGGTCAGCGGAAAAACGGCCTACGCATTCCTTTGATGCATCTTTTTGGATGCGTTTAAACTAGAGAAATTCTCTTAGAAGCTCCCCTTTGGAAAGTTGGACTTACCTTTGCGCTGCCCTTTTACAAGGGACGCAGCGGAGCCTCCGCTCCGGCAGTGAAGGGGTAAGCAAAGGCATTTCTTCACTTATTCAACGCTCCATGGACAGTGATCCGCTATTACGCACGCGAAAAACGACGACTCGTGGAACTGCCCGAGCTGGAGCCTGGCTGCTGGGTGGACCTAACGCCTCCATTTGCCCCGGACGAACTGGAGGAAATTGCCCGTCTGCTCGAGTTTGACGTCGCTTTCCTGACCGACTCCTTAGACTTGGATGAGCGCGCTCGATACGAACGCGACGGTGACGTTCGCTTCATCCTTGTTAACACTCCGATACTCAACGAAACAGCCGACCATGCCAACGAAGCGATTTTCATTACGGTGCCCATCGGCATCATCCTAACCATTGAGCACGTTCTCACTATCTCGGCCTTCGAAACACCCGTACTCGATGTATTCCGGCAGGGAAAAATTCGCCGCTTCGACCCGGCCGATGAAAAGCGATTCGTGCTTCAAATCCTGGAGCAAAACGTATATTACTTCCTCTCCTACCTCAAGAAACTCAACCTGCGCCGCAACATCATCGAAAAGGAGTTGATGCACTCTAGCAGAAATGAAGAAATCAAACAGATGCTGGCCATCGAAAAGAGCTTGGTGTATTTTGTCAACTCACTCAATGCCAACGAGTTGTTAAAAATGAAGATGAAGCGCACCGACTTTTTGCATATCAACGGCGACGAGGACCTGACCGATTTATTTGAGGATATCATCATCGACAACTCTCAGGCGTTGTCAATGGCTAACGTTTACACCAACATCCTGAGCGGCACCATGGATGCTTATTCGAGCATCATCTCCAACAACCTAAGTGTAGTGATTCACCGGCTGACCGTAATTACCGTGGTCTTGATGGTGCCCACACTAATATCGTCATACTTTGGTATGAATATAGATAATGGTGTGCCGGATAAGCCCTGGATGTTCTACCTCACCATCTTGCTGTCGGGCTTGATCACTGCCTTGCTTTACTGGGTAATGAAAAAGCGAAAAGTGCTTTAAACGGCTATGCTTTCCCATATCCGAGCGAGTCGCTGGTCTAAGGCATGGTGTGTAGGCATGGCCATGCACATCTTTAATTTTTGTGCTGATGCTCCCGATGTCGGGCCACCTCGTTCTCCTGAAAATTTAGCTTACAACGACATTGAGTCGGTATTGGAGCTGGTTCTGGAGCACGGCATGAACATCGAAAATGCCATACCGGAGCAGGAAGACCCCAATTGCCCTCAGCCAGAAGGCAACCCTACCCTAAAACTAACGTCCTTCTTATTGCCTTCCGCTCTTCAACCTGCGCTTTGGGCCTCTTTTCGTAGTTGTTTGCGGCCATTGCCACCGTTAGGGGCTTCGCTTTTGCCTTTAATAGCAGCAGAAGTGGTAAAGCCGCCGCCTGAAAACGCCTAAATGACAAGTATATCTACTCTGTATTGGCACCTTCCCCACCCGTAGGTGCTCTTATCTTATTTTTTCACGCCCAACCTGTGCATTTCTCTTCTTATGAATATCCGCAAAAACTTTTTTGCCACAGCACTCCTCTACGCGGCAGTCAAGGTATCTCTCCTAGGCCAAATCAGCAATGAAATAGCCGACAGTTTGTACATTGCCGAAATTCAGGACCATTCCGAACCTGATAAGGTGCTTCATGCGGAACCGCTGTTCATCGACCTCATTCGGGACCTCGGCGCCCGCAAAGGCGAGCGCGAGTGGAATATTGGATTAGGGCTGACGGACAACTACAAATACGATAGCTATTTGGCCTTGGTCGAATATGAGTGGGCGCCCCTGAATCGCTTAGGGTTAGAGGTTGAACTGCCCTTTACTTTATACTACAATTCTGACACCCAAAACAGTAGCGATGAGCGGCCTTCCAGTAAGCTCAATGGCTTAAAGTTTGCCGCCCAATACACCTTTTTGGTGTCTCAAAAATGGAAGACCTCTTTGGCTATCGGCTACCTCAATGAACTGGAGACCGCTCCTTTCGGTGAGTCTTTTCCCCGTTTTACGGGTAATGTGTACAACCCGTTTTTTGTCGGCGCCAAGCGATGGGGCAACAACTGGCATACACTTGTCTATGTAGGCCCTCTCATCCATCAGGACTTTGCCTTGCGCCACTGGCACGCAGAGGTGCAGTGGAATACGAACGTTCACTACATGATTTCTGGCACGCGCAATTTCATTGGCGTAGAAATCAATAAAGAGTTTGGGCATGGACACTTCCACGCCGTTATACGTCCGCAAATGCGCCTGGGCATCGCCGACAACTTACTGATCGGTATTGTCATCGGCATTCCTACTCAGCGCCGAGAAGAACGCCTTAGCACTTTTCTGAGAATCATCTACGAGCCGAAGCATCACCCGTAGGTGGCTACCACAATTTCCAAGGAGCTTGACCGCTGTTCCACAGGCGATCCAGGTTCATTTTATCGCGTAGCGTATCCATAGGATGCCAAAACCCTGGATGCTGGTAAGTGAACAACTCGCCATCCGCTGCCAGTTTTTCTAAGGGTGTGCGCTCGAAGATGGTAGCGTCTCCTTCCGTGATGTAGTCGAACACCTTGTGTTCGCAGACGAAAAAACCGGCGTTAATCCAACCGCCCTGGCCTTTGGGCTTTTCCACAAACTGGCTGACCTGACCTCCTTGGCCGATGTCTAAAGCGCCAAAACGACCTTCTGGTTGGCTGGAGGTCATGGTAATCGCCCGCCCGTGAGCGCGGTGAAAGCGGACCAGGGCATTGATGTCTACGTTCGATACGCCATCCCCGTAGGTGAGCATGAAAGGCTCACCTATGGGGATGTAAGGCTTAGCCCGCAATACGCGCCCACCGGTCATGGTGTCTAAGCCGGTATCTAATAGGGTTACTCGCCAAGGCTCGCTAACGTTGTTATGCACCTTCATTTCGTTGGTGCGCAAGTCGAACGTTACATCGGAGTGGTGTAAAAAGTACTGCGCGAAATACTCTTTAATGAAGTATCCTTTATATCCACATAAAATGATGAAATCGGTATAACCATAATGGCCGTAAATTTTCATAATGTGCCACAAAATAGGCTTTCCACCAATTTCAACCATGGGCTTAGGGCGCGTGCCGGTTTCTTCGCTAAGACGCGAGCCGTAGCCGCCGGCAAGGATAAGTACTTTCATAAGTGTCGTATCTTTTTAGGCTAAAGGGGAAAATAGCGAACAAGCAAGGGTAGCAAATGTAGTCGTTGCCTCAACTGCCCCATGGGTGCGCGGTAAAGAGCCGAAAGCGTTTTGCGAAAGACAACGGCCTTCTTCTGGCGTTCCAGGGGCTGGTGGTGCTGGTGGTCAAAGTCCAGCAGAATATCGCCGAGAACGGCCCGGTACTTTTTCTGATTCCGTTTTATCCAATCCTGCAACTGTGAGATGTTTGTTGCGTGCCAGCGGTAAAGCGTCGTCTGCTCAGGTAGGAAGTGGACTTTTGCCCGTGCCGCTACGTGTAGCCAAAGGAAATAGTCGCAAATGAAGTAATCGCGCGAGGGATCTATGTGAAAATCACGCAGCAACTCGCGCCGAACCACCGCTGTGGAATTATTGATGAAATTCCCTTTGAGGAGTTGGGTAAACACTTCGCCCTCGGCGTAGCATTCTCTGAAGGACTCGTAGGCCACCTTCATGAGCGTTCCTTGCTCGGAAACAATTTGCACGTCCGAGTAAGAGACGCCGTATTCGGGGTGTTCTTCTAAAAAGGTTACTTGCTTTTGCAACTTGAAAGGATCTACCCACACATCGTCACCGTCGCACACAGCGACGTATTTAGCCGTGCAATGCGCTAACATCCGAGCGGTATTGGCGGCAATGCCCATATTGCGTTCGGCGGGTAAGAAAACCACACGCTCGGGATATTTTTCGGCATAAGATCGGCAAATGTCTGGCGTACTATCTGTCGAGCAATCTTCGCCAATCAATAACTTAACTGGAAAATCCGTCCGTTGCGCTAACACACCTTCGATGGCCTGGGCAACGTAGCTCTCTAGGTTGTAGGCGAGCATGTAAACATGTACGGCAACATCATTCATAGTTTTTTATCGTGATTTTTTACCATAAAGGAGTAGTGGGGAACTACCCATAAAGGCGTCGAGGGGGCTTATGAAAGAATATGTTGGCAAATTCAGTTCCGCCTGCCTACTATTTTGAACGCTCTAGGCAGAATCGTTTGTCGGATAAATTGCACTTCCTCTGTTTTAACCAATAGGTGTATGAGCAAATAAACCATTCCGGCACACGAAGACAACAGCACTAAAGAGGCGATGCCTAGCGCCGATGGTACGTTTTTTAAAAAGAAGACCAAAGCGCCCACAGAGCCACTGATGAGCAGAGTAGGCGCAATATCGCGCAATTGCTCACCAAAAGAATAATGCAACATCTGCCTAGAATACCAAACGTTAATAAAAAGATTGATGTAGGAAGCGATAACTTCGCCGATGATCAGGCCGTAGATACCAAATGAGATGCCCAATACGATGGCGAGAGTGATGACGAGTTTTTTGAGCACTTCTAAACGCAAGCTCAGGTCGGAACGCCCCAGCACCAACAGCATGTTCAAGTTGATGGTGCTGAAGTGTATAGTCAAGCCTGAAAGACAGAGCAACTGAAGCATCGGCACAGAGGGCAGCCATTTTTCGCCCACCAACAAAACGACTACAGGCTCGGCCAGCACAGCTAACAGTGTTAGCGTTGGCACGATGACAAACGAGCTGAGCTGCAGCATCTTGCGGTAGCCGGCCTTGAGCTTTTCGCGGTCATCTTGCAGTTTAGCCAGCACGGGGTAAGTAACCGACTGTACGGTGCGAAAGAGCGTATTGATGACCATATTGGTGAAGTTTCCGGCCTGGCTGTAGTAACCCAAAGCGGCTGCACTGAAGAAGCGCCCAATCAGCAGCTTGTAGATGTGAAAGTAAAACTTGTCTAATACCGCAGCCGCCAAGATGCGCCAGCCGAAGCCAAACAACCGCCGAAACGACTCAGGGCTAAACTGCCCGTTTGGGCGCCAACCACTTAGTTTCCAGTAAAGGATAGTCGTCACTGCATCCAATACCATGAAGCGCGCCACTATACTCCACAAGCCCCAACCCGAATAAGCCATACTTACTGCTACAGTGCCCGACACAGCTACACCCGATAGGCGCACCACTGTTTGCGTTTTGAAATCAATCTGCTGGATGAGAACGCTGTGCTGCACGATGGACAGCGCGTTGACGATGAGGCTCAAGCCCATGATGCGCACGATCGTCGTCAGTAGCGGCTGATGGAAAAAGGCAGCAAGATGAGGGGCTACCACGAAGAGCACCCCGTAGAGCAGTATCGATGTGGTGAGGCTAAACAGAAACGTAGTGGACTTATCTGCCTCGCTGATGGTTTTCTCTCGGATGAGGGCTGTGGAAAACCCACTCTCAACAAAGACCGCCGAAAAGTCAAAGAAGACCATCACTAAAGCAACCACGCCAAAGTCTTCAGGCGACAACACACGGGCCAGGATGATGGTAACGGCAAAGCTGAGCACGCTGCCACTGAACTTATCCAACACAGCCCAGCCTACCGCCGACAGCGATCGCTCACTAAGACTTTGCGACATGACCGGTTTGCAATGGAGGGAGCGTTAATTAAAATTTGAACTTTTAGGCTTGACTTTGCTCTTATACTGTTGTCGGGTGCGGCGTTCCGGCTCATAATAGCCTTTGCTTTTGCCGTTATAGCCGTAGCCGTAGCCGTATGCAGTGCCACCGTAACCAGGCTTATTGAAGGGAACGGCGTTGAGCACGATGAAAGGCCGGTTTAATTTTTCGTTTTTAGCAATATCATCTATAATTTTCAACTGGCCTTTATAGGTGTAACCTGAGCGCACTACGTAAAGGGTAGCATCCGCTAAGTCGCGCATTTGAAGAGCATCGGCGACCAGCCCTACGGGCGGGGCATCGAGTATGATGTAATCGTACCGATTGCGCATTTCAGCGATGAGCTCACGCAGGCGCACCGACAAGATGAGCTCGCCCGGATTCGGCGGCACTGGACCGCTACCGATAAAGTCCAAGTTGAGATGCAGCCCTGTGTTGCGCACCACCTGTTCGGCCTTCATCGAATGGTCAATGATGTAATTGACCACGCCGTCTTCGCTCGGCTCAATGCTCATGTACGTCTCTTGTTTAGGCCGCCGCAAGTCCAACTCAACGATAAGGACTTTTTTGCCCGAAAGAGCCAAGGTCATCCCAAGGTTAAGGGCAATAAAAGATTTCCCTTCGCCTGAGGTGCTAGACGTCATCAGTAGGGTTTTAATGGGTGCATTAGGTGAGATGAAAGCTAGGTTAGCGCGCAGTAAGCGAAACATTTCGGCAACGGCCGTTCGGCTGTTCTCGCGCACTACGAGTTTCTCCTTGCTACTGCTCAAGCCCAGAACGCCGTAAATGGGTACAGAGGTCATTTGGTTGATATCGTCTTCGGTCTGCACCTTATCGTTGAGGCTCTCTATAAGCATAATCAGCCCAATGGGCAGTGCTAGCCCCAGGAAGAAGGCGATTAACCAGATCTGATTGGGCTTGGGGCTAAGCTTAGCGTAGCTAAGCGCTGGCGGCTCTACGATAAGCCCCTTTGGGCTGGTAACGGCCATCGAAATAGCTGCTTCTTCGCGCTTCTGAAGGAGGTAGAGGTAGAGTTTCTCGCGAACGTCTTTTTGGCGCTCGATTTCGAGCAGCTCGCGCTCGCGGCGCGGAAGGCTATACATGCGGCTCTCCAGAGAGGCTCTTGCGCTCTTGCTGGCGTTGGTGGCTATCTCTAAGTCTCTGCGAATGGCCCGAATATTTTCGATGATGGTCTCGCGCAGGTTCTGAATCTCTCTTTGCGTCAGCAACAACTCTGGGTTAGCGGGGCCGTAGTTTAACTCCATCTTCTTGCGCTCGTCGAGCAGCTGATTGAACCGCTGCAACTGTGCCGTTAGCGTCAGGTTGTTGATGCTGAGGTTGGTCGGTACGAATTCAAAGTTATTCCGATTTTTTACCAAAAAATCTTCGATGGCGCCCAAAATTTGCATTTGTACCTCGCTAGAGGTGATCTCCTTGTTGTACGACGACATTTCGGCCATTAGCTGCGTGCCTTCAGCTCCCAGTTGAATGACTTCGTTGGTGCGCCGGAAGGCCTCCAGGCTGCGCTCGGCATCGGAGAGGGTTTCGGCAATCATGCGGATGCGCTCGTTCACCATTTCGATGGTACTTTCGTAGGCTTTGTTGCGAATGGCAACACTGTGTGCGTTGTAGGCGTCCAGCAGTTCGGTCAGGATATCGCGTGCGCGCTCAGCCGAGTGGTCTTTGAGCGAAACCTTCAGCGTGCTGGACTGCTCACCCATGATCTCTACCTTAATGGACTCTGCGTATCCCTTAGCCGTACCGTATTCAGAGAGGATAAGGATGCCGATTTTGGTGTTGGCGTACTCGCCGGGTTTGCGCGAGAGAGTGAGGGTACCCATCGGTAGTTTGAGTTCCTTGCCGAATTCGCCCTCGTAGACCTGATCGTATTCTTCCAGCTCAAACGAATAGCCTCCGCGGCCGTTGTCGGTCAAGATACCGTAGATTTCTGTGTCCGGTGTTTGCGGATGCCAAGAGACGACGTACACCGGGCTATCCTTGTAGAGCACCTTTTTTTTAAAGCCATCAATGCTCGTGTATTGGTAGTTCAGGTTCAATTTCTTGACGACCTCCGTCATGATAGGCGTTGAGGTGAGCACCAAGGTCTCGTTTTCGAGAATCTTGTTCTTTTTGCCCAAACCCAGCTCCGTAAAGATGATTTCCGCTCCAGGTTGGCCGGCGTTTTCGTCGTCCTTTATCAATATCAGCCCTTCTGACTTATACACCGGCAAGGCGTACTTCAAATAAAAGTAAGCCCCTGTTAAGGCAGCCCCCATAAAGAGGACAAACAGGTACCAATATTGCAGGCCTTTATACAATAATTGCTTGACGTCAAGTTGATTATTTCCCATAGTTAGTGTAGATCGGTTTTAAATTCTAATGAGCTGACAGATGCTTTCCCTTTCAGGCAACAATCGTTCCGATTATTCGCGCTCGAAAGGATGCGGTACTAGGGGCAGTTTTGCTAAAGGGTGGTAGTGCTCTCCGTTGAGCTCTACAGGTTTGGCATTGCGAATTTGATAGGTAAGTTCTACAGCTTGTGCGGCTTCGTTTAAGGAAAAGCCCTCCCCCTGCAGAATTTTTTGATAGCTCAGCGTATGTAAGTCCGTAAAGCCCTCGCTGAACTCCACCTCGCGGCCCTCTACGGTGATGGACCGAAAGGTGCGCTGTCCGTTGTTGGGCTGAAGGCCTTGAGCAAGGACGTCGTAGTTGATGCTCAGAAACCAGTTAACGCGGGCTTTTTCGAGGCGTAGAAAGCCACAAGCGCGATCGTGTGTGTGGATGTAGACGCGGCTTTCGAGCACTTCGCCAAAAATCCAGTGGAGCATATCAAAGAAGTGAATGCCGATATTGGTAGCGATGCCGCCGGATTTTTCGACATTGCCTTTCCAACTGGCGTAGTACCAGCGTCCACGAGAAGTGAGGTACGTGAGTTCGACATCAAAAACTTTGTCTTTTGGCGAGGCCTCTACGTATTGCTTGAGCGCTTGCAAGGCTGGATGCAGGCGCAACTGGAGTATGGTATAAACGCGGCGTCCCGTTTCTTGCTCGATTTCGCGCAAGCCCTCAACATTCCAAGGGTTGAGCACCAGAGGCTTCTCACAAATGACGTCGGCATTGTTGCGCAGGCCAAAGCGAATGTGTGCGTCGTGTAGGTAGTTGGGCGAGCATACACTGACGTAGTGGATAGGGCGCCCTTCCCGAGACAGTTTGTTGACGTAGCGATCGAAACGCTCGAATTCGGTAAAGAAAGCGGCATCGGGGAAGTGGCTGTCGATGATACCTACTGAGTCATTGGGATCTAGGGCCGCCACAAGCGTATTGCCCGTGTCTTTGATGGCACGCATATGGCGGGGAGCAATGTAACCAGCGGCTCCGATAAGAGCAAAGCGTTTCATAAACAGAATATTGTAGGGAAAAGCAAAGAGTTTACTTAAGAAATTTTTCGAACATGGCCATCCTTCAGCTCATAGCGTTCGCCGCTACCCGGGCAGATGGCCTGGCCCTTGTCGTCAAAGTGCAGTCGCTCACCGTATTCGCTTATCCAGCCGATTTGGCGAGCGGGATTGCCTACCACCAAAGCGTAAGGCGGTACGTCTTTGGTGACCACCGCTCCAGCACCGATGAAGGCAAACTCCCCAATGTCGTGACCACAGACAATGGTAGCGTTGGCTCCTATGCTGGCCCCGCGTCCTACCCGTGTGCGGCGGTACTCGTTCTTGCGCTCGACAGCACTACGCGGATTGACCACGTTGGTGAACACCATTGAAGGTCCTAAGAAGACATCATCGTCGCATTCCACTCCCGCATAAATAGATACGTTGTTCTGGACCTTTACGTTATCGCCCAATACCACCCCATTAGCCACAAAAACATTTTGGCCCAAAATGCAATTCCGCCCAAGGCGCGCTCCGGGCATGATGTGGCAAAAGTGCCAGATGCGCGAACCTTCGCCAATCTCACAGCCAGGATCTATCACGGCTGTCGGGTGCGCATAATAAGGGGATGCAGACACAGTTGTGTTTCGTTTTATGCTTTTAGAAAAAAGGTCGCTCTTCAAAACAGAGCGAAGAACCTGCGCCAAAAGTCATGCCATCCGAAGCCGCGTTCGGAATAGTTCAATAAAGATACGATTATCCTCTTAGTCGAAAGAGAGGAGAAAATTCAACGCTCCACCACCACTCGTCGGCTTAGTGTCCACTTTGGTGTGTATAAAGCAAGCAAATAAACAGCAGCAGGGAGCGCGCGAACATCAAACTTAATCCAATCTTCACCCCGTTCGACTACCGCATACTGTCGTGCTAGGGGTTGTCCCAGCACATCGAGCAGCACCGCCTCAACAGGCACAGACTCCGAAAGGGCTAAGCCTAGCCACATATGCTCTCGGGCGGGATTGGGGAACAAACGCAGCTGAGGCAACGGAGGGCTTTCGGATGCGTACACCGTTTCGGTCAGCGTCAGCGTCAAGGTATCCGTACAGCCATGGGCATCGCTTACCCAAAGCGTATAGGTGCCTGGCGGCGCATGGAGGAGTGCTGAGTCTGTGCTCACCTCGATGCCCTCTGCATCCGTCCAGCGGTACGTCCAAGGTGGCGTGCCGCCGGAAACCCATGGGTAAACAGCCCCGTTGCTTTGCCCCGATACGGGGTGTATCAGCAAATCTACAACGATGCTCAGTGCCTCGGGCTGCTCGAGGGTAATTTTCTCAGTGTACACACAACCAGTCGTTTCAGCGACCACCACCGTGTAGGTACCTGCCGGCAGGTCGGCGTTGGTCGCCGTGAAGACGCCGTTAGACCATTCGAAGAAGAACGGCCCTGTGCCAGCACTAATACCGGCAGCAACAAGGCCATCGGTTGCGCCGTAGCAAGAGGGTGCGACGACGTCAAAGGTTAACTGGCCGGTACAAGCGTTTTGCTCGCAGGGCTTAGCGACACCCGCAACGTAGGCCTCGCAGCCGCGCACATCGCGCACCACTACGCCAAAGGGCTGGCCGCTGCGAAGGAGCTGGGCATTTGTGTCGGCTAAAAACACATAAGGCGAGGCACCGCCTTCGACGTCAACGAGTAGGCGAACGCTGTCTTTGCCCATACACAGTTGATTGACTTTTAGGTCTAATGGCGGATAAAATTCAGGCAAAGCGGCGTCGGCAATGGTCAAGCATATAGGGCCAGTAGTAGCTACGGGCAAGCCCACTTTTGCAGCAATTTGGAGGTAGTACCCTTGGCCAGCCTTCAGCTCAGGCACCAGTAGGCTACCATCGCAATAGCGCGTATGGTCGGAGCAAAACACCGGCTTGAGGTGGGCGCAATCGCCCTCCCATACCGCTATGACATGGTCAAAAGGAGCACCACTGTTGACTCGCACAGCTCCAGAGACGGATGCCTCAAATCGAAACCACACATCGCTCGCTACCCGAACGGCACAGGGCGGTTGCTGTCCGGAGAAAGTTGCGCCCGAGTGGCCCGCCGCAGCGCAAGGCGCATTTAGCGCCACTGGCAGGGCTGCAGCACAGGTATTGTTAAACGGCGGCACGACTTTTTCAATGCGCAAAACCGGACACAAGTCGCCTTCTGCGGTGGCAAAAACCCCAGCCACCTGAGCGTAGTATACCTGACCCGGCGCAAGCGACGGCAAACGCAAGGGGCTGCCCTGAGAGTTGGTGGCCACCTCCACCAGCGACGTACAGGTGCCTTTATATACGGTAAGTAGGTGCGAAAAATTGGCCTGGGCATCTAAGAGCAAGACTTCATCAGGAGCTAGTGCGGGGGCATAAAAAGAGTACCACACATCGGCACGAGCAAGGCGATTATGCGAGGGCTGTACCGAAGACATATCCGCATGGCGATTGGTCCCTTGCGGGCAAGGCACGTCGGGTGCCAAAGAGCGAGCCTGAGCACACACATCGTTGGGCGGAGTCGCGGGCACCTGTTGAATAGGCTCCATACGCACACAAAGCGTTCCACGCGACAGACCGAACGCGCTCTGCGTTCCAGAGACGCAAACGAAGTATTTCTTGCCTTTCTCCGCTTGAAAATACGCCGTCTCTCCAGTAAAGCCGTGCTCGTCGCGATCGGTGCAGAGCACCCACGACAAGTGACTACAATCGCCTTCAAAGACACTCACCGCATCGTTAAAGTCTGCCCCGGTAGTCAGCTTGACGGGGCCGTCGTAGTCCGCTATCCAGTAGAACCACACGCTTCCTACGCCCTGGGCCTGGCAACCGTCGGCAGGGCCACTGTACAAAGCATTGCGGTTGTTAACTTCAATACATGGAGCGTCGATGCTCAACGATACGGCATGCTCGCAAAAATCTAAGGCGGCGCCGCGCCCAACAACCTTAACGTTGTCTAAGCCAACCCAGTAGCCGCGTGTGCCGCCATCGCGGTATTCAAACGTTAGGCGCCACTGCAGCGAGCGATACGGCGAAAGGTCGAACCGAAACGAACCGTAGTTGGGAAAAAAGGGACCGGATACCTTGCCCTCGGGCGCAAACAGCGGTATAGAGTCCCCAGCTTCGGTTTCTAAATAGACGGCAAAAGCCTCGGCCCCCGAATAGCGCATGATGGCATCGAACGTCAGCTCGTAATCCAGGAATGCTGTGCCCGAAAACCACGGCGACCGCAGGCGAATATGCGTAGGTGCGGCTGCATCGCCCTGAGCATTGTCGTCAAAATAGGCAAAGCAGGTCCCATTCATAGAGTTACCCTGATAGAAAGCTGAAGAGCCTAAGGGCACAAAGCCAAATGACCACCCTGCGGGGCCGGAAAGGATTTCGCTTTCCCACCCAGCGGGTAGGCTGCAGCCATCAAAAGCTTCGCGAAAGGCGAAGGCGCCGCTACCGCTGGCTGTTACACGGATATTGTCTATGCCGGCATAGCGCCCTTGGCTGCCCGCTGGGCTGGTGTAGCGTACGACGAGCTGCGTCAGTCCCGTCCAGGGCAAAAAGGCCAAGTCTGCCCGAAAGCGAAAGTTATCGCTGCCGCCCAACGGCTCGTCATTAGTCATGAAATTATCGTAAAGCGCCAAGCGGTGCTCTTGCGAGCCGTGGATAGCCAAAATTTCCAGCACATCCTTATCGCCAAATTTGAAATGCACATCCATGCGGCATTCGACCTCTGTAAAAGCGCCGAAGCTAAAAGGTGGGGAGATGAGTTCTAACACATGTGCTGGCGCTTGCTTCCCTCCGGTGCTGCCGTCAATGAAGAAAAAACAAGTGCCATCAATGCTTTGCCCTACCGCATCCGGTGTTTGGGCCAATCCTACATACCACAAAGGTGCGAGGGTATCGCCCAGAAGGCGAACTTGCCAACCTGCCGGCAAGACACAAGTGTTGAAGTCTTCCATCAGCAAGAGGGTGGTATCCAGCCCTTGAGCCTCCGCTGGCATGTTGAGCTGCCCCTGAAGAAGTAAGCAAAGCCAGAATACCTTTCTGATGGTCATCCTTAAATCTTTCTTTTCCGTCAAAGTTCGGAACTCTGCCGATGCTTTAGCCTCTCGAAAAGACTCTCTGCCCGATAGCGGACATGTTTTGCGGCACTTTTCGCCGAGGTGCACGCCTAAGGAGTGTGGCTGGAGGCTCAAGAGCGCAGGGGCCTTAGAGGGCTGAACGCCTAAGCGTCGTACATTCCCCATGCGCGCATTCTCTGCGACAACCGCGAGTTAGAGGCTCGACGGGCACAGTTTTGTGAGCGCGGGTGTTGGCTTTGGCTGGGCAGCGAGCAGGTTAGCAATGCGCTCGGCGGCTTGCCCATCCCACAATGGAGGGAAGGCCGGTGGCGGCGGCGGTGTGAACCAAAAATGTTTGAGATGGGCCATGATAGCGGAAGACTGCTCGAGCTCTAAAAGAACATTAGCGCCATACTGCAGTGTGATAGGGCGCTCGGTGTTGGGGCGCAGCGTTAAGCACGGTACGCCCAACACCATGGTTTCCTCTTGAATGCCGCCGGAGTCGGTGAGTACGACGCGAGCATTTTTTTGCAGGCAAACCATATCTGAGTATGGTACTGGGCGCAACAGCGCTAGGGCTGGGCAAGTCGAAAGCGCCGCCCACAGATGGTTCTGGCGCAATTTCTGCTCCGTTCTGGGATGCACTGGGAAAACGATGGGAGCCAACGAGCTGGCGCCTAACAGAAGGCGGACTAAACGTTGGAGGCGGTCCGGGCGATCTACGTTTTCGGCACGGTGGAACGTACATAAGGCATAGCCATTGGCCCAGAGATCTTTAAGCGGGAGGGTTTGGTCGGGGTGAAGATGCTGGTTGATGACGCAGCTCCAAGATTTTTGCTGAGCAGCGGGAAGCGTTTGGAAGAGCGCGTCAATGAGCACATTTCCCACCAAGTGGATGCGTTCAGGAGGAATGCCCTCTCGCAGGAGGTTAGTCACAGCAGTAGGTTCGGTGGCAAAGAGCACATGAGCCGTATGGTCGGCAAAAATGCGGTTTTGTTCTTCGGCCATGCGCCAATCGCCGCAACGCAAACCGGCCTCCACATGAGCTAAGGGAAGACCAACCCGACGTGCGGCTATAGCACCGGCGGCGGTGGTAGTCACGTCGCCAATGACAATCGTCCAATCCGGGAGCCAAGTGCGCAAAAGCGGCTCTATGGCGGCAGCCAAGCTCATTCGACTGAGCGGTCGGCGATGGGCACTAGCGGGTAAGTGGCATCGTATGGGCGTAGGCAGCTGTAGCTCATTGAAGAAGACATCGCACATGGGAGGCTCCTGGTGTTGTCCAGTGTGCACCAGCAGAGGGCGGATGTGGGGCAAACGGCTCAATGCCCGCCATAATGGAGCTGCCTTGATGAAGTTAGGGCGTGCGCCCACCAGCAAAACAATGGTCATAAGGCTGATACACCGAACCTATGCTTTTTCCAGCGTTAGGCCAAAGGTAGAACCTTGCCCTGGGTTGCTCCGCACGTTTACCTTTTGTTTATGCGCCTCTACAATGTGTTTAACGATGGACAGCCCTAACCCCGTGCCGCCGGCCTCGCGTGAGCGGCTTTTATCCACGCGGTAGAAGCGGTCAAAAACGTGTGGCAGATCTTTCTCCTCAATGCCAATGCCGTTATCGCTAACTTCTAACAGAATGTGGGTATCCATATCGTAAAAGCTCACCTTGGTGGTACCGCCTTCGCGGCCGTATTTGATGGAGTTGTCCACCAAATTAATGAGCACTTGGCGAATGGCCTCCTTGTCGGCGCGCACGCGAAAGTGCTGGGCAGCGCCCTCTTTGTAACACAGCCGAATATTACGCTCGTGTGCTTTCATCTCCATGTCGGCAAATACCTCGTCGGTCAGGGCACGAATGTCAAACTCTCGAATATCCAAAAGCATTTGACCCGACTCTAGCTTGTGGATAGTCTCCAAGTCTTGCACGATGGCCTCTAAGCGAGCCACGTTTTTAGCGGCGCGTTCCAAGTACGTAGTAGCCACGGCAGGGTCCTCCATGGCACCATCGAGCAGGGTGTGAATGTATCCCTGGATGTTAAAAATAGGCGTCTTGAGTTCGTGTGAAACATCGCCAATATAGCGGCGGCGATAAGCTGCCAATTTCTCCGACTCCTCCGCTTCGCGTTCGCGTGCTTCCGCCCACTCGCGCACTTCTTGCTCCACATCTTCCAATACATCCGCCGGAAGGCTTTTTTTGACGATGTTGCCTGCGCCTTTATGCCGATGAATAATTTTGTAAATCAGCTTCACCCGCCGATAGATGTAATGCTTGACAAACAAGAAATTGAGAAAATAACCCGTCGTGAACACGATCAAAGCCACTAAGAGCAACTCCCACACAGGTAGATGCACCCTAGGATTGAAGTAGCCTAAAACCGACAATGCAAGTGCTGCGAAGAGACTCGAAGCTAGGGCTGTGATAAGCGCCAACTGCTGTGGGCTTTGATTTTTAAACCGAAAAGTCATGGTGTATCTCAGGCCTCGTGCGCCCAGAGCCGAATGCTTTGGGCGAAACGGCTGCTAAAACTCAAACTTATACCCAATGCCCTTCATCGTCTTGATGTAATGCTCACCAATGCGTTCGCGCAACTTTCGGATGTGCACATCTATGGTCCGATGGCCCACGATAACATCGCTGCCCCAAATCTTGTCGAAAATCTCTTCGCGCGTAAACACGCGCCCAGGTCGAGAGGCCAGCATCCACAAAATTTCAAATTCCTTCTTGGGCAATTCGAGGGGATGGCCGTTGCGATAGACCATGACCTTAAGGCGGTCGATGACTAAGTCGTTGGCTTCAATGATGTCTTGCTCCTCGTTTTGATAGGCAGCCCGCCGCAGCAAGGCATTAATACGGCTGACCAACACACGCGGCTTGATAGGCTTAGTGATGTAATCGTCGCCGCCCACGTCTAAGGCGGCAATTTGAGAAAAGTCTTCGTCGCGGGCTGTCAGAAAGGCAATTGGAGTTTTTGCGAATGCTTTGCTTTTGCGCAGCAGACGACAGGTTTCGACGCCGTCCAGTTCGGGCATCATGATGTCTAATACAATGAGGTCGGGGTTTTCGCGCTCGGCTATTTCGAGAGCGACCTTGCCGTCTTGAGCCGTGATCACTTCGTAGCCTTCTTTGCGCAGGCTGTAGCGGACAAATTCCAAGATGTCTGGCTCATCGTCTACGAGTAGAATTTTGGGTGTTGAACGAGCGTCTTTTACGGCTTTCATGCTGCAAAAGTAAAGGTGAGGTAAAAAGCGGCCATTTAACGTCGAGTTTAAGTAAGTGTTAATTCTTGAAATATGCAGCGCCTCGACGCTTGTTCAGTGCTGAATACACCTTTGCAGCTTGGCACCAAATGCACTAGAGTAGCCCATCCGACCGAGGATGTGCATACAAAGTTAGGATGGCAAGCGGTAAACTTGACGTTCTTTGCAACGCACAAACAAAAGCAGTAGATGGCCAAAAAAAGACTTTATCGAATCCTCTCTTTAGACGGCGGCGGCATTCGCGGTTTGCTGAGCGCCCACCTGCTGGCTGCTTTAGAGCAGAAGCTCAACGAAAAATGGCGCTCTCGACACGGAAGGCCACCGGAGCCTCCTTTGCGGCTGACGCAGTTTTTCGATTTAATCGCTGGCACCTCAACGGGCGGTATCCTGGCTTGCGCGCTGCTTTGCCCCGACGAACAGGCGCCTGACCGGCCGCGTTACAGCGCACGAGAGACTATCGGCCTATACCGAGACTACGGGCGGCAAATCTTCTCCAAAACCCTGTCGGGGCGAACAGGCATTGCAGCCGTTCGCTGGGCGCGCTACGATAGCGGCCCTCTTGAGCACCTCTTACGCGAGCGGTTTGGCGATACGCGGCTGAGCCAGCTGTTGCGTCCTTGCCTCATCACCAGCTACGACATCGAAAAACGCCGATCGGTCTTCTTCACTTCGCATGACGCCAAGGAAAAAGGCGACATGTACGATTACTTGGTGCGCGACGTGGCGCGCTCAACGTCGGCAGCACCCACTTATTTCCCCCCTCATCACCTTGCCTCCTTAGGAGGACTGGAAAACACCGCTATTGATGGCGGCCTCTTTGCCAACAACCCTACGATGTGCGCGGTGGTAGAGGCGCTTAAAATTTTTGGTCCTAAAACCGAAAGCGGGCGCCCGCGCTTGCTGGAGATGGACGAACTGTTCATCTTGTCTATCGGCACCGGAGTGATTAAGAGGCCTTACTTCTTCCGAAAAGCCCAAAGTTGGGGGCTGCTCTCCTGGGTAGCTCCTATTATTGACATTATGATGACCGGTGTGGCCGAAACCGTAGACTACCAACTGCGCAAGATCTTCTCGGCCATTCAAAGGCCAGAGCAGTATGTGCGCATTATGCCCCAACTGGGCACGGCCAGCGATGATATGGACGACGTGTCACCGCGCAATTTGCAAGCCCTCAACCAAGCCGGCATTCAAAATGCTTACGATGCCGACGGCACTCTGGAAAAAGTGGCCGACCTGCTGCTCGAAAGCTTCGAAGAGAGCTGAACAGAAAGGGCTTTTTTCAACGGCATACCTCCGCGTTTTTGTCGGCACACTTACATTAGCGCCCAACAATGCGCCTGCTGTATGATTAAAATGATCTGCCTTATCTTGGGCGGTGGCGCCGGCACGAGGCTATACCCGCTTACAGAGAAACGCTCTAAACCAGCCGTACCCATCGCCGGCAAGTATCGCCTCATTGACATCCCACTGTCCAACTGCATCAACTCGGGGGTGCGGCGCATGTTCGTGCTAACGCAATACAACTCGGCGTCGCTCAACGCCCACATTAAAAACGCTTACAACTTTGACCATTTCACCCACGGATTTGTGGACATTCTGGCTGCCGAACAAACGCCGGGGGATTTCTCGTGGTTTCAAGGCACCGCCGATGCCGTGCGCCAAAGCCGAAAACACTATGAACGCCACGATTTTGACTACATGCTCATCCTCTCTGGCGATCAGCTGTATCAGATGGATTTTGAGGAAATGGCGCTGTGGCACATCGAAAAGAGGGCCGATCTGACCATTGCCTGCCTACCCGTCAACGCTCGAGACGCCGTCGGCTTCGGCATCATGAAAGCAAACAACCAAGGTTATATTTCCCGCTTCATTGAAAAACCTAAACCGGAACAACTCCCCGACTGGGTGAGCGACGTCACCCCGACTTATCAAAAGCGCGGCCGTATTTACATGGCCTCTATGGGCATATATATCTTTAGCCGCAAAGCCATTACCGAACTTTTTGAAAGCAATCCTAAAGCCACTGATTTTGGCAAGGAAATCATTCCGGCAGCTATCGAAAGCGGCTACCGCGTGGCAGCGTACCCTTTCGACGGATACTGGACCGACATCGGGACGATCCGCTCCTTTTTTGAGGCAAATCTGGAACTGACCGACCACATCCCGGCCTTCAATCTCTTCCACCAGCAAAAGCCCATCTATACCCGAGGGCGCATGCTACCGCCAGCCAAATTTTACGGCGGCACGCAAATCAACCGAGCTATGGTGGCGGAAGGCTCTATTATTCACGCCCGTATGATTGATGTGGCCGTGATTGGCCTACGCTCGCGCATTGGCGAAAACTCGGTGATCAAAGAGGCTATTGTCATGGGGAATGATGCCTATCAGACCCTAGCGGAAATTGCTGCTCACCCAGAGGAGATCCCCATGGGCATTGGTGCCAACTGCCACATTGAGCGCGCTATCTTAGATAAAGACTGCTGCATTGGTGACAACGTCATCATCAAAGGCGGCAGCCACTTGACGGATACCGAAACGGAGACGTACTGCATCCGCGACGGCATCATAGTGGTAAAGAAAGGCGCTGTCATCCCTTCGGGCACGCGCATCATGTGAGTGCGCCCCAACCATATCGCTGCCATCTTCGAGGCACTTCCGCAGCCCTCTTTGGCGGTTCAATGCAGGTAAACCACCACGAAACGAGCCAAAGGTGTCGTATTGTCGGCCTTTGCCAACGAAAGGGTGTCTTTTTGAAGGGTGTAGTTATCTACCTGTTCGAGGGCCCGGAGAAAATCCTGCTCGTACGGCACATCGTAACAAGCCATCAGAGTGGAGGCTATCTGGCTAAAACGGATGCGATTCTCGTTTTCTAAGGTATAGCTCCCCATCATGCGGTTGCAACCCGTGCTACCGACGATTCGACCGTCAAACTTCAAGATCAGGTGTGCTTCGCGCTGCTGCTCCTCGCCTAAGGAGATGGGCTTGCCGCGCAGCTCAATGAGTTTCCAGTATTTCTCGCGCACGTCGCTATCGCTGTTGTATTTAGCTAAGCGATATAGGTCGGCCAATTCTCCTTCAATGCGGTTGCCTTTGGGGTCGAGCTGCAAAAGCCAATTCTCCCCTACTTGATAATGTAAATCGCCTGACGGCTGGTTGGCGCCCACTAAGCGAATCGAATTGCCGGAGGCATCCCACTCTATAGCGCCTTTCTTTCGGTTGATCTCTTTGCTTTTGCTCAGATACTGAGTAGCGATTTCATAGGTGTTATCGGCCTTGAGACGGACTTCCGTCAGAATACCTTCGCAATTGGCGCAAGGCAATATGCCCATGTAGGTACCTGGCCAGTCGAGGGACGTTCGGCTGTTATCCCCAGGGGTGGGGTTGCTCATTTTCTGACTGTTTTTTTGATTGCAAGCGGAAAGCAAAAGAGCTCCTCCTATCAAGAAAGCAGCGCTTAGGGCGCGTGAGGTTCGAAAAGCAAGCATAATTTAAGTGACAGTTGTGGTTATTTTAATAACATCGATTTGCACAAAAGTAGGCATTCGGCCTTTTTATCTATTCGTACAAAAGGCAACTACCCAATATTTTTTTTAAGCAAGACGTTTTCAAATGATGCGTTTTGTAGTTGAGACTGGGAGGAGGTTGCAAGTAAGATAGCAAGACCTCAGTGGGAAGGCTGTTACCCAGTCAATTGACGTTAAGGAAGATGAATCTCTCCTGCGCATTTTTCCGGAGCACTCTGCCCTGTCCGTTGGATTTGGTTTCTTAAGAGGTCGAAACCAGATCCACGTGTTCATTGGTTGAGATGAGCGCTTATACTTTTTGCGCTGCTGCCTAACAAAGACATCTCCGCATCAGGACCAACTTGGCGCGCCTGCAACAACAGCGACGGACGGCCGATTTCATCGGCGCTTTCGCCCTCAGCTGCTAAAGACATCGCGCACGCGCTCGAAGAAGGTGCGGTCTTCTTTGGTGGGCGTAGGCTTAAAGTTGGGCATGTGGCGCAATTGCTCCAATAGGCGCCGCTCTTCGTCGTTGAGTTTTTTAGGCGTCCAGATGTTGACGTGCACGAGCAAGTCGCCTCGGCCATGGCCCTCGAGGGAGGGTAGGCCCTTTTCGCGCAGTCGGAAAATTTTACCCGACTGTGTGCCAGCCGGTATTTTGATGCGGGCACGCCCTTCGAGGGTAGGCACTTCCACTTGAGCTCCTAAGGCAGCGTCGGCGATGTTAAGGAAGAGTTCATACAGGATGTTTCGTCCCTCGCGTGTAAAGTGCTCGTGCGGCAATTCCTCGATGTTGATGATTAGGTCTCCGCTAGGGCCACCGCGCAAACCGGCGTTGCCTTTCCCCGAAACCGACAACTGAATTCCCTCGTGTACGCCTGCGGGGATATCCACTTCGATAGTGTCTTCTGCCATCACGCGCCCTTCGCCTCGACAAGTGGGGCAGTTGGCCCGGATGGTCTGACCCGTGCCGCCACAGGCAGGGCAAGTGGTGGCGGTTTGCATGGCTCCGAAAGGCGTTTGTGTAATGCGCCCCACTACACCGGCTCCGCGGCAGGTGCTGCATACTTCGACGTCGCTGCTGTTGCGAGCGCCCGTTCCGTTGCAGGCAGAGCAGCGCACCAGCCGGCGCACCTTAATTTTTTTGTGTACGCCAGTGGCGATTTCCTCTAAGGTTAGCTTTACGCGAATGCGCAAGTTAGTGCCTCGCTCGCCCCTACCTTGCGCGGAGGTACGGCGGCGCCCAAAAAACTCGCTGAAAATATCGTCGGCAAAACCAAAACCTCGCAAGATATCTTCCATGGTCATGCCTTCGAAGCGCGTACCGCCCCCTCCCTGGTTGACGCCCTCATGTCCGTAACGATCGTAAAGGGCGCGCTTTTCGGGGTCGCGCAACACGTCGTAGGCCTCTGAAGCTTCCTTAAATTTTTCTTCTGCTTCTTTATCGCCCGGATTCTTGTCAGGGTGATACTCAATAGCTTTCTTTCGATAAGCCTTTCTTATCTCTTCCTCAGTAGCGTTTCTGGGTACGCCTAAGATTTCGTAATAATCGCGCTTTGCCATAGGTTATCATTTGCCCACCACCACTTTAGCGTGGCGAAGGATGCGTTCGCCTAAGCGATAGCCTTTTTCCACTACCTCTACAATTTTGCCCTTCAAACTCTCCGAAGGCGCTGGGACTTCAACCACTGCTTCTTGGGTATCTGCATCCAGCTCACATCCGGCTTGCACCTCAAGCGGCTGCAGGCCTTTGCTTTGTAGGATGTGCAGCAACTTGTGGTAAATGAGGGTGACGCCATCATCAAGGGCGTTGTTCTTGGCGGCCCTGTCAAAATCGTCTAAAACAGGCAAAAGGGCTGCCAAAATGTCGCGCCCTGCCGTTGCCTGCAGTTCTATGCGTTCTTTAGCAACGTTGCGCCGGTAGTTTTGAAAATCGGACAGTAGATACAGATACTTGTTGTGGAGTTCCTCGTAGCGCTTTTGCCATTCTTCCGCAGAGAGGATGGATGTTTCCTCCGCCTGAGCCACTTCTTCTTGTTCCATTAAATTTTCTGGCGCTATCTCCGGCTGAGGCTCCTGTATGAGTTCGTGGTGTTGCTCTTCTGCTTCTGTTTGATGATTTTTGTTTTCTTCGCTCATAGTGCTGATTGGCCATTAAAAATAAATGTGCATTGATAAATGGTATCGGAGCATTATGCAAGGATTGTGCCTCCGTCGGTGTGCTGTCAATGTGTCAGGTGCCTTCTAAGGCTTCGCGCAGCATGTGCTCTATTTGCACTGGCTGGAGATTCACTCCCATGATGACGCCTTCAGGATTGACTAGAAAAGTAGTAGGGATGGCCCGTACCTGAAAGCGACGAGCCAGAGGCCCATCGAAGCGGTCGAGCTCCAATACGTGGTTGGGCCACACTAAGCCATCGGTCATCAGAGCCTGCTCCCAGGCTTGACGCGTTTGCTCAATGCCAATGCTGATAATATCAAAATCGCGCTCCCGATATTCGGCGTATAGGCGCGCCAACGCGCGGTTCTCGTTGCGACACGGCCCGCACCAACTGCCCCAAAAATGGATGAGCACATAACGACCTCGCCATTGGGAGAAATACGCTTCTTGTCCGCTTTCCAGGGTAAACGAAAAATCGGGCAAGCGCTCTCCTGCTACAAAGCGAGGTTGACGGTATTTCCAATAACCGAAGGCGATTAGCGCTAGCAACGCCACGCCAACGGCTGTTTTCCAAGTTACGACCGACATTTTACCTCTTATTTTTGTGCAATTTTAACGCAAATCTGAGACACTATGCGCACCATTGACCCAATGCAAATTGCTACTAAAGACCTACATCAGTTCATGCTGGGTGCAGTGGCTCCCCGCCCTATTGCTTTTGCGAGCACCATTAGCGCCGACGGGGTGCCCAATTTGGCGCCCTACAGTTTCTTCAACGCTTTCAGCAGTAATCCTCCTATTCTCATCTTTTCCTCTAACCGGCGCGTGGAAAACAACACGACAAAAGACACGCTGCAGAACGTGAAAGAAACCGGCGAAGTAGTCATCCACGCCGTTTCCTACGCTATGGCGCGCCAAATGGCGCTGTGCAGCATCGAATACGACGCTACTGTCGATGAGTTCGCGAAAGCGGGGTTTACACCCCTTCCCTCTGAGCGCGTACGCCCTTTTCGCGTAGCGGAAAGCCCAGTGCATATGGAGTGTGTGGTGGATGACATTATACCCTTAGGCGATAAAGGTGGAGCGGGCAACCTCATCGTTTGCCGTATGGTGCTCATGCACATTTCGGAGGAAGTGCTAACGCCGAGCGGCCGCATTGATCCGCAAAAAATTGACCTCATCGGCCGCATGGGGCGCTTCTACTACGCCCGCGCCAGTGGCGACGCTATCTTTGAAGTGGTGCAAAAGGTCAATGAAATAGGTGTGGGTTTTGATGCTTTGCCTCGCTCTGCTCGTCATAGTTCGGTGCTTACAGGCAGCGAATTGGCGCGCATTGCGGCGCTTAGGCAGCTGCCCAGCCGCGAAGAAGCGCTGGCCGACCCAGCGGTGGCTGAAGTCGTTCGCCAGTGCAACACATTAGCCGACCTGCATCTGCGGGTTCGCCAGGCACTGGAGCGGGAACAGGTAGATTGGGCAGCGCGATTAGTGATGGCGGGTGAAGCGTTGGGGAGCACTCCTTAACGGCTCGCAAAGGGAACAGCTGCATCGAATAGGAAGCTAACTCATCTTTTTTGTGCGATGCGAGCCACCACTATGCCCGTCTGCCCTTTTTGCGAGCGTACATAATTACCAAGAGGCTGAGCCGACACAACAACGCGACCTTGAAGTGAGGAGGCGTGCAGCAAGTGGATGCGACCGTTGCGAATTACGGCAAAGCCAAGGTGTGCAAAATCTAAGCCTTTTCGGGCAGAGGTGATGGCAATGATGTCTCCTGGTTGGAGTTGGGCCTCGACGCGCTCGATGTTGTATTGTGGGATGTAGTAGTGGACGCGGCGGCTCAGGCGAGTTTCCACTTGGCGGATGCGGCGAAGAGTTTCGAGGTCTTTCAGCGGCGGGTATTGTTCGGGGTGGTCGCTCATGTAGCGAATCTCCTTTTGGTAGGGTTGACCGCCGAGTTCGCGCGTGATGTCGCGCACATAGCCGAGGTCTTGCGCCTGGCGCAGCCAGCCAGAAAGGTAGTGGATGCGCGAGGCATAGCCATCCATAGTGCCGCCCCAATAGCGCAGTTGCCGCACGTAGTCGGATACAGTCGTTGGGAGGGCGTTTTCGTGTTGGGAAGCAAGGGCGATGGCTAAACTAAGCTCAACGAACGTCCAGCAGTCTAATTGGCGGGTCGAAAGCACCAAATATTCGTTGGGGCTGGCGCTAAGCGAACCGTAAGGAAGTCCCTGAAGCGACTGGGCTACGGCTAAAGTGCGGGCCGTTAGGTCGCCGTATTGCTGAGCTAGCGCCAATTTTTCCATGAGAGCAGCGGCATCTGCCGGCTCTAGCAAAGCGAATGTAAGAGTTGGGTCGGAAGACTCTGTTCTATCTCTTTGCGCTAAAGCAGGCGAGGCCATAAGCGATCCTAAAAGTAATGCAACAGCAACACACCGTATCGGCCTAATAAAGCAAGAGTTGTGCATAATATTGTTCACCAAAAACGAGGAGCTGCTTCCCTTAGAGCAAAAAGCCTAAAAGCGCATGGCCCGAATGATGGCTGAGAATTCTTCAGCTTTGAGCGATGCCCCACCGATGAGGCCGCCGTCCACGTCGGGTTGCTGGAAGAGATCGGGGGCATTCTGAGCATTGCAAGAGCCTCCGTATAAAATAGGTATGAGTTGTGCTGTGTTGGGCGAATAGCGGCGCGCTAAGAGTGTGCGCAAGGCGGCGTGCATTTCTTGGGCCTGGTCGGCAGTAGCGGTTTTGCCGGTGCCGATGGCCCACACCGGCTCGTATGCAATGACTACGCGGCACATGTCGGCTTCCGACAAGTGGAAGAGGCTGGCGCGGAGTTGACGAGCTACGTACGACACGTGGTTGTTGCGCTCGCGCACTGAGAGCGGCTCACCGCAGCAGAAGATGGGGGTTAGCCCGCGGCTTAGGGCTAAATTCACTTTGCGAGCCAGTTGTTCGTGGCTTTCGCGGAAGTACTGTCGGCGTTCGGAGTGTCCGATAATGACGTATTTTGCCCCTACGGAGGCGAGCATATCTACAGATACTTCGCCCGTGTAAGCGCCTTTCTCCTCGTGATGGCAATTTTGAGCCGCTAAGGAAAAACCCGGACGCTCGCTCAAGAGCGCGCCAACGGCTTGCAAAAGGGGGAAAGGCACAGCGAAGACGACTAAGCCATAGGGTGGTTGGTCAAAACGAGCGAGCACTTCGCGCACCAACGCCTTGCCCTCCTCTAAGGTCTTGTTCATTTTCCAATTGCCGGCAACAATGAAAGGTCGCATAAAAGAAATAAAAGGTAACGGTGTTTAGTAGACGGCCAAAGGTAGGACGCTATAAGCATTTGCACAGGTTTCTACCTTTGCCTCACCATGGGAAAAGACAAGCAATTGCAGCGCATTTTACTGGGCCTTAAAGTTCGGCAGCTGCGCCAAGTGCGTGGGTGGAACTTTGAGGAAATGAGCCGCCAAACGGGCATTTCGCCCTCGTATTTGAATGAGATAGAGAAGGGTAAGAAATATCCGCAGCCGGAAAGTTTGGAAAAAATGGCTGCGGCCCTGGGCGTTTCGGCTGCCTTTCTGACCTCGGCGGAGCTGCCGGCTCAGTATGCACCCATTGCCCGCCTACTGGCCAGCAACTTCTTGAGCGAATTGCCCTTGGATTTTTTCGGCCTCAGCCTGCAGCAATTGGTCGAGATCATGGCGCGCGCACCTGACCGCGTCAACGCCTTCATTTCTGCCATGCTCGACATTGCGCGACACTATTCGGTGCACAACGAGCACTTCTATTTTGCTGCCTTGCGCGCTTATCAGGAGTTGCACCTAAATTATTTCCCAGACATTGAGGCAGCAGCAGCTGCTTTTACTCACGAACACCAACTGCCAACCAGTGGTCCAGTGCCCGTAGAACGATTGGAGCGCATTCTTACAGAAAAATTCAGGTACACTATAGACAACCAAACACTGGGTCAACAGCCCTTGCTCCGAGGGGTGCGGGCTGCTTTTCATCAAGGGCAAAGGCGCCTGTACTTACACCCTTCGCTTCACCCGCGCCAGCGAGCCTTTCAGTTGGCTAAAGAACTCGGATTTGCCGCCCTGCAACTAGTAAAACGGCCCTATGCCACCCCCTGGCTGCGCGTACACTCCTTTGAGGAAGTGCTCAACAACTACAAAGCGGCCTATTTTGCGGTCTCTCTCTTAGTGCCTCAAACAACTTTTATTGAAGACTTGCACGCCTTCTTCCGATCCTATAACTGGCAAGCAAATGCTCTCTCAGGCCTTTTAGAAAAGTATCAGGTCAGCCCAGAAGTACTCTTTCAGCGCTTCAACGTGCTGTCATATGCTTTCGACTTACATCAGATTTTTTTTCTGCGCCTGATTTACGATGTGGAAAGCCAACGGTTGGAAATTGACAAAGAGCTGCACCTCAACCGCCGACACCGCCCTCAAGCCACTGGCTTAAGACAGACGTACTGCCGTCGTTGGCTCGCCACAGACTTGTTTCAACAGCTGAGTGTCGCCATCGCCTCAGGGTCGGAGCTAAATACCCTGCCAATGGTGGCCGGAGCACAGCACATGCGCTTTGCCGACTCGGGCGAAGAGTACTTGTGCTTGGCTGTGGCCAAAACGGCCTACCCTACTCCTCACCGCTTTGTTTGCGTGCTGCTGGGTGTAGAAGAAGACGAGCAGGCCCGTCGGGTAATTCGCTTTGTCGACGACGACGCCATCGAGCACCGCACCGTGGGGGTTACCTGTGAACAATGCAGCTGGCTCGATTGCCCTCAACGTAGCGCTGCACCCAGCGAATACCTCCGGCGCGAACAACGCCGGCAAATGGAAGAAGCCCTCCGTATACTCACCGATCAGCCTTGATTTTCATGCCCACTGTTCAGTTTCCTCCCCTTGCTTTTCTCTGCTTCGGTCTCTCGCTTGTGGCCCTTGCGAGCTGCCGCTCGACACGCCCCACCGAAGCATTTTCTCACGAAACCGCCCCACCGCCGCCCACTTACAACCGGCTGGAACACTGGGCAGCGCACCCGCGAAAGAATGACGCTGCCGACCGAACCCCATGTGGCGGAAAACCCGAGCAACAGCAAACAGCACCCGCCGACGTCTTTTTCTTGCATCCGACCTCCTACTTCGGCCGCCGTAAAAAACCGGTCCGGTGGAATGCTGACCTGAACGACCAGAACGTCAACGCGCGCACCGATAGCGGTTCTATTCTACACCAGGCCTCTCTATTCAACACTGCCACTCGCGTATATGCCCCCCGATATCGCCAGGCGCACTTGAACAGCTTTTACTCGCAAGACACAACCAACGCTGCCCAAGCTTTAGACTTAGCCTATTCCGATATTAGCGCCGCCTTTGATTACTATTTACAGCACTGGAACGAAAATCGCCCCTTCATACTGGCCGGGCACAGCCAGGGCGCCTATCTAGCCATGCGCCTTTTGCGAGAACGCATCGAAGGCACCCCCTTGCAAGAACGACTTATCGCAGCCTACTTAGTCGGTTGGCCCGTCCGAAAAGATTTCTTGACCCAAATACCGCTCTGCCTTTCTGCTGAGCAGACCGGATGCTTCTGCTCATGGCGCACCTGGCGGCGCGATGCTGGCCTGCGCTTACCTCCACAACCCGATATTGCCTGCATAAACCCACTTACTTGGAGCGCCACTGAAGGCGAGTACGCCGACCGCTCGCTTAACTTGGGCGGTGTGTTGCGCAACTTTTGTGCAATCTATCCCGCCGTTACCGATGCCGAAGTGCGACAAGGCTATTTGCTGGCCTCAAAACCTGTGTTTCCCGGCACCTTCTTTTTTCGAAGAAAAAATTACCACATTGGCGACTTAAATTTGTATTACTTTAACGTGCAACAAAACGTGGAAAAACGCGTCGAAGCGTTTATGCGCCGATAGCGCCCTTTTTTTACAAACATTTACCCAACGTTTTTTTGACATGGCCAAGAAAGTTCTTTTCAGTTTGGTGGTGATAGGTGTCCTCGTGGCCTGCAGTCGCACAGCGTTTACGGGCCGCAAACAGATGACCTTACTGCCTGTTAGTGAAATTAACCAGATGAGCTTTACTGAGTATAAAGCCTTTTTAAGCAAGCACCCACCCATGAGCTCAGGGCCAGAGGTGGATTTGGTGCGCCGCGTGGGCAATGACCTCAAAGAAGCCGTCCAGGTGTATTATCGCGCTCAAGGCAAAAGCAGCGAGCTGCGCAACTTCGCTTGGGAGTTCAATGTCGTGAACGACCCCACCGTAAACGCCTTTTGCATGCCGGGAGGCAAGGTGGTGGTTTACACCGGTATCTTGCGGGTAACTCAGAACGAAGACGCATTGGCCGTCGTTATGGGCCATGAGATCGCACACGCGCTAGCGCATCACGGCAATGAGCGCATGAGCCAGATGTTGGTGGCCCAATTAGGGCTTACGTCGCTGCAAGTGGCCTTAGCTAACAAACCTGCTCAAACGCGAGAACTGCTCATGGCTGCGGCCGGCTTGGGCACGCAAGTAGGGGTATTGCTGCCCTTCAGCCGGCAGCACGAAAGCGAGGCCGATGAAATTGGGCTGTACCTAATGGCTATGGCCGGCTATAACCCCAATGAGGCAGCACCGTTTTGGAATCGTATGAACAGCGCAGGTGGGAGCACTCCGCCCGAATTCCTCAGCACACACCCCGACCCCTCGAGGCGCAGCGAGCGGCTACGGCAACTTGTGCCTAAAGCGCGGGCCTACGCGCAGAAGTACCCTGTACCCGGTAGCTCGAAGAACCGCCAGTAGGCACTCGCCTTTCAATGTCGCCATGCCGGCACCGTATCAGCGGGTGGAAAAACTAACTCCTCTTCTCCGGGAAGCACGGTATCGCGCGTGGGCGTACTAAAACCTTCGACGCGATGCACCAACCACCGCCCTCCTACGCGCTTGAGCGTGAGCGTGTCGGCAATGTATTCTCCCAGTTCATCTTCTATTTGATAGCTGCAGATTGCCGAATCGCCTGCTACCACACAGTGCACCTCACGCAGTTCCGTTCGAGTTACCTCAGCAGAGTCGTCTTGCACCAAAGCATCTAAAAAATCTACATACGAGCGGGCCAGCTCCGTGCTGTACAGCCGCGCCGAGTCAAAGCGGTTTCGATCAATGTACGATTGCCACAAGCGTACGACTTCCTCAGGTTCAGAAGGCTCGGCGGGCTGGCATCGCCACCCCAACAATAGAATGACAAGCGCGGCCCAGCGCCCAAAGGAATACACAAAGTACATGGCAACAAGCGAATTTCTTACAAAGAAATATCAAATTTTGAGGACTGGCTGGTTCTATTTGGCACACCGAGCACCGCTACCGGTATGTGCTAAAACAAAAAAAGCCACCCCGTTGGAGGTGACTTAGTGGGCGCAGAAGGATTCGAACCTACGACCCCCTGCTTGTAAGGCAGGTGCTCTGAACCGACTGAGCTATGCGCCCAAAGTGCCGGCAAAGGTATTGACGCTCATCTTAAACAACCAAATCTCTTTGGGAAAAACTTACTCGACATCCAGCCATTCAGAATACCTTCGCCATTGGCTCTGTGGAGAAAAGGCCTACCTTAAGTGAAATGACATTAAAACCCAGTTTTGAGCAAGTTTACGAGGAGTGGATTGAGCATCCTTCTAAGGCTTATCGCCAGAAAATCGGGCAGGCTGTACATTTGGACGAAACGGCTTTTGCCGATTTTTTACAGTGTTTGCGCAATTACCGCGCAGCTTATCCCAGCATTGCACTGTGGCTGGTTGTGGACTACGCTACGTTTAACGTCAATCTTTGTGAAGGCGATAGAAATGCGTTAGGCGATTCGATACGCACTAAGCGCGATTTACTCGCCCGCATTCATCCGGATTATTTGCTGCCCTATCTGCGCTGGCGCCAAGCTGCTTATACCCTCATGACCCTATACCCGGAAAAAGTCCGCCAACCGCTTTCGCATACCTTTCGCATTTCACTACCCCTAAAAAACCATAAGGGACTATATTGGTGGTTTTGTATGAATTCGGCTATTGTACAGATGGATGCTGAGAACCGTATAGCCACTACTGTAGAAATCCTCTATAGAGAGAACGAGTGGTCGCGCCACAACTTGCGGCCGGTAGAAGCCAGCCTTTTCAGCCGCCTTTCTCAGGAAGAGAGCCTGAATGCAGAGCTGGCTGCTCAATTTTCTTTGCAACTGGCCGAATTATTCACAGATGCCGAGCTGGACTTGGTTGCACTTTATGCGCGCGGTAGGTCGACTGCTGAAGCGCAGGCTGCTAAAAAATGGTCGCGTCATACCCTGCACGAATACAATACCCACATTTTGCGAAAAGCCCGCGAGTTGTTTGTGTACGATTTCAGAAATGCCCGCCAATTCGCCGAGTACTGTGCAGAACGCCGCATCTTACAATTCAAACCAAATTCCCCAAAATAGGGGTTTGGGAGCTTAATACTAGCCCTTTACCTTTGTTCTAACATCATCAAAGCACGCTACGACTTTTTCGTTTTCAATTGATCGGGCTGCTCGCATCCGCAAGGGAGGCGGGCAGTTTTTTTATTATCGGGGTTAGAGAGAGCACAATTTGAGGGGAGGCGCTTCCTAGAGAGATAAAGGCAAATTCCTTAAGAAAGGCTTTGGCTACAGGAAACCCTCTGTGCAAGTAGCATGGCTGGTTTAGTCAGCAGAGCAAGCCGGGAATAAAAAAGACGGCAGTAGCAGTGCTCAGGTAGGTTTCCCCGCTTTTTAAATAAGTCAAAAAGAGATAGGTTTCCACGGCAGTACCTGCACTTGCGGCTGGCCTTCCTTAATGCGGACGAAGGCGCGCAGAGGTATGTTTTCGTACACGGCCTTAGGCGTTCCGGGTTTAGGCCACTGAATTTCTATGCGCTCGATTTGTTGGGCATCGCCTAGGCCTATTTCTTGCTGAAGAGAGGAAGAACCAAAGCTGCCACCCGTACCTACAGTAGCATAGATGTCGCGCAGCGAGCCGTTGAGACGGCGCACAGTTATGCGAATGCGCGCGCCGATAGCATCTCGATTGCTGTTAGTGCCCTCGAGCAAGAGAGTTACCCAGGCGTTGCCGTTGCCCGGGTTTTCATACAGAGCATTGTAGCTCAAATCACCCTCGACGGCTCCACCCACGACGAGGTAGAGGTCTTGGTCGCCGTCGCGATCAATATCGGCAAAAGCAACACCATGTCCTTTTTGGATGTGTCCGAAACCGCGCATGGAAAGATCCTCGAAGCGCTTGCCGTCTACGTTTCGGAAAGCTCGATTGGGAATGAGCGAGCGTAGGTCAGGCTTACCTGTGCCCAAATAAATATCGAGCCAGCCGTCGTTGTCGAAGTCGCCGAAATTATTGCCCATGGCATAAGTAACCGTATGTAGGCCCAACTCTCGGTGGACGTCGGTGAAGGTGCCATCGCCATTATTGCGATATAAGCGAAGCCAATCTCCTTCAGGTTGTTTGCCCAAGTATTCCATTACCAAAGGTGCGACGGTAGGGTCTTCATAGTTGGGCGGAAAGTTGGTGGTTAAGATGTCTTCCCAACCGTCGTTGTTGTAGTCAAAGAAGAAGGCCGGAAAACTGGTCAGGGGGTAAAAGGTTTGCGTTCGGTTGGCTACGTTTTCGAAGCGCCATGTGTCGGGTGTAGAGCCGCAGTGGTTGATGAGAAGCAGATTCTGCCCCATGAGGTTACTGAGATAAAGGTCTGGGCGCTGGTCGTTGTTGACATCGCCCCAAACGGCGGCCTTGAAGAAGCCGACGTAATCTACGCCCACTTGAGCAGCTACGTTGGTAAAAGTGCCGTTGCCGTTGTTGTGATAGAGTTCGCATCGGTTAGGCTGGTTGGGATCGTAGGTTTCGTTGGCAATAAAGAGGTCGAGCCAGCCATCGCCGTCGAAATCGGCCCAATCAGCCGCCTGTGTGGGATAAAAAGAAAGCAGGCCAGCCTCAATAGTGACATCGGTAAAGGTACCATCGCCGTTGTTGCGCAGCAGCGAGTTGGGGTGGTTTCCGCAAAAGAGCCAGGCTCCGCGCAGGATGAGGATGTCGCGGAAGCCATCGTTGTTATAGTCGGCGTGTATGGCGTTTAGCCCGCTGACAATGCCCATCAGGTTGGCCTCAGCCGTGCGGTCGGTAAAGGTGCCGTCTGCGTTATTGACGAAGTAGCGCACTTGGCCGTTTAGGCTGTAGTCGGTGGTAAAAATATCGATGTCCCCGTCGTTGTCGAAATCTTCTAAGCATACACCGCCAGAAATGCCGCGCACATCAACGCCCAGTGAGATAGCAATGTCGCGAAAAAGGCGCTTTTCGCGCCCTTCGAAGATGCGCTCAGGCAAGCGAAATTTGGGCGGTACTGCTTCGGGCCATTGCCCTAAGGCCATGTGCGCCAAGTTGAACAGCCACAGGGTCTGATAGTCTTCCGGAAAAGCTTCTAGTAAACGCTCGTAGATTTTGACAGCACTTTGCGGCCCAGCGCGCAGCGCATATACCCCTCCTCCTTGAATAGGCAAGATGCAGGACTCCGGGTTGTGCGTATTGATGCAATTCTCCTGCTCTCCTAAGCGCATGTAGCTGAGAGCCAGCAACTCATGTAAAATTTTCGTTTGGTCGTTCAAAACATCGCCCGTCATGGCAATCAGCTCTTTGAACTGCACGATGGCCGCCTCATTTTGGCCGGCCTTGAGCAACTCGACGGCATGGGCAAACTTGTTGGCCACGTGCTCTTGGCCCGTAGTACGGCGCATGCGCTCCAAATAGATGGCCGCGCGTCCGCTGTTCATGTGTAGATACTGGAGCGGATCGGCCTTGGTGTAGATACTGTCCAAAATGGCGATCATGCGATGATGACTCGTCAGCTCAGCCCGCGAGGCAGATGGAGCGCAACGCCAAGCCCAAAAAGCCAGAACAAGCCCTATCAGGCAAGCTCCAAAGGCCCAGTATCGGCTACGACGCAATTGCATATTTTTAATACTCATGTGCTTAATTGCCTGACTAAGGCCTAAAGAAAGTTCTTTAAAGGTAAAGAAAAATAAGACCTCTGCAGCCCATCACCACTTCTTGGCAACGTTCCTGCAAACATCGAAAGTATTCAGAAAAGCCCGGTAGGCTATTGGTCTGAAAATGGTAAAAGTAGAGAAGCAGAAGAAAGCTCCCCTCAGATCAATGCTTCAAAGCATTGCCGCCACATATATCTATCAGCTCGGAGCAAGTGCATACTATTGCCTTCCTTCCAGATATTTGGCTTGATTTTTATTCTTTCTATTGCTGGTATAAAGGGAGCGATTTCTACATTTACCGCATTTAATGGGTTTACGTGCTCAAACATCTGTGCCGCGCTATGAGACCAACAGATATTCAGGATCCGGAGTACTTCCACAAAGTAATAGACTGCCAGTATGCATGCCCCGCGCATACGCCTGTGCCTGAGTATATTCGACTTATTGCAGCTGGCCAATACACCGAAGCCTACATGCTCAACTGGGAGTCCAACGTGTTTCCCGGTATTTTGGGTCGCACGTGCGATCGCCCTTGCGAGCCGGCGTGTCGGCGTGGGCGCGTAGAGGAAAAGCCAGTGGCCATTTGCCGCCTAAAGCGAGTGGCTGCTGACTACAAGGGTGAAGTGCGTTCGCTCATGCCTCAAGGGCCGTTTGCGCCCAACGGCAAAAAGATTGCCCTCATTGGCGGCGGCCCCGCCTCCCTAACGGTAGCACGCGACTTAGCACCCTTGGGCTACGAAATTCACCTATACGACAACCAACGGAAGGGCGGCGGCATGATGCTGAGCCAAATACCCGCCTTTCGACTGCCTGAAAGTGTGCTGGATGAAGAGGTGAACTACATCCTACACCTGGGCATCCACACTCACTTTAATCACTATGTCAGCAGCATGCGCCAAATGCTGGCCCAAGATTACGACGCCATTTTCGTCGGCACAGGGGCTCCTCGAGGCAGTGACTTGGCCAAACTACCGGGGCGCCAAGAGGCCGCCGCCAATATTCACATCGGTATTGAGTGGCTGGCTAACGTCGCTTTCGAGCATATTGAGCGCATCGGCAAGCGCGTCGTTGTATTGGGAGGAGGCAACACGGCCATGGACTGCTGCCGCACCGCTCGCCGCTTAGGAGGCGAGCAGGTAACCGTCGTAGTACGCAGCCCTTTCAAAGACATGAAAGCCTCGCCCTGGGAAATCGAAGATGCCCTGCGCGAAGGCGTCACCATCCTTAACTGCATGCCTCCCAAGGCTTTCATCACCGAAAACGGACGCCTCAGAGGTGTCCTCTTCGAACACGTGGAGGCGGTATACGATGAAAACGGCAAACGCACTCTCGTCCCTACCGGCCAACCCGACACCTTTATCGAAGCCGACGACGTACTCATTGCTATCGGTCAAGAAAATGCCTTTCCTTGGATTGAGCGCGACCTAGGCATTGAATTCGGCAAGTGGGACATGCCCATATTGGACCCCGTAACCTTCCAGTCCACTCACCCAAAAGTCTTCTTCGGCGGCGACGCAGCCTTAGGCCCCAAAAACATCATTACTGCCGTGGCCCACGGTCACCAGGCGGCCATCTCCATCCACTTGTTTTGCACCGGACAAGACCTGCACCGCGACCGCCCAGCCCCTACCGTCAATATGTTTCAACAGAAAATGGGCGTTCACGAGTGGCTGTACGACAGCTATGTGGTCAAAGATGCGCGCTACGCCGTCCCGCACGCCCCTGAAGAAATAGCCCTGCACAACCGCCGCATGGAAGTGGAGTTGGGCTTCGACCCCGAACTGGCCTATAAAGAAGCCGAACGCTGCCTGAATTGCGATGTGCAAACCGTCTTCACTTCCAGCTTGTGCATTGAGTGCGACGCCTGCGTAGACATCTGCCCTACAGCCTGCATCACCTTCACCCACAACGGTGAGGAGGACGACTTGCGCACTCGCCTGAATGCTCCGGCCAATAATCGAACGCAAGAGCTGTACGTCTCCGATGCCCTACCTACCGGTCGCGTCATGATTAAAGATGAAAACGTATGTCTTCACTGTGGCTTGTGCGCTGAGCGGTGCCCCACCTCTGCTTGGGACATGCAGAAGTACCTGTATCAGGTGACTAAAGCCTGCAAAGTCTGGGATATCGCACGCGCCTCTGTGGCAGAGCCTGTTTAACCCATCAAATTGACGGTCACTTCTTCCGACTCAAGCAAATTCAAGCACGCCATGTCCAACTTGGTCAACGATTTCGTCATCCGCTTCGCTAATGTAAACGGAACGGGTTCAGCCAGCGCCAACACCCTTTTTGCCAAAAGTGTGTTCCGAATGGGCGTACCCGTAACGCCCAAAAATATCTTTCCCTCTAACATTCAAGGCTTGCCGACGTGGTACGAAGTACGCGTCAGCGAGCGAGGCTACTTGGGCCGACGGGCAGGCATAGACTTGCTTGTCGGTGTCAACCCCCAGAGTTTAGCCGCCGACGTGCGCTCCGTGCGCCCGGGTGGCTACTTTGTGTACGATAGTAGCCGCCCTTTAGACAAATCGCTGCTGCGCGACGACATCCACTACATCGGTATCCCGATGATCTTGCTTTGCCAAAAACACTTCGAAGTTCCACGCGTCCAGCAGTTGCTGAAAAATATGGTCTATGTTGGTGCGCTCACTGCGCTGCTGGATGTGGAAATGGAGGTGGTCAAGCAATTGGTCATCGAGCAGTTTAAGAAAAAAGAGAAGTTGATTGCCTCCAACCACTTAGCACTGGATTTGGGCTTCCACTATGCGCGCGAGCACTACGATTGCCCGCTTCCTGTGCGCGTGGAGCGGCGCAACAACGTGGGCGATCGCATCATGATGACCGGCAACACGGCCTGTGCGTTAGGCGCCATTTATGGCGGAGCTACTGTAGCAGCATGGTACCCTATCACGCCCTCTACTTCGGTTGTAGACGCCTTTGAGAAATACGCCAACCGCTTGCGCACCGACCCAATTACGGGCGAAAAGAAGTTCGCTATCGTACAAGCCGAAGACGAACTGGCCGCCATTGGCGTCGTCATTGGCGCCATGTGGAACGGTGCCCGCGCTTTCACTGCAACCAGCGGGCCAGGGCTGTCGCTCATGAACGAGTTCTTAGGGCTGGCCTACTTTGCCGAAATACCCGCTGTGCTCATCGACGTTCAACGCGGCGGCCCCTCCACCGGTATGCCTACGCGCACACAACAGTCCGATATCCTACTGGCTGCCTACGCCTCGCACGGCGACACGAAGCACCCCTTGCTCTTCCCTTCCACACCTACTGAATGCTTCGAAATGACGGCCAGCGCCTTTGATCTCGCCGAGCGGCTCCAAACGCCCATTATCGTCATGACGGATCTCGATTTGGGCATGAACGAGCACATGACCCCTCCCCTCCGCTGGGACGACCAGCGCCGCTACGACCGCGGCAAGGTCCTCGATGCCGAAGCCTTAGAAAACATCCAAAACTGGGGCCGCTACTTAGATGTGGATGGCGATGGCATACCCTACCGAACCATCCCCGGCACCCATCCGACAAAAGGCGCCTTCTTCACGCGCGGCTCCTCCAAAGATGAATACGCCCGATATACCGAAGACGGCGAAGCGTACCGCCGAAACATGGACCGCCTGTTGAAAAAGTGGCAGACCGCTCGAGAGCTCGTGCCCCCTCCTGAATTCTTCCAGCCCCAGACCCGTTGCTCGGAAGCCATGCTCTTTTTCGGTACTTCGACCTACTCAGCCTTAGAAGCACTGGACGAACTGCGCGCCATCGGCATTGACTTGGACGGTCTGCGCCTGCGCGCTTTCCCATTTAGCCAGGCCGTACACGACTTTATTGAGCAACACGAGCGCGTCTATGTAGTAGAGCAAAACCGCGATGCCCAGATGCGCTCGTTGCTGATGATCGAACTGGGCATTTCGCCTCAAAAACTCATCCCCATCCTGCAATACGACGGCTTTCCAATCACGGCCGCTACGATCGTTAGCCAAATTGCTAAATACCACCCTGCAGCAACAGAGCTGTTGGGCGGCAATGGCCATCCTCACGTCCTTGCCTGACCTCTCCTCTTCTTTAGCGCCTTTGCAATAAAACTAAAACTATCGCTTATGACGTATCTGCGTCCCGAGTTTCGCCACCCAGAAAGCCCGCGCAATGCGCTGGGCTATACGCGCCAATACTATGAGGGCGCGCTCTCGACGCTTTGCGCAGGCTGCGGCCACGATTCCGTCAGCGGTGCCATCATTCAAGCTTGCTTCGAACTGGCCATTGAGCCGCATCGCGTAGCCAAACTATCGGGCATTGGTTGCTCTTCTAAAACACCTACCTATTTTCTGGGTAATTCGCACGGCTTCAACTCCGTCCACGGGCGCATGCCCTCCGTAGCTACCGGCGCTAACTTGGCCAACCGCGACCTTATCTACTTAGGTATTTCCGGCGACGGCGATACCGCCTCTATCGGTATGGGCCAATTCGTGCATGCCTTGCGCCGAAACCTTAACATTACGTATATCGTAATGAACAACGGATGTTACGGCCTGACAAAAGGACAAGACTCAGCCACCGCCGACGAAGGCTCGAAAAACAAAACCGGCCACATCAACCCCTTCCACAGCATCGACCTCTGCGGAATGGCCATTGAGCTGGGCGCCACCTTTGTCGCGCGCAGCTTTTCGGGCGACAAAGGGCAGCTCATTCCGCTCATCAAAGCCGCCCTTTCGCATCAGGGCTTTGCGCTGATCGACGTGTTATCGCCCTGCGTAACGTTCAATAACAACCCCGGCTCTACTAAATCGTACGACTATGTGCGCGAGCACCTCGAGGTTACTGCCAGCGTAGATTACATACCGGAGAGAGCCGAAATCACCGCCGACTATGCCGGGGGTGAGGCCTGTGTGGTTACCCTACACGACGGCTCACATGTCGTGTTGCGCAAGCCCGACCCTAACTGGCGCCCTACAGACCGCATCGCCGCTATGAAACGGCTGCACGAAGCGCGACAATGCGGTGAAATCCTCACCGGCATCCTCTATTTGGAACCCGCCGGACGCGACCTGCACGCCATGCTGAACACCTGCCAACGGCCGCTTAACACCCTGCAAGAGGCTGACCTTTGCCCAGGAAATAAGGTTTTAGAGGACATCAACGCAGAAAACCGGTAAACAAACAACCAGAAGGAAAGCCCTTGTGCACCCCAAAGTGGGCAATGCTGCTCAAAGGGTGAGGAGCTGTTCGCACGGCATCAAAAGGTATTATCGCACCCTCAAGCGATGAGGCGACTTCGCTGCGCCCACCGATTCCATGCGCTCAGCCCTAAGCCCAAAAGCATCAGCAATGACCCTAACCACACCAGGTTGATACCGGGGAAGACGATAGCCTCAAGTACGATGTAGTCAGAACGCGGTGCATTTTCCGCAATCTCGATAGGAATGCGCTGGAGATCTTCAGGAGCCTTTGCGGCCAGAATGGTCATGGTGGCCGTGTTGGGGTCAATGTTCTCGAAGCGGAAGTGCAACCCCCATTGGGCCACCTCATCTTTGAGGTTGAGTGGGCGGCTATCGCGAATGAGGAACACCGGAGCGACTTCTGCCGAAGTGCTGTCCGGAGCGGTGATGCGCAGTTGGGCAGCCACAGCCAAATCGCCATCTTGGGCATCGTAGTGAGGATGTTCTACGCGGCGGTTGAGACGCACGAGGTGGACGCGATAGCCCTCAAAGCCCACACTTTCCCCTTCTTTGAGGCGCAACGTGCGATACTGTAAGGCGTTGTCGGCGTCAAGCAGACGCGCCAGCGACGCTTCGGTAAGGCGCACGCGCATCTGTAGAGCGCCAATTTGGGCAGGCAAGGTAAAAGCGCCCTGTTTAGGCCGCAGGTAGAGCATAGGAGCGGCAGAATGGCCTGCAGTATCGTTTAGTGAAAAGGCGCGCAGCTTCAACCCAAAAGCCAAATCGCCCTTCTCGGGGCGATACTCAGGATGCTGAGGTGCCTTAGTGTAGTCATCCAACACTAAGTAGTGTTTTTTCGTAAAGATGGTATCGCCAATGGCCGCCTCATAGGTCTCGAAGCGAATGCTATCCTCCTGCTGGCGGGCAAATTCCGGGTCTAGTTCGGCCTTAGGAAGCGAAGAGATGTGGGTGAAAATATCGTAGGTGAGGTAGTGCTTGGTAGAAGGATTAGACGCGACCACCTGCGAGAACCGACGGTCATACATGACGTTAGGGTGCAGCACAAACTCTTCGCCAGTAAAGTTGCCCTGCGCGTCGCGCTTGCGAAAACGCACCTTGAACGTGCGCGTTTGGCGCTCGAGGGTATCGCCCAAATAAGTGGCTTCATAGCCGCGGATGGGCATTGGCGCCTCTTTGAGCAACAGCACGTTTCTGTTCAACTCCTCGCCACCCATACCTTCGATAAGACCCTCCATGGCAAAGGTATTCGAGGATATCCAACGCTTGTTCAGCCCTGTACCCAATATGCCCAACAATAACAGCCCAAAACCCATGTGCGACAGCGCCGAGCCTGCCTGCCGTAGGTTCTTGCGGGCAAAAACGACGAGATAATCGGCATTGGCCACCACAGCAAACATGGCGGCGAAGAGCAAAGCAAAATGCTGCCAGGCATACATATCGAGCCAGAGCGCATTAAGCGCCGTTAACACTCCCGCCCCTACCAGCGCAATAAACATGTGCTTAGTAAATGTGCGCCGCCAAACCTCTGCATGGCGCTCCCGATAGCGAAGCCATTGCGCCACGCCGGTCAGTAGCCCCACAAAAACACCAATCCACAACTGATAGCGATTGTGATGCGCCACCGGGTCCTTCAGGGCGGCACCGACGTAGTCCGGTTTAAACCACTGTACCAGCTTGTTCCACACCGGCAGCGAGGTGGCGCCCGTAATAAGCACTGCCGAAAAGAACAAGACCAAGACGCCGACGAACATCCAAAACTCGCGCGAGGCGATAGTCTCTTCCTGTGGCGGCGCCGGAATGCCTTTTCCGCGCACCGCCATCAAGGCGATGGCTAAGGCTGCAAACGCGCCGATAAAGGCAATCAGCTGCGCGCCCAGGCCCATTTCCGTGAAAGCATGGGCCGAAGAGTCGCCCAAAATACCGCTGCGCGTTAAGTAGGTGGAATACAGCACCAATACAAACGTTATCAGGTAAAAGGCGTATACGCTGCGAATGGAGTATCCCGTATTACGGGCAATCAGATGGGCATGAATGCCCGCCACTAACGTGATCCAGGGCACGAGCGACGTGTTCTCTACAGGGTCCCAAGCCCAATAGCCGCCAAACGAAAGCGCCACATAAGCCCAAGCACCGCCCATCAGAATGCCTAGCCCCAGAATAGCGGCCGAAAACAACGCCCAAGGCAGCGCTGGCTTCAGCCACTCGCGGTGTTCGCCCGTCCAGAGGCCTGCCACTGCATAGGAAAAAGGAACTAAGGTGGAAGCAAAGCCCAAAAACAGCGTGGGCGGGTGTATGGTCATCCAATAGTTCTGAAGCAGCGGGTTTAAGCCGTTGCCCGTGATCTGGCTCAAATAGTCGGCCCGCTCAAAAATGGGAGCATCCATCGTATGGCGCAACAAATCGAAGGGGCTGACCCCAAGCCGATACTCTCCGAAATAAAGCCCTAAAATCATGGAGCCAATGAAGGCCTCTGCTAACGACAACACCGCCAATACCGGCGATTCCCAGCGGCCAGCGCGCAACATAAGCACAAGCCCCAGCACAATGTGCCAAAAACTCCACAACAGAAAACTCCCCTGCTGTTCCTTCCAAAAAGCTGAAAATGTATACTGGAACGGCAGGTCATCCGACACATTTGCCCAGGCGTATTGATATTCGTAGTACTTATTGACTAAAATGAAAAACAATGCTCCAATGACGCCCAACGTCGCCAGCCCATGGACGACAAAAGCGCCGCGCCCCAACTGAAGCCAACCCGCTCCCTCTGGCAACCCGTGCCGACGGGTAGCCCAAAAGTACGAAAACGACGCCAACAGCGCTGACACGAATGACAGCACTACGAGCAGATGCCCTACCTGCCCGGGCAACAAGTGCTCTCCCACATATTGCATATCGGCTGCTTATTGCTTTTCTGAGCGCACGTAGATCTCTTCGTCCTTGTATTTTGAGGGGCATTTGAGCAACATGTCCGAAGCTTCAAACACCTCTCCGCGCATTTGCCCCGTCAGCACAATTTGCTCCGAGCGCTCAAAGTCCTGAGGCTTGCCCGCTCGTAGCACCACTTGGCGAACTTCGCCGGCGTCATCGCGCAGGTAAAAGGCCAAGTAATTTGGGTCTTTCTCGGGGTCGTAGGCTATCGGACGGTCTTTAACCAATTGCCCCACCAACTTAACACGATCGCCTTTTTCAGCGGCCTGAGCAAAGTTGGCATACGTTGTTACGTCCTGACTAGCCGAAATGAGAATGCCTATGGCAACGGCTATGACAGTTATAGCAATTAAATGCGAGCGTTTCATGTGCGCTTGTTTTTTCTCATTAGCAAAGGTACGCCGACAGGCAGAAGAGTAGGCTTGGCATTTGTATACATAAGCCTAAACTACGCTGTAAACGTGGCTCTAAGAAACGCTTTAAACGCTCAAACGTTCACGCTTTTAAAAAACTATCGCTCCCTCTTTTTAGAGGCCACACCTTGGACACCGCAGGGCCGTTACGGCGAAAAAAGTCTCCGGAGGGAAGGTCAGCGATACCCTAAGCGCTCCAGCATCGGCCTGAACTTCGGCAAAAAAGCGGATATACTGCCGATTATCGTACTGAAAACGATGCGGCTCTTGGGCTGATATCCACACGTATTCGGGTCGAGACAAACAACGCGGAAAATGCTCTCCCGTAAAAATCTCTACATCGCCCTCAGGCAATGGGCGCAGGAAGAGATTGGCTCTCCCTAAGTCATCGCCCACGGTCAGCCAAGTAACGCCCGGCTGCAAGTAGAAAAAACGCCGACTCGAATCGGTAGTGTCAGCGCCGAATATTTCCGTCTCCGAGAACTCGGCCAAACACCAGTTGCGGTGAGCATCTGCCTCCTTCACCGGGCGCGCCACACTCCGCCGAAAGACGGGGCCTTTTATTGCTGCTTCTGCCGACGAAGCCTCTGGCGCCTGTGAGCCGCCTGAAAAGCAAGAGGCCCATACCCCTACCCCCATCCAACCGTAAAGCAAATACCGATACATGAACCCTGAATGCTGTTGTGAAAAAACATGACTTCTGACCACTCAAATTTCAAAGAGCAACAAAAATAAACTACTGGCAATTGCCGGTGGCTTGTGCAACAAAGGATCGCCCTGCGTTCGTATCGCTCAGAAGACCGACGCTTGTGGAGCAAGCATCAAAACTCTCAGACAGACGACGGAAGCGCAAGACAGATACGGCTGCTATCTTTGCCGCACACAGCCGCGCCATGAGCTTACCCGCAGATTTCTTCGCCGATTTCCCGCCCGTTAGCAAGGGCGAATGGTTGGAGCGCATCGCCAAAGACCTCAGGGGTAAAGCACTCGACGACCTATACTGGCAGCTGAGCGACGACCTCCGCATCGACCCTTTTGCCCATCCGGACGACCAAGCCGAGCCACCGCTTCCTTTGACTGAGGAAGCCCAGGTATGGGCCATCAACGAAGACATCGAACAAGCCGACCCGCAGGCCGCCAACCGACTAGCGCTTGAAGCCTTAGCTTTTGGCGCTGAGAGCTTGCACTTCTCCGTTGTTGAGCGGGCGCACTTGCCTGCACTGTTAGACCGCATCTATATAGACTACATTCAACTTCACTTTAGCGGCCCAGCCGTAGAGGGCGGGCCAGCGGCTGTGCTCGAGGCGCTCGGGCAGATAGCCGATCACCAAGGCATCGACCGCCAGCGGCTGAGCGGTGCCTTGTACTACGACCCCTTGGCCACCTCGACCGCTACAGATTGGCGCTATATCGGCGACTTATTCGCCTATGCCCGCGATGCCTTTCCGGGCTACCTCACCCTCAACGTTGACGGAAACCGCGAGTACCGTGGCCCGGCCGGCGCTGTCGACGAATTGGTTCGCTTGCTCCAGCGCGGAAACGAATACCTGCGCCAAGGCGCTGAGCACGGCCTGGATCCAGCAACTTTGGCTGCTCAGATGCAGTTCAGCGTGTGTGTGGGCAAAAGCTACTATCTCGAAATCGCTCGCCTGCGCGCCTTTCGCCTGTTGTGGCTCAATACCTTGAAGGCTTGGAACTTACCGTTGGCCTATCCGGTACTCGACGTGCGCTTCGCTCCACAGGCCTACACTGACGAACTCTACACCAATATGATTAGGGCTACCACCATGGCCATGTCGGCCGTGCTGGGCGGGGCCAATCGCCTTACTGTGCTGCCTTACGATGCTGGGCGGGAAACCCT
>CALHAM010000002.1 GCA_937934275.1 uncultured Saprospiraceae bacterium | reverse complement strand
AATGTGCCGCCGCTGTCGCCTGCGCTGACCGATGGCACCCTGACCATCTCGCTCGATAGGGCCGATGCGGAGCAGCCCAGCGAGTTTCTCTACGTTTACGGCGAGGGTGGCTTGCTGTTGGGGCGCACGAAGCTTACAGATGTCTCGTGTGGCTTTAGCGATACGACGTTCATCTTGCCGGCCGACTTGCTCAACCGCTGGCTTTCCGACGGGCAGATCAGCATTCAACTGACGCCTAACGGCACTGGCCCCGAGGCCATCAACGCCTTTTGCTCGGGCGGTCGGGTGCGCGCGCGCCTAACGTATTCCTACGCCGCACCGGAGTACCCAATAGAAGTGGATTTTGCCGTCAACGGCAGCCCCTTTCAGCCGTTTCCGCCCTCCGGTGCGGTCAACTTAGACGCCGGTATACACACCGTGCACTATCGCGTCGCAGACTGCAAGGGCAACAGCACTTCGGCCGTTACCGTCGTACAAGTGCGCGATACCGAGCCGCCTGCCCTCGTACCGCCTTCGCCAATAACCGCTTATGTCGAGGCGTCTCATTGTGCCGCCACCCTAACGTTGCCCTTTCCTACCCTATGGGAAAACTGCACCTTCGACGCCTTTTTAGACAAAACCTCTAGCGTGCAGGCCGTTGTTTTTGAAAACGACGCCAACGCCGGCTGGGTGCCGAAAAATACCACGCTGACAGTTTCGGATGTGCTGGCCAACGCCGTCGGAGGTGGGACGCTCGTAGTACGCCATCGGGGCGATAACGGGCACGCTGGCGAGTTTTTCTTTGTGCTGGATGAGAACAACAATTTGCTGGGCATCACTACTTTGGCTTCTGGAGGCGAATGCTCCGACGTACACGAAACGACCTTTGCGGTATCGGCCGCTCAAATCAACGCCTGGGCAGCCGACGGTATGGCCAGTTTCACGCTGCAGGCCAACCGCGACGTAGTCAACTATGCCGACCACATCAACCCTTGCGGCCCGCTGAATGCGGCCAACCAAGACGGCATTAGCACACTGGAAGTCCTTTTGCGCTATCACTACGCCACCGTAAACTACCGCATCAGCAAAGGTGCACAAACGGTGCTCCAAGGGCAACTGCAGGGCAACACCACTACTGTTACCTTGCCTCCAGGGCACTACACCGTTACCTATACGGTGGCAGATGCCAGCGGAAATGAGAACTCGGCATCGTACGCCATAACCGTACGCGATACCGTGCCGCCCACAGCGCTTTGCCAACCCACTACTATTTTCACCAATCCACACGGCTCGGTTACCTATGTGCTTCAGCCTCAGGAAGTGGACAACAGCAGTGCCGATAATTGCTCGGGTACCGTTCTGAACCGAACGGTTTCGCCCGCCAACTTCACGTGTAACATGGCAGGTAGCGTGTACCCCGTTACGCTAACGGTAGTGGATACTTCAGGCAACAGTGCCAGTTGCACGACTTCGGTGCGCGTCGAGATGGAGGCGCCTCAGCCCACGGTAACGCCAGGCATTTGCGAGGGCGGACCAGTGCAGTTGTTTGCCAATCCGCCGGCGCCTACAACGGGCTACACCTATAGATGGACTGGGCCTAATGGCTTTATGTCTATGCAGGCTAACCCTATTATTCCGGCGACAAGTAGCGCCAACCAAGGCACGTATGTGGTAGAAATCACCGGTCCAACGGGTTGTAAGGTCAGTGGCAGCGTGTTGTTGAACCTAACCAACCTGCCCACGCAGCCCATCTTGCAAATGCCGTCGCTCATTTGCGAAGGAACTACCTTGACGCTGCAAACGCAGCCCTTTACTGGCTCGGTAGTGGTGTATTCGTGGTTTCGCGGAACTCCGGACAACGCAGTGCTGGCCGGAACAACCACCGTGCCCATCCTCCAGATACCTAATCCGCCGCCGGGGGTATACCAGTACTTCGTGCGGGTATCGGCCGACGGGTGCTTGTCGCTGCCCTCAGAAGTCAAAGAGGTAACTGTGCAGGCGCGACCAATAGCGCAAATCACCCCTGCGGGTATCTCCGTGTGCACCTGCGAGGCCATTTCCCTACATACCCCCATACAAGGGTCGGGCATTGTATATGCCTGGAGCGGGCCGGGCGGTTTTTCCAGTTCGCTGCCTTCGCCGCTGGTGACTTCGTGCGCGCAAAACGTCAATGCAGGTACCTACACGCTCATCGTATCGGTCAATGGGTGTGCTTCGCTGCCGGCCACCGCCACTGTAGAGGTGCGGCCCAAGCCGGCTAAGCCTCAAATAGCGGGCAATGGCGCCATTTGCGCGGGCAATGCGCTGACGTTGGCGTGCAACAACGTGCCCAGTGCTACGGAATACCGCTGGTTTTCGCCGCAGGCCGTAATGACGACAACGAGCGTCAACACCTTAGTCATTGCTTCCGCCTCGCCCTCAGAGCATGCCGGAGAATGGCGGCTCCAAGTGGTGCAGAACGGCTGTGTCTCAGACCTCTCCGATGCTTATGTAGTGCAGATTCAAAATTTCCCAGACCTAACGGCTACCTCGAATTCGCCTATCTGTCAAGGCAATATGCTGACGCTAAGTGCCAGCTCAACAGCACAGGAGGTTACTTTTCGATGGGAAGGACCTAATAATTTTCAAGCTATCGGCGCGCAGGTGAATACAAATACCCCTGCTACTGGGCTTTACACAGTAGTGGTCAGCACACCCAATAGCTGCACCAATTCGGCGACGGTGTCGGTTAACGTCATTGTGCCGCCAATCATCACTTCGGTTACGCACACAGCGCCCTCTTGCGTAACGTGTAATACGAATGCGGTGCTACAAGCCACCATCTTCACCCAGAACCCTCCGCTGATGTACCAGTGGACAGGGCCAGGCGGTTTTTTCTCGGCGGCGCCGTCTCCGATCCTTCCAAACGTGTGTACTGCCGATAACGGCACCTACACCTTAGTCGTGCGCGACTCGGCCAACTGCCCGTCGGCGCCGGCCTCTACGGTGGTAAGCGTGATTCGACAGCCCGAACGGCCGCTGTTGAGTGCTCCTGCGTCGCTGTGCGTGGGCAGCCCGCTAACGATTGCCGTCCAAAACGCCAACACCTACGGCAGTAACGTTACTTTTGAGTGGAGCACACCCTTCGGAACGGTGATGCAGTCGCAGGCAAACTTAGTCATTCCCGTCGCAGGCGTGCAGCATAGTGGGACGTATTCCCTCACTGCGCGCATTGGCAGCTGCGCGTCAGCACCTTCGGAAGCCGTGGTGGTGCAAGTATATCCCATACCGCCGGCACCTGTAGTGAGCAGCAACTCACCGGTTTGTGAGGGCGACACGCTGCGTCTGAACGCGCAGGAAGTCGCTGGCGGTCAGTTCAGCTGGACGGGGCCGAGCGGCTTTACGGCCAGCACGCGCGATCCGATCATCGAGCAGGTAAATAAGGCGACGCACGAGGGCTGTTACTTCGCCACCGTCTCGGTGAATGGCTGTACTTCGCCGCAAAGCCAGGGCGCTTGTGCGCTCATCCGCACGCGCCCTGCTGCACCGCTGCCGCTGCCCGTGGATCCGGCTTGCCTCAGCCAGCCAAGCACTACGCTGACGTTCCGCATTGCGCCAGCTACAGCTACATCAGGGGCGCAGTACGTGTGGTATAACGCCACGACACAAGAGCCGTTAGGGCCACCCACCTTTGCGCTAAATTTCGTATTGGCTGACTTGATGAGCCTAAGACCCGGACCCAACATCTTTTACGTGCGCTCGGTGCTCGATGGCTGCTTCTCAGCGCCTTCTTTGCCGGTCGTCGTACGCCTAGACACTATCCCTCAGGGCATCAATGCCTTTGCTGGCCAAGACTTTAGCGCTTGCGATGTAACGCCGTTACAACTTCAGGCCGCTGTGCCGCCATCGCCCATCACAGGTCGCTGGCTCCAAGTGAGTGGGCCACCGGTAACGATTGTCAATCAGCCCTTGCCCAGCACCGTCGTATTGGGCACTGAGGCTGGTAAAGTGTATCGCTTCGAATGGGCCATTTCCAACGGCGCATGTCAGGACTTCAGCCGCGATACCGTACAGGTGGCGGTCAATGCCTTTGAAAAGGCACGCGTGGCCAAAGAACTATACACCACCTGCTTTGCCGACACCGTCGAAATCCAAGCCATACAGGGCCAGGGAGTACCGGGCATCTGGAAGCAGCCCCCGGGGCAAACGCTCCTCCAACCTCCTATCATTATTGACAACCCGAGCAGCCCCACTACAATGGTGCGCAACTTGCCGTCAACAGACAATACCTTCTTTTTCTACTGGATACTCAATGTGGCAGGCTGCCCAGCCGACACTGCGCTCGTAACGGTTTACACCATCAACAAGCAGCCCTTCGCCGGCCACGACCAAAACCTGTGCATTACGGACTCGTGTACCCTGTTGCAGGCCACGCCGCTCGGCCCCTTCGAAACAGGCAAATGGACTTACTTGGATGCGACCGAAAACCCAAAGCTATCCATGAACGCGCCCAACGCATCGAGCACCATCGCCTGTGGCTTGCGTATCGGTTTAAATCGCTTCATTTGGGAAACGAATGGCGGCCTGTGTGGCGACCGCTCGCGCGATACCATCGTCGTGGCCTACGACCTGGAGCCTACGGCTAATGAAGACGCTGTAGCTGTTCCTTACGGCCAGCAGGTGCTGTTCAATGTGTTGCAAAACGACATCGTGCCGCCGCAATTTACCTTGCGCGTGCTCGACCCGCCAAAGCATGGCCAGTGGTCGGAGCCAAGTAGAGGTGTGTTCACTTATTTGCCCAACCTAACCTTTACGGGGCGAGACAAACTCGTCTACGAACTGTGCAACCTCAACCCCGCCTGTCCGTGCAGTATGGCCACGCTCTTTTTTGAAGTAGAAGAGGCCGACAGCTGCCGCATCCCTACCGTGATCACTCCGAATGGCGATGGAGTTAACGACGCTTTTGTCATTCCTTTCTATTGCCTCGCTGGCGGTGAAGGTGGCCCAGAAAATGAGGTTGCCATCTACAACCAATGGGGCGACCAAGTGTTTTACGCCAGTCCTTACAACAACGATTGGGAGGGCACCTACAACGGTCAACCCTTGCCCGTCGGCACTTACTTCTTTGTAGTCAAATTGCCTAGAGAAAGCAAACCGCGCTCAGGCTTTCTCCTCATACAGCGTTAGGAGGCAAACCTAGTGTTTCACCCAGGTCTCTTTGTGCCCACTAACTTCGGCTACCTTTGTGCCGATGTAGAGGGCGCTCTCTGAAAAGCGCTAATTGCCCTTCCTCACTCGCTACGTCTGATAGTCCTATGCCGTTAGATCAGTTGCACGAGGCACAAAACAAAAAAGAGGTTCAAGAGCCTGGCGAAATGAGTTTCTTCGATCACGTAGAAGAACTTCGCCGGCGAATTCTGCGCTCTGCTGTAGCTATTGCGGTCATGGGGGCCTTTTGCTTTGTCAATAAAGACCTCGTCTTCGACAAACTGATCTTCGGGCCGCGCAACCCCGATTTTTTCACCTATAAGGCACTGTGCCGTTTGTCTCATGCTGTGGGTCTATCCGACAAGATGTGTTTTTCGCCTGTGGAGTTCAGACTCATTACTCGACAGCTGGGCGAGATCCTGATGCAGCATCTCTACGTGTCTTTCTGGTTGGGCCTCATTTTGGCGTTCCCGTACGTGCTTTGGCAATTTTGGCTATTCCTCAAGCCTGGCCTTCTGGAAGCCGAGCAAAAAGCCGTGCGCGGAGTAGTGGGCATTTGCTCTGTGCTCTTTTTGTTAGGGGTGGGTTTCGGCTATTTCATTATTGCTCCGTTTTCCATCAATTTTCTGGCCGGCTACACGCTATCGGGGACGGAAGTGGCACCCACGTTAGACTCCTACGTTACCTACATGACGATGTTCACTATCCCGATTGGCCTCTTTTTTGAAATGCCAGTGGTCATTTATTTCCTCACCAAAATTGGCATTGTGGGCTATCGGTCGCTTCAAATGTATCGACGCTATGCTTTTGTGGCTATGCTCATTTTGGCGGCTATTATTACTCCGCCCGACGTGGTGTCTCAAAGCATTGTGGCGCTGCCGCTGTATGGGTTATACGAGGTGAGCATTCTGGTTTCGCGCCGCGAACAGCGCCGCCGCGAAGCGGCCATCTTTGGCAAAAATGCAGTTACCGATGTGGCTAAAGCCGATCTATGAAAGTTACTGAACATTTCGCCCGAGCCGAGGGTAAAACGCTGATCTCCTTTGAGGTGCTCCCGCCGCTTAAGGGCGGCAGTATGCAGGCGATTTTCAACACGTTGGATAGCCTCATGGAGTTCAAGCCGCCGTTTATCGACGTAACGTACCACCGCGAGGAGTACATCTACAAGGCGCGCCCATCGGGCTACTACGAAAAGGCCGCCATACGAAAACGACCGGGCACGGTCGGCATCTGTGCCGCCATCATGCACCGCTATGAAGTGGATGCCGTGCCCCACCTCATCTGCGGCGGCTTTTCGAAAGACGAAACCGAAAACGCCCTGATCGACCTGAACTTTTTGGGCATCAATAACGTCTTGGCGCTGCGCGGCGATGCTCGGCGTTTCGAGGAGCGCTTCATCCCTCACGAACAGGGGCACGCTTACGCCCTCGACTTGGTGTGCCAAATCGCTAACATGAACCAAGGGCGATACTTAGACCCCGATATCGTCAACGGCGAAAAGACCGACTTCTGCATCGGCGTAGCTGGATACCCGGAAAAACACTTTGAAGCGCCCAACTTAGAAGTTGACTTGCAATACACTAAAATGAAGGTCGATGCAGGTGCGCACTACATCGTTACCCAAATGTTCTTCGACAACCGCAAGTACTTCGAATACGTGGATGCCTGCCGTCGTATAGGCATTGACGTACCTATTGTGCCGGGCTTGAAGCCTATTACTAAACGCCATCAGCTGACCAGCATCCCGCGCAAGTTTTTTGTCGATTTCCCGCAGGAGCTGGCGGACGCTATCTTGAAAGCTCCTAACGATACCGCCGTGCGCCAAATAGGTATTGAGTGGTGCGCTCAGCAATCCCTCGAGTTAAAAGCCGCTGGCGTACCTTGCCTGCACTACTACACTATGGGCGACGCGGACACGATCAAAGAGGTGGCTAAGCGAGCGGGTTTTTGAGCTGCCAGCCGCAACGATCCAACCTCATCCCCCTGACGCCAACAACAAACGATCCCGGTGCTCTCCGTTTTTTTGTACTCGGCTCATGCGTAGAGAGGTATCTTTGCTTCTGTTAACGAATGGCCGTTCTATGTTTGCCGCTGCCATTTTCTTTAAAGATAAACGCCCTTTTCGCCAGAGGCCTCTGGATGCTCCTAAGTTCGTTACTCCTATCGAGCTCCTTAGCATAGGACCTGAGGTGTCGAACGCCCCTTCATTGGGTAGGGTGGTCTTTTTTCCTCAGGCCTGACGGCAAAAGTAGGCCAACCGACAACACCCCAAAAAGCAGCAGTACTGTCAACCGGATGGGTCATCTCAATTCTGATACAATATCAATCATGCGCACATCAATTTTTACCTTGCTTCTTGCCTGTTTGGCAGCTGTTTCAGCACAGGGACAGACCAATCCCGTTTCAGAAATGGAACGCGCTATGTCATTTGGTACCCGGCCAGGCTTTGCCGTAGCCTTTCCCGACACTGACCTCAAGATCGTTGGCGACACCTGGAATGAATTTGTCAAAACTAACTTCGGTTCTAAGCTAAAAAAAGGCAAACGCAATGAGTTTTCGGCTCCACAGTGCCGCTCCGCCAACATCAGTACCGGCACGTTCACCCTCTACTCCGAATTGGAGAAAGTCGGCTCAGGAGCGCGACTCAACGTTTGGTTTGACATAGGCCCCTTCTTTCTCAACCGCCGCGACGACGCGCAGCGCACAGATGAGGCCATTCGCCTGTTGCGCCGCTTCTACTGGGAGGTGCGCAAAGCGGTGGCCGATAGCGAGGTGAAAGCCGAAGAGAACAAAATGAAGGAGCTCGAAGAAAAGCTCAAAAAGTTGCGCCGCGAAAACGACAACCTTAACAAAGATATCGCCAATTACGAATCTCGGCTTAAGAAGGCCCGCGAAGACCTGGCCCGAAACCAAAAAGACCAAGAGGCTGCTCTCATCGACATCGAGCGCCAACGGAGCAGTGTTGAAGAGGCCATTCGGCGTCGCGCCAGCGTCCAGAGCGAGCAATAGAGTCGAGCTTCAGGGGCGGCGATGCGCGCCAAAAGGCGGCAGTGCTCGGTCCTTCTCCGATACGACGACGGTGCTTAGGTCGCAGGCCCAATCAATGGCGAGCGTAGGGTCGTCGTATCGGATGCCGCCCTCGTGTTCGCGCGAGTAGTAGTTGTCGCACAAGTAGAGAAATTCCGCCGTTTCGCTCAGCACGGCGTATCCGTGGGCGAAGCCTCGAGGGACGTACAGCTGCCGTTTGTTTTGAGCGCTTAGGCGAATGCTAAACCACTGGCTGTAGGTGGGAGAGCCTTCGCGCAAGTCTACCGCCACATCGAGTACCTCGCCCTCTACCACGCGCACTAGTTTGGCCTGCGCCATTTCGCCCACTTGATAATGCAGCCCGCGCAGTACGCCCCGGCGGCTTCTCGCTTGGTTGATCTGCACAAAGTCAGCCTGCACGCCCACTTCCAGCCAAGTGCGGCGGTTGTAGCTTTCGTAAAAGTAGCCGCGCTCGTCGGCAAATACCGTCGGCTCAAAGATCCAAAGGTCCGGAATAGGTGTTGGGTAGAAAGGCATAAGTTCGCTTGTCGTTTTATGGCTGCTTGAGAGCGATTATCGGCGTAGAGCCAGAACCACAATAAGTTTTTTCGGTAAATCCTTGCGGCTATTGGCGTTTGCCGGAGGCGCTAGGCTGCAAAGGGACTTCGAAACTTCGGGTGTTTTACCGTAAAAAACGGCCTTGCTTCACTGAGGCCACAGCCAGCGCACCAGCCGCAGCAACAGGCTAACGAGCAGGCTCAAAAGCAGCATGGTGGTGATGGGAAAGTAAAAGCGAAAGTTTTCGCGCTCAATGGCGATATCGCCCGGCAAGCGCCCTATCCAGTTCAGGCGGCCTTGCAAGGCCCAAGCCAGTAGGCCCAGTGCGATGAACACTAGGCCAAGGCCTATAAGGATCTTGGGCCAAGAGAGAGTTGGCGTGTCCATATGCTGCAATAAGTTAAGTGCGGTGTATGCGCGCGCCAATGGCGTTAAGGCGCTCGTCAATGCGCTGATAGCCGCGGTCGATTTGGTGGACGTTGTGGATGAGGCTGCGCCCTTTAGCCGAGAGGGCTGCGATGAGCAACGCCTGCCCTGCCCGTATGTCGGGCGAAGTCATCTCGATGCCGCGCAATTGCGAGCGGCGGTCTAGGCCGATGACGGTGGCGCGGTGAGGGTCGCAAAGGATGATTTGAGCGCCCATGTCGATGAGTTTATCCACAAAAAACAGGCGGCTTTCGAACATTTTTTGATGAACGAGCACGCTGCCGCGTGCCTGGGTAGCCACGACCAGCACAATAGACATTAGGTCGGGCGTAAAGCCCGGCCAGGGCGCGTCGTAAACCGTCAGGATAGAGCCGTCCATAAACGTGCTGATTTCGTAGTGCGTCTGCGGCGGGATGCGCAGGTCATCGCCTTGGCGCTCGATGGCGATACCCAATCGCTCGAACGTGCGCGGAATGATGCCCAGATGCTCTACACCTGCGTTGCGGATGGTAATGTCGGAAGCCGTCATAGCAGCTAGGCCGATGAAGCTGCCCACCTCGATCATATCGGGCAAGCAGCGATGCTCGGTGCCGTGCAAGCGCTCTACCCCTTCGATGCGCAGCAGGTTGGAGCCAATGCCTTCAATGCGCGCTCCCATAGCCACCAGCATGCGGCACAGTTGCTGCACGTAAGGCTCGCAAGCGGCGTTGTAGATCGTCGTCTGCCCTTGGGCCAACACGGCGGCCATGACGACGTTGGCCGTGCCCGTTACGGAGATTTCGTCCATGTGGATATAGGCTCCGCGCAGGCCGCCAGGGGGCTGTTGGACGTAGTAGATGTCGTGCTCATCGTCGTATTTGAACTGCGCACCTAATTGCTCAAAACCGTGAAAGTGCGCGTCCAAGCGGCGGCGCCCGATCTTGTCGCCCCCCGGCTTGGGCAAAGCCGCTCGCCCAAAGCGAGCCAACAGTGGGCCAATGAGCATCACTGAGCCGCGCAGCTGCTGGGCGTCCTTCATAAACGCGTTCGAGCGCAGGTAAGCCAGGTCAATTGTGCCAGCGCAAAAGCGATAGGTGTCGGGTGCCAACTGCTCTACACTCACACCAAAACCCTGTAGCAGATCGATGAGCTTACGCACGTCTAAAATATCCGGAATGTTCGAAAGCGTTACTGCGTCGTCGGTCAGCAAAACTGCACTGATGACTTGGAGCGCCTCGTTTTTGGCTCCTTGTGGGTGCAGTTCGCCGCATAAGGGCGCCCCCCCAATAACTTCGAAAGTGTCGGAGTACATGGTAAAAGACTGAGGTTTAAGGGATGAAAAAGGCAATTTTTCGTGTGAGGCAATAGGCAAAGCGCGCTAAAGGGCTTCAAATACCCATCTTTTGGCGCACAAGCGCAGTGATCTGTTGCTCCCATTGATGGGCTTCCGCCATAGCGCGGTTGGCCTCGTCGGCAGCGGCTTGGGCAAAGGTGCGATCTTCCAGGCTGCTCGCATTGATCAGCACGTTGAAGGCTGCCCCGCATACGGCAGCACGTGCGCACAGGGCGCCCACGCCAGCATCCGTAACGGAGTTGGGGTTGCCCTGCTCCACCATTTGGCGAATGAGGGCAAAACATGCTAGCGCAGTGCGAACCACCTTTAGCGGAACCTCTATGGCTTGGCGCGTAGCGGCCTCGATGGCGGCGTTGCGCTGCTCTTTTTCGGCTTCGGTTCCTTTGGGCAGGCTCAGGGCCGTTAGGATGGCGTTGAAAGCATCGGTATCCTCGTCTACGGCGTTCAGCAGCGCTTCCTTGAGGCGCTGGCCCGTTTCGGCAGCTTCGGAGAAGGTTTCCCAGCGGTCGTCCCAGCCGCGTTTGTGCGCGCTTAAGTTGGCCACCATAGCCGCCAGCGAAGCGCCCAAAGCCCCCACATAAGCGCTTACCGAACCGCCGCCTGGAGCAGGGCTTTCGGAGGCCGTCAGGTTGGCAAAGGCGCGCAGGTCCTGGTGGATGAGTCGTTTGGCGCCGTCGTCGGCAAGGCTGTATTCGATGATCTTTTTCTTAGGGTCGAAAGGCGCCAGCTCACTCAGGCCCAGAGATTTAACGGCGATTTTCACCAGCTCCTCTTCGCTGACGCCGGTGCTGCGCTGTTGTTTTTTCAAGAAATAGCGCCCGGCGTCGAGCAGCACGCGCAGCGGAACCATACCCACCAACTCCGAGCCAGTAACGCGCAAACCACGGCGCTCGGCGCTTTGGCAGCAAGCTTCGAAGGCGAGGTGTAGCGGTGTGGCCTGCAAATCGGTGATGTTCATCGAAACCTGAGCGATGCCATACTCTTCGATGTACCAGCCAATGGCCTTAACGCCTTTAAGCATGCCGGGCTGGCGCAGGGGTTCGCCGTGTTCGTCGCGCATGGGTTTGCCCGTAGCGGGGTCTTTTACTACGCGCCCGGCCTCGCGCACGTCAAAGGCTACAGCATTGGCGCGGCGTGTAGAGGTGGTGTTCAGGTTGACGTTGTAGGCGATGAGAAAGTCCCGTGCGCCGATGACGGTAGCTCCGCTTTTCGGGTTGAAGCGCGCAGGTCCAAAGTCGGGTCTCCACTCGGGGTGGGCTAATTTTTCGGGCAAGCCTTCGTATTCACCGGCGCGAATGTGGGCCAGGTTCTTGCGTTCGGGTCGGCTGGCAGCGGCCTCGTAAAGATAAACGGGTAGGTCGAGCTCGCGCCCAACGCGCTCTGCTAGGCGACGCGCCCATTCGGCGGCTTCTTCCAGTGTTATGTTGCTGACGGGTACTAACGGGCACACATCCGTGGCCCCCATGCGCGGGTGTTCGCCGGCGTGTTGGCGCATGTCGATCAGTTCGCAGGCCTTCTGAATGGCCCGAAAAGCCGCCTCAACTACGGCGGGCGGCTCGCCCACAAAGGTTACTACCGTGCGGTGGGTTGCTCGACCAGGGTCTACGTCTAAGAGGCGAATGCCCTCTACACTTTCGATCGCATCCGTAATTTGACGGATGACGTTCTTATCGCGCCCTTCCGAAAAGTTTGGAACGCATTCAAGGAGCTGCTTCATTTGCTGCATTGCAATGGCTCGGTTTTAGCGCTTGCTCTTGAGCAAAGCGCCAGCCACCCGGGGGCAAAGGTAGAAGGGCTTTGCAGGGCGGCCAAATGCTCGTTTGGCAAGGCGGCATTTTCCATCTAAGTGAGGTTTGTTTCTCAAGTGGTTGACCTCTGTAGTGTTGCAGGTTTGACGTGGCGCCACCCGTGTGTAGTGGCAGCTTTAAGAGGCGCCCGTAGCGTTAAGAGGAGTCTGGGCAATGTTTGAACAGGCCTCTTTGGGGGGTATGCGGCTCATGGCCCGTTCGGCAATGGCCGTGATGGTCAGCGAGGGGTTGACGCCCGGGTTGGCCGAAACGGCCGCGCCGTCGCAGACGTACATGTTGGAGTAACCAAAGACGCGATTTTCGCGATCGATGACACCGGTCCGGGGCGAATCGCCCATGACGGCACCGCCCAAGATGTGGGCCGTGCCTGGGATTCCGGCTAAAGGAGTGAGAAAGAAAGCCGTGGCCTTTCCGTTGAGGATGCGCTCCATGCGCTGGGCTAACTCGGTGGCGCGCGGGATGAAGGCCGTGGGTTTTTGTTGACCTACCACCTCCGTACGCATACCGCCCCATCGGCTGCGCCGGAAGGTTACGGTGCTGTCTAAAGTCTGCATAAAAAGCAGCACAGTGGTCTTCTTGGCCCAATCTCGCACGCGCAGGTATTTCCACCAGGTGCGAGGGTGCCGCGCTATTTCAGCAACGATACGGCCGAGCCTTACAAAGGCATTAGGGCCGGTTACGTAAGGTAGCACCGACAGTCGCCAAGCACCTGAGCCGGATCCGTAGCGACACACTTCTAAATGGCTGTGCTCGTCGGTATGGAGGATGGCGCCGATAGCCACCCCGCGCGACAGGTCAGCGTTGCCCTCCAATTGCGTGACCATGATGAGGCTTTCGTTGTTGGTGCGTACGTCGCAGCCCACGCGATCCGATAGGCGCGGTAAGGATCGGCGCTTGAGCCGCAACAGCAAACCCACAGTGCCTAGCACACCACCTGCAAACACTACACCGCGGGTAGTTAGGCGTCTTTTGCGCCCAAATAAGCGCGTCGAGGGCTTGAAAATGACTTCGTAACCCTCGCTTCCATCGGCTGCGCCCAAGGGCCGAACGTCTACTACCTCGTGCTCGGCCAATATTTGGGCGCCGTGTTTTTGGGCTAAATACAGGTAGTTTTTATCCAGGGTGTTTTTAGCGTGGTGTCGGCAACCGGTCATGCAGCTGCCGCAAAAGAGGCAGCCGCTGCGCTCTGGCCCCTGACCGCCAAAGTAGGGGTCAGGCACCCTTTGACCAGGGGGGCCAAAATAGACCGATACGTCAGTGGGCTTGAGCTGCTCGCGCTGCCCGATCTCTTCAGCCAGTTGCTTCAGCGCCCGATCGTTGTCGAAGAATTGAGGGTTGGGCGCTGCTCCCAACATGCGACGGGCAGTTTCGTAATGTGGAGCCAGTTCTACCTCCCAGTCGGCCAGCCCTTTCCAGTTGCCCGACTGGAAAAAAGCCGGCTTTGGAATAGGCAGCGTGTTGGCGTATACCAGCGAGCCTCCACCTACGCCGGTGCCCGAGATGAAGCCCACGTGCCGGAAAATAGTAATCTTCATGATGCCAAACCAGCGGAGCATAGGCACCCAAAGCCAGCGCGACATCTGCCAGTTGGTGCGCGGAAAATCCTCAGCGCAGTACCATTTCCCCTTTTCAATTACTAATACTCGATAGCCTTTTTCGGCCAAACGCAGCGCACTGACCGAGCCGCCAAAACCGCTGCCAATGATGATGTAGTCGTAGTCCATACCGTGCAAATCTACACACTCGACATTATGCGTTAGTAGAGGAGCAGGCAGCATCAAAGTTGGCCGAAAAAGCGTTGCACAGCGGTAGTTTTCTCACAGTCGAAAAAAAAGAATGTTGCTGTTACCTCAGGGCGCCCTTCTCGTTTTGCTCAGACTTTGAGGCCTTTGCTCAATGCATTGACATCCACGTACAAGGGCACTTTGCCTCTTAGTTAGGCTCGTTGGTAGCGGGCGAAGTCCATACCTTTGTTGTGCTTTGTCTTGTTGTTTTTGCGCGATGAAAAATCCAGTCATTTACCAGCCGAAAAATAAGATCCGCATCGTAACCGCCGCCAGCTTATTCGATGGTCACGATGCAGCCATCAACATTATGCGCCGCATCATGCAGGCGAGTGGCGCTGAGATCATCCACTTGGGGCATAATCGCTCTGTACAAGAGATTGTAGACTGCGCCATTCAGGAGGACGTGCAGGGTATTGCCGTTACCAGTTATCAGGGCGGGCATATGGAGTTTTTCAAATACATGTACGACCTGTTGCGCGAGCGCGGCGCTGGACATATCAAAATTTTCGGTGGCGGTGGTGGTACTATCTTACCCTCCGAAATAGAGGAATTGCACGCGTATGGTATTGCGCGTATTTACCACCCCGACGATGGGCGTGCCATGGGGCTGCAGGGCATGATCAACGACGTGTTGCAGAAGTGCGACTTCCCGGTGGGCAACCAGCTAAACGGTGAATTACAGCGTTTGAGCAAGCGCGATCCGGGTGCTGTTGCGCGCCTTATTTCGGTGGCCGAAAACAACCCTGCTGTGTTTGAAGAGGTGGTCCGGCCGGCTCTGAAGATTGATGGCCCACATCGCCCAGTGGTAGGCATTACGGGTACGGGCGGTGCAGGCAAATCCTCGTTAGTAGATGAGCTGGTGCGCCGCTTCTTGCTCGATTTTCCCGACAAAACCATCGGTATTCTTTCGGTAGACCCCTCCAAGCGCAAGACTGGCGGCGCCCTATTGGGCGACCGCATCCGCATGAACGCCATCAACCACCCGCACGTCTACATGCGCTCACTGGCCACGCGCCAGTCGAACCTGGCCCTATCGCGCCATGTACACGATGCCGTAGACGTGTTGAAAGCCGCTGGTTACGATCTCATTCTCCTGGAAACCAGCGGCATCGGCCAGAGCGACACCGAAATTGTAGACCACAGCGACCTATCGCTTTACGTCATGACGCCTGAGTTCGGTGCGGCTACCCAGTTGGAGAAAATCGACATGCTGGACTTTGCCGACCTCATCGCCATCAACAAGTTCGACAAGCGCGGCGCCCTCGATGCCCTGCGCGACGTGCGCAAGCAAGTGCAACGCAACCGCGGCGCCTGGGATCAACCCGTGGATACTATGCCCGTCATTGGCTGCATCGCCAGCCAATTTAACGACCCGGGAGTCAACCAACTCTACCGCCGCCTCATTGATTTGCTCAACGAAAAATGCGGCGCCGGCTTAGAGTCGCACTTCGAGGCGCCAGAGGAAATGTCGGAAAAAGTGTACATCATCCCGCCCCATCGAACGCGTTACCTATCGGAAATTGCCGAAACGGTCCGCAAATACAACCGCGATGTGGAGCAACAAGTCGCTATAGCACGACAACTGTGGGGGCTAAAATGCAGCATAGACCTATTGGAAAGCAAAGCCAACGACCCGAACACTCAAAACGCTTTGGAAGCGCTCAAGAAGCAATACAATGCCCTGGAGGCTCAGCTGGACTGGCGCTGCAAGCGCATTTTGGAGAAGCATGAAGTGCAAAAAGAGCGCTATGCCGCCGACTTCTACGCCTACCAAGTGCGCGATAAGGAAATCCAGGTCAAGACGCACACCAAAAGCCTGTCGGGCACGCGCATTCCGCGCGTAGCTTTTCCGCGCTTTCGAGATTGGGGCGAAATTTTGCGCTGGCGGCTAAACGAGAATGTCCCGGGTGAGTTTCCCTACACCGCTGGCGTCTTTCCTTTCAAACGCGAAGGAGAAGATCCGACCCGCATGTTCGCTGGAGAAGGCGGCCCAGAGCGCACCAACAAACGCTTTCACTACGTTTCCTTCGGCCTGCCCGCCGCGCGCCTAAGCACGGCGTTCGACTCTGTAACGCTTTACGGCGAAGACCCCGACTATCGCCCCGACATTTACGGGAAAGTGGGTAACTCGGGCGTGTCGGTTTGCTGCTTAGACGACGCCAAGAAGCTTTACTCGGGCTTCGACCTATGCGACCCTAAGACTTCCGTGTCGATGACCATCAATGGCCCAGCAGCCACGATGGCCGCTTTCTTCATGAACGCCGCTATTGACCAGCAATGCGAAAAGTACATCCGCGAACACGGACTGGAACACCTCGTAGAAGCCAAGCTCAAAGAAAAATACGATGACCGCGGCCTACCCCGCCCGCGCTACAACGCTCCCCGATTGCCCGAAGGGCACAACGGCTTGGGACTGCTATTGCTGGGCGTTACGGGCGACGAAGTGCTGCCGCCCGAAGTCTATCAAAAAATTAAAGCTTACGCCCTTTCCACAGTGCGCGGCACTGTACAGGCCGACATTCTGAAAGAAGACCAAGCTCAAAACACCTGCATCTTCAGCACCGAATTCAGCCTGCGCGTTATGGGCGATGTGCAGGAATACTTCATTCAAAACAAGGTGCGCAATTTTTACTCGGTTTCCATTTCGGGCTACCATATTGCCGAGGCGGGTGCCAACCCGATCACACAATTGGCCCTGACGCTGTCCAATGGCTTTACCTTTGTCGAGTATTACGTCTCGCGGGGGATGAACGTCAACGATTTTGCCCCCAATCTGTCGTTCTTTTTCTCTAATGGCCTCGACCCAGAGTATGCAGTCATTGGTCGCGTAGCCCGCCGGATTTGGGCCAAGGCGATGCGCTTCAAGTACAACGCCAACCCGCGCAGCCAAATGCTCAAATACCACATTCAGACTTCAGGCCGAAGCCTACACGCTCAAGAAATTGCCTTTAACGATATCCGAACCACCCTACAAGCCCTTTACGCCATCTACGACAACTGCAACTCGCTGCATACAAACGCCTACGATGAGGCCATCACCACACCCACCGAAGAATCGGTGCGCCGGGCTATGGCCATTCAGCTCATCATCAATCACGAACTGGGCCTGGCCAAAAACGAAAACCCGCTGCAAGGCTCCTTCATCATCGAGGAACTCACAGACTTGGTGGAAGAGGCTGTTCTGGCCGAATTTGACCGCCTCACTGAGCGCGGCGGCGTGTTGGGCGCCATGGAAACCATGTATCAGCGCAACAAAATCCAGGAAGAGAGCCTCTATTACGAAACGCTTAAACACACCGGCGAACTGCCCATCATCGGCGTCAACACCTTCCTGAGCAAAGAAGGCTCACCCACCATCATACCCGGCGAGGTCATCCGCGCCACCACAGAGGAAAAAGAAGCCCAAATAGAAACCCTCCGGCGCTTGCACCAGGCCAACGCTGACAAGGCACCTGCCGCTCTGCAGCGCCTGCAACAGGCCGCTGTGCGCAACCGAAATATGTTTGCCGAGCTCATGGAAGCCGTCAAAGTGTGCTCGCTGGGGCAAATCACCAACGCACTCTTTCAGGTAGGAGGCCAATATCGGAGAAATATGTGAGCCTATCGGTTTTTGCGAGGCGTCTGTGTGGGCGGTTTAAATAAGCTCTGCCATCGCTCCGAAGGGCTTAGAATAACGGCAGGCCCTTACCATATGCCTTCGCGCACCGGCACGGGCTGAATGCCGGGCATGTTTTGCTCCAACCAGCGCACAGGTGCCTGGAGCTTGTCGCCTGTTTGAGTGTCGCATTTGAAGAAAAGGTAGTACAGCTGTAGGCAGTGACCGATTTTCTTTTGCAATTGCTCAAGCGTTTTTTCCGGGTTTTCCCGCCGAAAGTTTTCATTTTTAGAAGCTAGCCAAGCGTAGTAGGCGTCGTCATGAGTTTCTACTACCTCTAAGACAGCGCGGTCGTCGGTATATTGTTCTAAAAAACGGCGGGCCAGCACCCCGTGGTGCTTGCTCCAATCGCGAGGGCGAGTGCGCGTTTCGGCATATTTGAAGGTATCGTGTACCAAAGCTATCAGGCGCAATTGCCGGCGCATGCTTTCCGATAGGTTTTCAATACACTCAATGTTTTCCAATACCTCGCGTATGTGCAGGGCGATTTTCCCTTCCGGATGCCCAAAGCGCGGTTCGCCCCACACCAGGCCACGCTGGAATTCCGGCAGCGTCAGCAGGTGTCGCTCTAGTTCCGTTTCCGGTCGCAACAAAGCATAAGCGTCGGCTGTTACTAAGGCGTTGGAAGAGGAAATCTTCCGCTTCAATAATTTAATGTTCGGCAGTTCGGTTTGGGCAGTCATTGCGTGACAAGCAGCATTTTTGCAGAGGATTTAATCTTATCAGGTTAATGAGAAGTTAAAGAACACACGGGTTTGAAGCAAATAGCCTCTTGAATCGTTTTTCTTACTGCTCAAAACAAAGGTAGGTGGAGTGCCTATCGCAAACCAACACCGCGTTATGAATAAATTTTGGTCCACACTGTTAGCCGGCGCTGTAGGAGGATTAGTGGTGTTTGGCGCTATGAAGTGGGTAGAGACCCAAACGGAAGAGCCGGCCTCCAAGGTATCATCAGCACCGGTGCCGCAGAAGGTACGTTTCGAATACAGTGAGGGTCCCGGCTCTGGATCGTTTGATTTTACGCGTGCTGCAGAGCGCTCTATGCCTTCGGTGGTGCACATTAAGGCCAGCGAAAGCCCTCAAACCGCTGCACAGCGCTATCGCCGCACCAATCCCTTCCATTTCTTTTTTGGCGATCGGTTCTTCTTTGAAGAAGACATTCGTCCGCGCTCAGGGACGGGTTCGGGCGTTATTTACACGCGCGATGGCTACATTTTGACGAATAACCACGTCATCGAGTTTGCCGATGAGTATACAATTACGCTACACGATGGGCGCGAATTCAAAGCTCGGCTGGTGGGTGCTGACGCTAGCACCGACATGGCCGTGTTGAAGATAGAAGCGACAAACTTGCCGGCCATCGAACTGGGCAACTCCGATGCTGTGCGCGTAGGCGAATGGGTATTGGCCGTGGGCAACCCCTTCGATCTCACTTCTACCGTTACGGCAGGCATCGTCAGTGCTAAGAGCCGCGATATTAACATCATTCGCCGAGGGGCGCCCATTGAGTCTTTCATTCAAACCGACGCTGCCGTCAACCCGGGCAACTCAGGGGGAGCATTGGTGGATGTGCAAGGTCGGCTCATCGGTATCAACACGGCTATTGCCTCACCTACGGGCGCCTTTGCGGGTTATTCTTTCGCTATTCCCGTCAATTTAGCCAAGCGCATCGCCGATGATCTCATTCAGTATGGAAAGTATCGCCGCGCTTACATGGGGGTGGATGTTGCGCCCATGGACAACGCTATAGCCGACTACCTGGGCGTGCCATTCACCCAAGGAGTGTGGGTAAAAGCGCTCGACCCACAAGGCTCTGCCGCACGCGGTGGTCTTCGGGTCAACGATATCATCGTCAGAGTTAATCAACGCCCCGTTGCTTCTGTGCCCGAATTACAAGAAATCATTGGCCGTTCCAAAGTCGGCGAAACGATAACGCTCACCGTTGTACGAGAAGGCAGGGAAAAAACGTTACAAGTACAGCTTCGGAGTCGTGGCGACTGACATAGGCCATTTGAGAAAAGAAAAAGTTGGTTTTTCGTTTTGTTTTGATGTGCCTGCTCTGCGCAATGCAGGGCAGGCTTTTTTCGATCTAATAGCGAGGCTTCTGTTTAGTGGGCAGCGGATCGCAAGGCCTCCACTTCGGCGATGCTTTTGGGTACGGGTCTACCTAAGATGCGGTGCCCATCGGGCGCAATCAGGGCGTTGTCTTCAATTCGGATGCCGCCGAAGGAGCGGTATTTCTCGACGGCGGGGTAGTGGATAAAAGCTGCGCAGTGCTTTGCCCGCTTCCACTGCTGAATGAGTTGCGGGATGAAATAGATGCCCGGCTCTACGGTCAGGACGAAGCCCGGTTCCAGTTCGCGTGCTAAGCGCAGGTAAGCCGTGCCGAACTGTGTGCTGCGTTGCACGGTTTCGGAATAGCCCACGTAGTTTTCACCGAGGTTTTCCATGTCGTGCACGTCTAATCCGATCATGTGGCCCAGACCGTGAGGAAAGAAGAGGGCATGCGCCCCGTGAGCGACGGCCTCGTCCATATCGCCTTGCATCAAACCTAGGGCCTTCAAACCTTCAGCGATGCAGCGTGCGGCAGCCAGATGTACCTCCAAGTACCGCACGCCAGGGCGCAGCAGGGAGATGGCGTGCAGTTGGGCGTCGAGCACAATTTGATAGATATCGCGCTGTTTGGGCGTAAAGCGAGCGCTAACGGGGAAGGTGCGCGTCAGGTCGCCGGCATAGTGAGCGGCTGTTTCGGCACCAAAGTCGCCCAGCACCAGTTGGCCGGCTTGCAGGGTATTGCCGTGGTAGTGGTTGTGTAGGATTTGGCCCTGCACAGTTAGGATGACCGGATAGGCCAGATGGCCGCCCGCGCTGACGGCGATACCTTCGACCAATCCAGCCAGTTCGGCTTCCAACTGCCCTGCCCGAGCTGCTTTCATGGCCGCCACGTGCATATCGCCCGTGAGGTTGACGGCGCGCTCCAGCTCAGCGACTTCTTCCTCTGACTTGTACGAGCGTTGCGCCACTACGGCGCGGATGAGCGCCTCGGAGGCCGCAGCTTTTTGTTGGGCTGGTGCAAGGCCGAGCCAGTCTTTAAGCGCCAGTTGATGCTCGGGTCGGTAGGGCGGTAGGAAGTGGAGGGTTTGGCCAGAGCGGCGAGCTTTTTTTAAGAAGGCGGGCAGCCGGCGTAAGGGCATCACTTCGCGAACGCCGGCGTGCTCTGCTTGGTCGCGCAGGCGAGGCTGCTGGCCCATCCAGACGATGTCTTCGAGGGTGAGGTCGTCGCCGAAGAGGATTTCGCGGTCGTGGTCGATATCTAGGACGGCGGCTAAATCAGGCTTATCTATGGCAAAGTAATAAAGGAAGGTGCTGTCTTGGCGAAAAGGATAAGGGTTAGCGGCGTAGTTCATGCCTACCTCGCGATTGCCAAGGAACAGAACGAGGCCGCTGCCCAGCGCTTTCTTTAGTTGGGCGCGGCGGGCTATGTACGTTTGAGTGGAGAACATGGTGCGGTGTGCTTGTAGGTGCAAGTTACAATGAGTTGGCAGGAGGGCAAATATCGCGTAGAGTTCCGGCTTGCTCACTCGAGAGTAAGCTCCAGTAAAGCACCTGTTTTTTTAGCGTGTGCGAGCAAAGTTTGGTCGCTTTTGGCGCATTGATAGACGCAAAGCGCAACGCTTCATAGGTTAGTTTCGTAACTAACAAAAATCCATTTTTCTCGATCACCTTCTCTTATAGTAATGCGCTTGCGCCGCCTTTTAAGAAATAAGGTATCTTTATGCTCGCTCTTGCGCATTTCTTTATTCTGCTCAAACTGCTTTCAAAAATGAACTCTTGTTACACCTTACTTTTCGCGTTGTGCCTGTTGCTTAAGTGGGAGGCCGCTGCTCAGTGCCCTCCTCCGGGTTTTCCGGATGCGGGGAACACCTGCCCTGAGGCACCCATTCTATGCGAAAACTTGCACGGCTATTGCAACACCATCAATAACAACAATACGCCCCAGAGCTTTCCGGGGTGTCCGGGTTGGCAACTCAACAACGACGAATGGTTTGCCTTTTTTGCGGGCAGCACGAGCATCAGCATTCAGGTAGTGCCGAGCAACTGCACGCAAGGGCCGAATATGGGCTTGCAGGCCGGTATTTACGCCGGTTGTGGGCCGCCTTGGCAGGCTATGGCGTTGCAATGTGCTTGTACGCAAAACCCCTTTACCCTTACTTCGAACAACTACGTGGTGGGCCAGATTTACTACTTCGTGCTCGATGGCTGTGCGGGCAATGTATGCAACTATACCATCAATGTACTTTCTGGCTCTACGGTGGGTGTTCCGCCGAATGACCCAGGCCCTATCAATGGGACGTCGCCGGTATGCCAAGGGTCCTCTACGCCTTTTAACATAGCGCCCGTAACGGCGGCTACCGTGTATACCTGGACGCTGACTCCTTCGAGCGCAGGCACCATTAATGGTCAAGGTTCGCGCAACATCACCATTAACTGGTCGAACAACTATAGTGGGCCAGTTGAGTTGTGCGTGCAGGTATCCAATCTGTGCTACTCCAACCCAAACACCCAATGCTTCGAGATTGAGGTCATCGAGCGTCCAACGGCTCAGATATCGGGGAGCGGCATCATCTGCGCCGATAACCCGCAGCCCGTAGAGCTGAACGTATCGTTTACGGGGGAAGGGCCTTGGGTGTTCACTTACGCCATCAACGGCAACAACCAACCCGCTATTACTACCAATGAGAACCCCTACACCTTTCAAGCCACCCAGCCGGGCACTTACACACTTGTCAGCGTAGCTACGGAAATGGGTAACTGTACGGGCACGGTGTCGGGTTCGGCCACCATCACCCAAATCAACCTCAATGCTCAGGCAGTGCCGACCAACGAAGAATGCGGTATAGGTAATGGGTCCATTAACCTCAACTACGGCGGCGGGAATAACCCCTACAGCTTTGATTGGTCAAATGGAGCCAACACCCAAAATCTAAGCAATCTTTCTGCCGGAGAATACACCGTAACCGTTACCGATGGCAATGGCTGCACCGTTGTACGGACGGCGACGGTGGAGGACGACCAAATAAACATTGTCATTAGTGGCAGTGTGCAGGCAAATACCACCTGTATAGGAGGTAATGGAGCCATCAATACGAGTGTTAGCCCAACGGGAACCTACACCTACCAGTGGTCGAATGGTGAGAATACAACCAGCATCAGCAACCTCGAACCTGGAACCTATACGGTTACGGTAACCACGGGTGTAACCTGCTCCGAAACGGCGGAGTTCACGGTAGATGACCAGCCGAATACGCCCAACCTGAGCGCCACAGCCACAAATACAACGTGTGACCTGCCCAACGGCAGCATCAACCTCACGGTTACAGGCGGCGTATCGCCTTACACCTTCGAGTGGTCGAACGGCGCTACCACAGAGGACCTCTCAGCCATTATGGCAGGCACGTACAGTGTTATCGTTACCGGAGCAAACGGCTGTACATCTACCTTGGAGGTGGACGTGGATAACGAAAACCCACCTATTTTCATTAACGGCAACGTGATTTCCAACACTACCTGCATTGGTGGCAACGGCAGCATATCGCTGTCCGTTTCGCCCGCGGGTAACTATACGTATACCTGGTCTACGGGGGCCACTACGCCCAACATCAATAGTTTACCTCCCGGCATGTACACCGTCGTGGTCAGCGCAGGAGGGTCTTGTACGGAGACGGCCGAATTCGACGTGCCCGATGAGCCGCTCGAGCCTAACGTCAGCGCCAGCGCTACGCCCAGTACTTGTGAGTTGCCGAATGGGAGCATTTCCCTGAGCGTATCGGGTGGTCAGGGGCCGTACACGTATCTGTGGTCTACGGGCGCAACGACGCCGAGCATCAGCAACATTCCTGCCGGCGCCTATGCGGTTACCGTTACGGGGGCTAATGGTTGCTCTACTGTGTCGAACACTGATGTGGACAACGAAAACCTACCCTTCAGTGTCGACGGCAACGCCGCGCCAAACACTACTTGCATTGGCGGCAACGGCAGTATTTCGCTCTCGGTATCGCCTGCGGGCAACTACACCTACACGTGGTCTACGGGCGCTACAACACCGAACATCAACGGCTTGGCGCCCGGCACATATACGGTTACCGTTAGTGCAGGGGGCGTTTGCATAGAGACGGCCGAATTCGATGTGCCCGATGAGCCTAATGTACCTAACGTTTTTGCTAACCCAACGGGGAGCACCTGCGAACTGCCCAATGGCAGCATCAATGTTAGTGTGTCGGGCGGGGTGGCCCCCTACACTTACCTGTGGTCTACGGGTGCAACAACGCAAAACCTCGTCAATATTCCTTCGGGCAATTATACCGTAACGGTAACGGGAGCTAATGGCTGTTCGACGGTAGAAGAGGTATTTGTCGAAAATGAAAACCCACCCATTGATGTATTTGCCACTATTCAGCCCAATACGCGCTGCATTGGCGGCAACGGCAGCATCTCCATTACTGTTAGCCCGCCTAACCCTGCTTACACTTACCTGTGGTCTACGGGGGCAACGACGCCAAACATTGGCAACTTGCCCGGAGGCGTCTATGTCCTAACCGTCAACGGCGGCGGGGCTTGCGTTGAGACCTTTGCCTTTGAGGTGCCCAACGAACCTTTAGAGCCTTTCCTCAATTTTTCCCAAACGAATGCCACTTGCGGCCTGAGCAACGGAAGCATCACGGCGAGCGCTGGCGGTGGAGCACCGCCGTATACGTTCCAGTGGTCGAGTGGGCAAACAACCGCTGCGATCAACAACGTACCAGCGGGGTTTTATCAAGTTACCGTTACCGGCTCCAACGGTTGTACGGCTGAGGATGCGGTATTTTTAGAAAACGAGGATATCCCCGTCTTTGTAGACGGTACGGTAACCGACAAGACTTCCTGTGCTGTGAACAACGGCGCCGTCAGCCTTTCTTACTCGCCCAATAACGTTACTTTCAGCTGGTCGAATGGCGCTAACACACCCAATGTGAACAACCTGGCGGTCGGAACTTATACGGTTACTGTTAGCGCTGGCGGCACGTGTACGGAAACGGCCGAATTTATAGTGGCCGATGCCACAGAGGTACCTGTCATCGTAGAGGAAATCACGCCGGCTACCTGTGGCTTTTCAAACGGCATTATCTCGCTTCAAGTTTTTGACGGCATTCCGCCCTATTCCTATCAGTGGGCGCCGCCTGGGGGTAATACGCCGAACCGAAACAATCTGGCAGCGGGCAATTACGGCGTTACGGTAACCACGTCTGTGGGCTGCACGTCTGTAGGCTTTTTCACCGTACCCGCTGAAACCATCAACATTGAAATCAGTGGTACGGTGTCGGATAATGTTTCTTGTACGGTGCCCAACGGCTTTATTGACATTGACCTGTTTCCCACAGCACCCTATGCTTATCAATGGTCGAATGGGCGTACGACCCAAGACATCTTCGACGTTCCCGCCGGTACGTATACCGTGACCGTAACCTTAGGAGTGGGCTGCAGTGCTGAGGCGACGTTCGAGGTGCTGGACAACACGGTTCCTCCTAATCTCTCTACCTCGACGACACCGGCCATATGTGGCCAGTCGAACGGCTCAGCTTCGGTGAGCGTTAGTGGCGGCTCCTCGCCATATGCCTTTCTCTGGACAGGTGGCGGAAATACGGCTACCATCAGCAACCGCGCTCCGGGCGTTTATACCGTTACGGTAACGGACTTCTGGGGCTGCTCGGCCACGGCTTCGGCTACTATTGCTAATACGACCATTGCCATCAATATCAGCGGCGTTGTTACGCCTAACACGTCTTGCGCTGCGCCCAACGGCGCGGTGAACATTTCCGCATCGCCTAATGTGCCCTACACCTATTCGTGGTCGAACGGGCCAACGACACAAAATCTCGCCAATGTAGCGGCGGCTACCTATACGGTTACCGTCAGTGCGGGTGTGGGCTGCTCGGCCACGGCTTCCTTTGCTGTGCCCAACAATACCGCTGACCCCACCCCCGACTTTACTGTGACGCCTTCCATTTGCGGGCTGAACAATGGAGCCATCAACACCACGGTAAGCGCTGGCACAGCCCCCTATCAGTTCGCTTGGTCAAACAACGACACTGTGCCAAACCTCAACAACATTTTTGCCGGTATCTACACCGTAACCGTAACAGATGCTAGCGGCTGCACTGCCGTAGGTACGGCCACCGTGCCCAATAATGCTTCCACCTTTAGCCTGTCGGGAACAGTAACGCCTCTGACCAGCTGTGCGGCAGACAACGGCGCTATCGACTTGGTGGTAACACCCGCTGGCAGCTATACCTATCAGTGGTCGAGTGGGCAAACCACTCAAGATATTTCCGGCCTACCCGCCGGCATCTATACTGTCTCGGTTACAGAGCAAGGCGACTGCACAGCATCCACCACCTTTATAATACCCAACAATCAGCTGTTTGCTGCGCTCAACCAAACGGTAACGCCCGAACTGTGCGACCTGGGCGACGGAAGCATCGATCTCAACATTAGCAGCGGCGTTCCTCCCTTCACCATTCAATGGTCGAACGGCCAAGCGACGGAAGACCTCACCAACATCGCTGCTGGCCAATATACCGTAACGGTTACAGGCGCCAATGGGTGCTCAACCACAGCCTCCGCGGTAGTACCGGCCAATTTCATCGCCTTTTCTATCGCTGGCACTCCTTCGCCTAACACATCGTGTGTGGCCTTCAACGGTGCTGTCAGTCTAACCCTCAACCCGCCCATGCCGCCTCAAGGGCCGGGCTATTCGTTCCAATGGTCGAACGCCGCCAATACGCCCAATCTGAATAACTTGCCACCCGGCCCCTACACGGTAACCGTTAGCGCCGGCGGCTCCTGTACCAACACAGCCAGCTTTAACGTGGTCAATGCGGCTCTGCCGCCCAACGTCGCCGAAAGCGTGGGGGCGGCCCTGTGCGGCCAAAACAGCGGCTTCATCAACTTGACCGTAAGCGGTGGTGCTTCTCCCTATGCCTTCCATTGGTCGAACGGTGCAACGAGCAAAGACCTTTCCGGTTTGACTTCGGGCGTTTACACGGTTACGATTACAGGAGCGAACGGCTGTACGACCGTGCGCACCTACGCCGTGCAAGAAAACAGCCTCACTCCAACCCTTTCGACTACACCAACGCCCAACACGTCGTGTACAGCGCCCAACGGAGCCATTCACCTGAGTGTGCTGCCCACCAACCTGACTTACACTTACCAATGGTCGAGCGGTCAGACGACGCCCAACCTGAGCAACTTGCCCCCCGGCGATTACACCGTAACCGTCAACGGTGGCGGTTCATGCACCAACACGGCCGTCATAACCGTAAGCAACGACACTCCTGCGCCGACCAGCAGCGCCGACATTGTGTCGGCTTTTTGTGGTCGGAGCAACGGAAGCATTGCTCTGACTCCCGACGGCGGTGTTTTGCCTTATGGGTTCATCTGGTCGAACAGCGCTGCCGTAGAAGATCTCGTCGGCGTGCCTTCTGGAGCGTATACCGTTACCATTACGGGGGCTAATGGGTGCTCTTCGACCGCTTCTTTCGTAGTGCCCGAAGAGACCATCATCCCTGACGTGAGCGCCATCCTTACTCCCGTTAGCTCGTGTGTAGTGTCTAATGGCGCCATTGCGCTCACCGTTATGCCGGCAAATCTGAACTACACCTACTTGTGGTCGAGTGGTCAGACAACACCCGACTTGACGGGTCTGGCAGTGGGCACCTATACCGTTACCGTCAATGGCGGAGGGGCTTGTGTGGCTACTGCTACTTTTGCGGTGGTTAGTGCCACCGGTACGGTAGTGTTCGACCAGCTGGCGCCGCAGCATGTGCGTTGTTTTGGAGAACAAACGGGCGCCATCCAAGTCAGTGTGAGCGGCGGTGCGGCGCCTTACGCGTTTCAGTGGTCGCCCCCTGTAGCGGGCAACCCGCAAAGCCCAACAGGGTTGGGAGCAGGTACATATACCGTGACGGCCACCGATGCGGCGGGTTGTACGGCCGTGGGCACAGTAATCCTACAGCAGCCGAGCTCTGCCCTGCAATTGTCGTGCGCACAGGCCAATGTGGTGAGTGAACCCGGTGCCAACGATGGTGCGGCAGCCCTATCCCTCGCCGGCGGCACAGCTCCTTACACAGTGTTTTGGGCGCCTCCGGGAGCATCGCAGAGCAACTTACCTTCCGGCTCTTTTGCCATTTCCAACTTGGGTGTGGGCACTTACAGTGCTGTCGTTACCGATGCGAACGGCTGTACGACAACCTGCTCGTTTGACATTCAACTGCTTGCCTGCGAAACTAAAGTCGGGGCTATGTCGCCCGAGCTGCTCTCTCTGTGTGATTCAGGCTGCCTAACAGCCACCTACAACCCAGCGGGCGAATTCTTAGAAGCGGGCGACGTGCGGCAGTTCATTTTGCACGAGGGTTCGGCAGCCCAAATTGTCGGTGAAATAGCGCGCAATACGGTCCCAACGTTCTGCTTTGACCCAGCGCGGATGATTTACGGCAAAACCTATTACATCTCAGCGGTTGCTGGCAACGATGACGGAGCGGGCAACGTCGTGCTGTCGCATTTTTGTACCGTTGTTGCGCCAGGCACGCCCGTAGTTTTCCAACCTCAACCTCACGCCAGCATAGCTCCCCCTCAACCCATTACCTGTGCCCACACTCAGGTGCTACTCTCGGGCGCGTCTGACCTTCCGGGCAGCACTTTTGTCTGGACGACCGCCGGGGGGCAAATCGTTGGAAGCCCTACTTCGCCCATCGTCAGCGCGGCGCGCGCCGGCATTTACCAGCTCGTCGTTGCGGTCAACGGCTGCTCCGACACGGCTGCTGTGCAGGTGCAAGATATCCGGAACCAGCCTAAAGCAACCGTCGTAGCCAGCCCAACCAGCGTATTCAACTGCCGCGTCGACCAAATCGTCCTCACCGGCGGCATCGAGGGTACTGCCAATGCCAACACCATCTGGCTCTACAACGGAACCACTTACGCTTCGGGCACTCTCATCCAAATCAGCGCTCCAGGCCACTATGCGTTTGTCCTTTTTGACACCCTGACCCAATGCTCTGACACAGCACGCATTCACATCCAGGAAAACCTCAACTATCCGCCGCTAACAGCGCCAACGCCGGAGGTGCTTAACTGCCGAAACAGCACCACTACTTTGATAGGAGGCTCTTCCGTTCCAAACGTCCAGCTCACATGGGCGCGCCTAAACGGCGCCGATACCGTTGTCGTAGGGAGCGGTCCTAACCTAAGCGTCAGCATTGCCGGCACGTATTTGCTCATCGGTTTAGAGCCGGCCAGTGGATGTACCAATGTGGTCTCTGTAGTGGTGCAGAGCGATTTTGCCTATCCCATAGCCGATGCCGGTCAACCGTTTAGCCTCTACTGCTTTGGTCAGACGGCTCAACTCGACGGATCCGCATCCTCAGGCCTGCCAGGCATGACCTATCAGTGGACGACGACCAATGGCGCTATTGTCGCTGGGGCTACGACGCCAACCCCCACCATCAGCCGACCGGGTACGTACCAACTGATTGTTACTAACCCGGCCAACGGATGTACGGACAGAGACAGCGTCGTCATCGAACCCGACGCGCCCGTGGCCTATGTAACGGCTAAGCACCCGCCTTGCACCGGCGACCGAGGAGCCATTATCGTAGACAGCATCATCGGTGCCCAACCGCCCATACGCCTGTCGTTTGACGGCGGCCAGACATTTACCAACAGCCGCCTGCTGACCCACCTGCAACCGGGCAATTACACGATCTTTCTCACGGACGCCAACGGCTGCTCGACTACGCAAACCGTAACCATTCGCCAACCGCAAGAGTTGGAAATTGCGCTTGTGCCTGAGGTTACCATTCGCTTAGGCGAAACCTATCTCATCGAAGCTAAAGTCAATCAGCCCGACAGTGTGCTGGCTCAGATTCGCTGGGCGCCCTCCGACGGCCTGAGCTGCGATACGTGCTTGCTCACAGAGGCGCGCGTGCTCAGGACCACCTGGTACCGCCTCACGGTGGTGAGTACTACTGGTTGCAGCAACAATGCCCTGCTGCGCTTGCAAGTGGATCCATCGGCCGATGTCTACATTCCGAACGTCTTCAAGCCCGACAGTGAGGGCGAAAACGCCATTTTCCGAATCTATGCTAATCCGCTCATGGTCAGGCGGGTAAAAACTTTTGAGGTTTTCTCGCGCTGGGGTGAGCGCGTCCATGCGTATGTGGATTTTTTCCCTGACTCTCCTGCCCACGGCTGGGATGGGCGCTTCTTAGGGCAGCCCATGAACCCGGGTGTGTTCGCCTATTACGCCGTTGTAGAACTGGTCGATGGCCGCGAGTTGCTCTTTGAGGGCGACGTTACGTTGGTGCGTTAGGAGCGGCGCCCGCCTCAAGCCGTGTGCAGAGGGGTTGCCGTTTCATGTCTTGTGGCTCCTTCGAGGGGCTAAAAACGAGGGGGATAAAGCGCGTGGGTTTACCGCAGCGTTGGCGCCAAAGGGTTGGGCGAGGGAGCGCTACTGGTCGGGCAGCAATGCCTTCTTCGACGCTGTGATGTTCGGCGGTTTCATGTAGAAAGGCTCGTAGTAGGCGGTGTTTTCCCAGGCGCCGCTGGAGTAGCGTTGTTCGGCCAGGCGAGCCAGATGGGCAGCTGAGCAAGTCGTTATTGGGCTTTTTTCCCACAGAGAGTGGAGGGTTTTGGAGGGTATTTTTTCAGAGCCGTTGCCCACGCAGACCCACAAGGTATTGGGCGGCGCTTCGGGGACGAGATGGTATAAGTGTTGGGGCCACTGTTCGTCCAGCACCAGTGGCTGAGGAGGGCAGAGTGCTTGAAGCGTTTCGTCGAAAATGGCTACCCAGACCTCTTGCCGGCGCGCGTCGAGCATAGACGCATAGCGGATCGCTAGGTGGGTGGGGGCATGCTGTTGGGCTGCATAGGCAAGCGCCTGCAGGGTGGGTATGGCGAGAAGAGGTTTATCTAAAGCATAACAGATGCCTTTGGCCGTGGAGGTGCCTACGCGCAGCGATGTGTAGGAGCCGGGGCCACCGCTTACGGCAATAGCGTCTAATTGTCGAAGCGACAAGCCAGCAGTACGCACGCAGGCTTCGATGAGCATAGTTAAGCGAGCAGCGCAATTCACCGTGTTGGTTTCCTCTTGTAGGGCTACGACCTCGCCATCGAGCGCGATGCCTACCGAGCAGACCTCCGTGGCAGTTTCCATCAAGAGCAGTCGAGCCATGGTACATCAAAAGCTGCCGTAGATAATACCGCCGCCCACTACATCGTCGCCTTCGTAAAAGACAGCGCTTTGGCCCGGAGCAATGCCTTTGGCGTTGGCGTGAAATTGCACTTCGACTTCGGCTCCTACGGGCCGCACAGTGCTCAAGGTGCCGGCGTCTCGGTAGCGCACTTTAGTCACTACTTCCAATCCTTCCTCGGGTAGTTCGGCGTATTTCATTAGGTTGACTTTGCCCACCCTCATACCGTTGCGGATGAGCTCCTCTTCGCCACCCAGCACGACGGTGTTTGTCTCTGGGCGTATCTCGGTCACGTACATGGGCTCGCCCAATGCGATGCCTAAGCCTTTGCGTTGGCCTATGGTGTAGTAAGGATAGCCCCGGTGCCGGCCCAAAAAGTGGCCTTGGGTATCCACAAAGTCGCCCTCGCCGATGCGCTCGTCTAAATCAGGCACGCGGCGACGCAGGAAGCTGCGGTAGTCGTTGTCGGGCACAAAACAAATTTCGTAGCTCTCGGCTTTTTTGCTCAATTCCAGCCAGCCGCGCTCGGCAGCCATTTGGCGCACTTCCGCTTTGGTGAAGCCGCCCAAAGGCATGCGCGTGCGGGCCAGGCATGCCTGGCTAAGGCCCCACAAAACGTAGGACTGGTCTTTTTGGCGATCGCGCGCGCGTCGGATGTGATAGCGTTCGTTGTGCTGGGCAATGATGCCGTAATGACCTGTGGCGATAAACTCGCAGTCCAATTGGTCGGCGCGTCGCAGCAGGCTGTTCCATTTAATGTGGGTGTTGCACAATACGCAGGGATTGGGAGTGCGACCGGCCAGGTATTCGTCTACGAAATTGTCAATCACGTAGTCGCCGAACTCCTCGCGGATGTCCACAATAAAGTGATGAAAGCCCAACTGGACAGCTACCTGGCGAGCGTCGTTGATGCTGTCTAACGAGCAGCAACCGGTTTCCTTGCGGCTGCCGCCGGCGGTGGCATAGTCCCACGTCTTCATGGTGATGCCCACGACTTCCCACCCTTCCTCGTGTAGGAGGACGGCTGTCATGGTAGAGTCGATGCCTCCCGACATGGCGACTAAAGCTCTTCCTCGTTTGGACATCTCTTTTTATTTTTTGTTTTAGCGGCCTCACTTTATGAAGTCAGGCTACAATTACGCTCAATTTTCCAAGGCTTTCAGCAGCGTCTCTACGCGGCTTTTTAGGCTTAGGTTGTCCTGGGCATTAGGAGTTTTAAGCGCTTGTTCAGCGGCGGCGCGGGCTTTAGTTTTGTCGCCTTGGCGGTGATAGATATCGGCTAGCGTCAGGTAGTATTCGCCCAAACCACCTGTTTCGGCAGCTGTTTTGGCCCATTTTTCGGCTTGCTGAAGCACGTCGGCGTCTTTAGGGAAGGCGACGAGCATCCTACTGACGAGTTCGTGTAGGCGAGCGGCATCGCTGCGCACTACCCTCTTCTGATAGCCCTGAGCAGCTTTCAGGTAGTTTTTGGCGTCTTTGGTGGCTGCGAAGTAGCGCATATCAGCGTCAAAGGCAAACGCTTCGGCCTGGGTAGGTAGGTGGGTTTTCATTTTTGCCTTGGCTTCTTCGAGCAAGCGCACATCGCGGAAGTCAATGGCCTTTCTTACGGTGTTCTTGCAAGCCAATAGGATGCGGTCGTCCACTTTTTGCGCACCTTCTTGGGCGGAAATGGCCGCTCGATGGGCAATGAGCAAATCGAATACTCGGCTGTCGGCTTCTACCGCGCCTTCCAGAATGATTTGTCGCGAGATGGGGTCGCTGTAGTCTTTGCGCGTATTGAGGTAGTCGTTCGTGATTTTCAACGAAGGTTTATTGGCTCGATTGAGCGCGCGAAGGTAGCGCAAGACCAATTCCGGGTCGCGATTTCCCGCTTCGTAGGCCTGCTCTACATCTTCAGCAACGCTGACCAAGCCTAATGCTTTTTGACCAAAGGCAATAAGGCCCTCTGCCGTCATGGCACCTACGTGTTTCTGCACCACTTTGCCATCGGCGTCTAAAATCATAAGCGTAGGGTAGGCACTTACCGGGTATTTGCGCGCAAATTCGGCATTCTCCGGTTTTTCCATGTCGTACTTGACGTTGACAAAATTTTCGTTGAAAAATTCACCCACTTTAGGGTCGGTAAACACCGTGGCGGCCATGCGCTTGCAGGGGCCACACCAAGAAGCATAGGCGTCGGCAAAAATGAGGCGTTCCTCTGCTTTCGCTTTTGCCTGCGCTTCGGGCCATTTGCCTTCAAAAAAGCGAATACCTTGAGCACAAAGCGGAGCTGCAGAAGCGAAGACAAGTGCCGTTGCAGCAAACAGACGAGAATAGGTCATAAACAATATGAAAGTCTATTTTAGAAACAAAAAACAAACACGTCGGTTGAGGTCTCTTCGAGTTTGCAGTTTGGTGTTTGGGCCGAAAATGGAAGTGAAAAAAGGCCAACGAGATGGCGCGCTTTTGCTCAAAAAGCACCTGGACGATACCTTTCAGCGCTTGTCCCTCAGAGTTCTCGTATCGGCTCGAAGTTCTTTTCGCATTCTCTTTGGGCCATACCAAAGCCAAAACCCGGTAATGGTAAACGTCAGAAGCGAGATGCCCATGAGGCTTGTGTAGGCCAATTTTAGATATTCGCCCGTTGTCCCCAACAGGTAATCAAGCATAGAACCATCGTGCAATTTTTCTATAAAATCTGAGCGCCTTCGCTCAATGTGCAGTAGTTTTCCTGTTGCACCATCGAGTTGAATTGCCCAAAAGTGGTTTTTAAAAAGGAACTTCGCCATCCCTTTCGTTTGGCGAATATCTATCCGTTCGAGTTCCAACGGCAAGTCGTTGGAAATAGAGTCGCGAAATATCTTACAGGCATTTCTGTGTAAGCTATCCAAAGGTAGCCATTCTTTCAAGTCCGTAGAAGTCCCTAGATAGGAGGTTGCCAGTAGGTATCCACCGCTGTGCCTTTTCCAACCCAACAACAGACCTGTTACGGCAATCAGGAAAAAGAGAGTAAACAATAAGGCGCCCATCGTTCTGTGTATTTTTCTGAGCGTTCTCAGGAGTTTTGCTTGGTGTTTGCGCTTATCTTCTCCCATTGTATTTGGTCTTAAGGCTGTTTTGGGCAGCCTTTATTCAGAGCGGTAACGTAAGGAAATGTTAGTCCGGCTTAGAGGTTTTGTTGTACTGGCCCAAAAGGCGCTCGAGTTGGTCCACTCTTCTTTGGAGTTCGGGCAGTTTTTTGAAAACTGCATAGGCGCGAATGTAGTCGTTGTAGCCAATAGCGGGTGCTCCGAAGAGTGCTTGATGAGGTTTTTTGATCGAAGAGGCGATACCACTTTGCGCCTGCACGCGCGTACCATCGGCGATAGTGAGATGACCGGCTACACCGACTTGGCCGCCGAGTTGGACATTTTCGCCGATTTTGGTGCTGCCGGCTATGCCGACTTGGGCAGCAATAGCGGTGTTTTTGCCGATCTCAACGCTGTGGGCGATGTGCACTAAGTTGTCGATTTTAGTGCCCGAGCGGATGAGCGTGCTGCCTAATGCGGCGCGGTCAATACAGGCGTTGGCGCCAATTTCGACGTCGTTTTCGACGACGACATTACCCACGTGAGGGATGCGCTTCCAGGAGCCATCCTTTTGTTGGGCAAATCCGAAGCCATCGGAACCGATGACGGCATTGGGGTAAAGGGTGCAGCGATCGCCGATGAGGCAGTGGTGCAGGATGCGAACGCCAGGGTAGATGATGCAATGGCTGCCGATGCGTGTTTGGCGTCCGATATAAACATGTGCGTGAATGACGCAGTGCTCGCCGATCACAGCGCCGGCCTCTACTACGGCGAAGGCACCTATGGCAGTGTGTGCTCCGATTTGGGCTTCTGGGTGCACGTAGGCGCGCTCATCGGTGGAGGGCACCACGCCGTTAGCCGACAGTAAATCGTGGAATTTTTCCAACAGCAGCGCTAGGCTGGAGCGCACGTCATCTACGCGAATAAGCGTGGCTGCTACCGGTTGCGTCGGCGCGAATTGTTTGCTGACCAGCAGTACCGAGGCTTGAGTGGTGTAAGCGAAAGGCTCGTATTTAGGGTTGTCTAAAAAAGCAAAATCGCCTGCTTGTGCCTCTTCGATGCGCGCAGGCCGGCGAACGATGGCGTCGGGGTCTCCTTCAAGTGCGCCTCCAAGGATGTGGGCCAGCTGTGCCGCAGTGATGTACATGCCGATGAATGGATAAAGTGGGCTGTGTTAAAAAAGAAGTGTGCAAAGGTATAGATAATGTCGGCTGCCGATAGGTATAGCGTTGGGTAGAGACAACAGAAAGGTGGGAAAGCGCGCTTGCCCATTACCTCACTGCCTTTGAGGGTATGCGAGAAGCCGAGAATTCAGCGGGTTTTACGCTTTGTTTTTGGACCGCGAGGGCTTGGCTTAGCCGTTGGCGTTGTTGGCTCTTTCGGCAGAGCCTCCCTCTTTGGGCGCGGAGTCTTTTTGGGCTTGCTCAAAGGTTGCCCTTCAAAAATTTGCACCGCTAAAGGAGCAAGCCGGAAAGTGATGGAGTGTTCGAAACCGTGAGAGGGTTCTGCCTGAGCTTCGAGGGGTAAGTTGGTAACACCGCTGCCTCCGTAAGCCTCGGCATCGCTGTTGAGCAGCTCGACCCACGTGCCGCTGTATGGGACGCCGAGCCGATAGTTTTCTACTACGCCGGTTTTGAAGTGGCAAACGACGAGCAGCACAGGGTCGTCGGGGCGGCCCTTGCGCAAGTAGGCCAGCACGCAGTTTTCGGTGTCGTCGCCGCTAACCCAAGCATAGCCTTCGGGCGAAAAAGCGTAGTACCACAGCGCGGCTTTTGCGGTGTATAAGTGGTTGAGTGCGCGTACCCATTGCTGGCAGCCCTTGTGATAATCGTACTGGAGCAATTCCCACACTAAGCCGCGGTCATGGCTCCATTCGGAGGTCTGGCCAAATTCGCCACCCATAAACAGCAGCTGCGAGCCTGGGTGCGTCCATTGGTAGCCAAACAGAGCGCGCAGGTTGGCAAATTTTTCCCATTCGTTACCCGGCATTTTGTAAAGGAGTGAGGCCTTCATGTGCACCACTTCATCGTGGCTGAGCGGCAACATGAAGCGCTCTGAAAAGGCATAGACTATGGAGAAAGTGATATCGTTTTGGTGCCAACGCCGATAGATCATGGGCCGCTTGAAGTAGTTGAGGGTGTCGTGCATCCAGCCCATCATCCATTTTTGGCCAAAGCCCAAACCGCCTTCCCAGGAAGGTTTGCTGACGCCCGGAAAGGCAGTGCTCTCTTCTGCAATCGTCTCAATACCCGGGTAGTTTTCATAGGCGGCCTCGTTGAACGCGCGCAAAAAAGCAATGGCCTCTAAGTTTTCGCGTCCGCCGTGAATGTTGGGAATCCATTCGCCTTCCTTGCGCGAATAATCGTGGTAGAGCATAGACGCTACGGCATCTACGCGCAAGCCGTCGGCGTGGTAGCGGTCCAGCCAAAAGAGAGCGTTTGAGATGAGGAAAGAGCGCACTTCGTCGCGTCCGTAGTCGAAAACATAGCTGTTCCAATCCGGATGGTAACCGCGGCGCATGTCGGCGTATTCGTACAGATGGGAGCCGTCGAAGAGGTATAGGCCGTGAATGTCGCCGGGGAAGTGCGACGGTACCCAGTCGAGGATGACACCGAGGTCGGCCTGGTGGCAAGTATCGATAAAGTACATGAAGTCTTCAGGTGTGCCGTAGCGACTGGTGGGCGCGAAGAAGCCCGTAATTTGGTACCCCCAAGAGGGGAAGTAAGGATGCTCCATGACGGGCATGAGCTCTAAATGCGTGAAGCCCATGTCTTTAGCGTAAGGGACGAGTTCGGTGGCCAACTCGCGAAAGTTGAGCGAACGGTTGCCTTCCTGAGGCAATTTTTTCCACGAGCCAAGATGCACTTCGTAGACCGACCAGGGCTGCGGTTGGCCAGCGCGCTGGCGGCGTTGTTTTAGCCATGCGTCATCGTTCCAGGCGTAGTCCAATTCCCAAACTATAGAGGCGGTGCGCGGCGGGGTTTCCCAACGCAAGGCATACGGATCCCCTTTATCCATGCCTTTGCCGTTGGCCATCGTGATGTGGTATTTGTAGATCGTTCCCTTACTCAGGCCGGGAATGAAACCCTCCCAAATGCCGCTCTTATCCCAACGGGGCAGGAGCCCGTGCGCCTTGGGGTTCCAAGCATTGAAATGCCCCACGACGGAGACGCTGCGCGCCCGCGGTGCCCAAACAGCAAAATAGACGCCCACTTCACCTTCGCACTCCACCAAATGGCTGCCCAATTTCTCGTAGAGCCGATAGTGCTTGCCCGTTTGAAACAGAAAGATATCGAACTCCGACAGTAAAGAAAAGGGCTTGACCGACGACATAGATAACGCAGAGGGTGGGTGAACGCCTGAAAAACAGCGGCTAAAATACGCTGCTTCTCAGCGCCGCACACTACAGGATAGACCTACCCAAAACAGGGCAAATGCACAACATCTGGAAGTCGTTGGCACAGTTATTGGAATTCCGTCATTAACAAACTGTTTAATCATTAATCCAGCCAATCTTCTTAAACAATGGAAATTATTTACCAACTCCGGCAATTTCCGATTTTGGCTCCAATGTCTGCACAGGAATTAGAGGAGCTCGCCCGCTTTTCAGAAGTTCGCGCCGCTCATCGGCACACGTTTATCTACCTAGCAGACGAACCTAGCGACTACCTATGCTTCTTAGTCCAAGGGAGTGTAAAGGTGGGTATCCATGCCCCAGACGGCCGTGAAATCGTCCGAAACTTTCAGCACCCCTACACTATTTTTGGCGAGATGGGGCTGGTCGGCGAAAGCAAACGCGCCGAGTTTGCCAGCGCTATGAACCAAGACGTGCGCTTTATCGCCATCAAAACGGCGTATTTCCGGCCCTTTATGGAGCGCAATTTTGCTTTAGCTCAAAACATGCTTAGTCACTTCGGCGAACGGGTGCGCCGCGCCGAACGCCACTGGGAGTCGCTCATTTGCAAAGACGTGCGCTCGCGCATTGTAGATTTCCTCAAGGAAACTGCCGGACAGCGCGGGCGCCAGGTTGGTTTTGAAACACTCCTTAAACACGGGTTCACTCAGCAAGACCTCGCCAATTTAGTGGGTGCCAGCCGCCAAACGGTTACTTCGATCCTCAATGAGCTGCGAAAGTCAAACCTTATCCATTTCAACCGCAATTCTATCCTCATTCGGGATTTGGAGAAGCTCAACTGAAAAAAAACTAACACATGTTTCTTCTTGCGGAGAGTGATTGCTTTGGCAGCGGCTCTCCGCAATGCTTTTTAGCCAAGCGCTTCCCTGTGCATTTGGGCGATGCAGCAAACATTTCGCCCTGTGCATCCAGCAAAAAGGCTCTCTGCTGTCTCTTTGGCGGAGGATTCCTAGACAAAACACTTTTTTAAAATTAACTTTTGTTTTGTATGCGACTGATAGTGTGCCTCCTCTTCTGTACTTCGGCTGCTGTTCTTTCGGCTCAATACGGTGGCCCTCGCCTTTTTTTAGATATTCCCTCCTTCTACGTGCACACGCCGAATGCAGAAAAGACAGGTGAGCGCGTTGGCGCAGGCCTGGAAGTAGCCATGAATGTCGGCGCTCACTGGGGCGTAACTCGCCTGGGTTTAGGCGCCACCTACACGCTCAACCCCGGCTCGGAGGAGTTTGCCAAAACCACCATGTGGCGCCCATATGCTATCATGGAGGCCGGCGCCGGATTGTACCGCTCCAACGGTAACCAATGCGCTAAGAGCCACCAGAGCGCCTACACGGCTATGGGTAAGGCCGGAGTACGCTACGATTTCAACCGCGAAGCCATCGCTGTGTCGGAAGGTATTGAGCCAAATAGGCTGGACTTCGTCCTTGGCGTCGAGTTAGGCTACTTTTTTATTCGCGACGTATTCCGAAACACAGAATTTTTGCTCCAAGGCAACTACCATACGCAGGCCAAAGTGATTTCGGCTAATGTGGGCTTTAAGCTGTTCCTGAACTTGCGCGCTAATCGGTAAGAGGCGCTCATGTGGAGGATTTAGCCCTGCACATAGACGACCCACTTTTCTTCGAATGCTGGCTCTGGAAAGAAATCTTGCACCGCGAAGATTTCTACGTACTCTTTAGACCTGCCGGGCAGAGCGTCTATCTCGGCCTTCAGGTCGCCACCTTTGAGGGCAATTAAGCCGTTAGGGTATGCGTGTTGTTGTCGTTTGCGCAGCAGTGGCTGGCTCCACTGGAGCAACTGCGCCAAAGGAGCCACAGCGCGCGAGACCACGAAATCGAACGCGTGGCGCGGCTTCATCGCTTCCGCCCGGACGTGTAGAGCGGTAGCGTTGTCCAGTTGCAGTGTTTTGATGAGTTCCTGCACGGCAGCAATTTTCTTACCCGTGCCGTCAATGAGCGTAAACTGCACCTGGGGCAACAATATGGCTAAGGGAATGCCGGGAAATCCGCCGCCGGTGCCCAAGTCGAGCAGGTGCGCCCCTGGGGCGAAAGAAAAAGCCCTAACTATGGCTAAAGAGTGGAGCACGTGTTTGATTTCGAGGTTGTCCACATCTTGCCTCGAGATAAGGTTAATGCGCGTATTCCACTCGCGGTAGAAGTCGGGTAGTTGCTCGAATTGTCGGCGTTGCTCGGGGGTTAGTTCCGGAAAGTATCGGGCTAGGGCATCCATAAGTGGGTTAAGGGGCGAGGTTTTCCAACAGCGCTTCCGCTTGAGCGCGCCGTTGAGGGTTTTTGATGTTGGGGATAGCCAGTTCAACGGCTTTAGCCACGCGCTCGCGTTGATGCGGATTGTTTTGAGCGATTTGCAGATAAGCCATTACCTGATACCAGTAAATGTCTTCACCGAAGCGCTCTAAATCCTCAATTTTGGCAAAGCACTGCATGGCCGTGATCGGATCTTTAAGGCGCAGCTGGATGATGCCTAAATAGAGCCAGGCATCGGCTTGGCAGGCAGCGGCAGTGTCTAGTACAATAAGGAGCAACGGGTCCATAGCGTTGCGCAGCTTACCCGCTTGGTAGGCGGCATCGGCTTCGCGAATTAACAGCAGACAGTCTTCTGTGATGCGTACCGGAGCATCGCTGGTGTTGGCGCTGTAGCGTTCCTCCCAATCGCTTAACAAGCTGCGTGGCGGGTTGAAGTTGTTCGCATAAAGTTCAGCAATAGTTTTGGGCCGGAAAAAAAACTGGTAAGCAGCGTACACGGCAATGATGCCTAATAAGGCGAGCACGGCCCAACGCCAAACGTTCTGGTTAGTCTCCTCGGGCAGAGGTTGAGTGGGTGTCGACGGTTGATAGGCCTGCTCCTGCTCACCAGCGTAATGCCACACGCGAAAGCCATCAGCATCCCTGATAGCCGCCACCTGCATTTCTTTAGGCACGTCCTTATCGCTCAAAGCTTCTTGAAGGGCTTGGGCGCAAGGCGCGGCTTCAACCGACTCAGGCGCCTTGAACAGCTGCTCGCGGCAGCTAGGCTCAAGACTTTCTACCGCCGACCACACAACGGCTTTCTGCTGCGTTTGCCGCAGCGATGCCTCATCGAGCAGCGGATGTTCAGACCAAGCGTTCGCTAATTCCGGGCGCATGAGTGAGGCATGGGCCTTGCCCAATTCCTTTAGAAAATCTCCCATGGGCGTTCCGTCGGGTACTTGTTCGGCGCGCGCCAATCGAGCCGCATCGCTTACAGCTAAGCGAAAACAGTGCGCAGTTTCGGCTTTGCTTAAACCTAGCTCAGCCAAATGCTGCGCTTCGCTGCGAAACAGACTATATAGCACCGACGTGCCAAACTGCGCATCTTGACGCAGGCTGTCGAAGTAGGCTTTGGTAGAAAATGCTTCAGAATGTGCCACGAATGCAAAGGTGAGGTGAATGTGCTATGAGACGTCGCACTTCTAACAAACGAAAGACCCTGTAAGATTTATTAAATTAAACGCGCAAGCGTTTCACCAGTCCCAACACAATGCCAAAAATAAAAAAGCGAGGGCAAATTGACTGTTCCCTCGACCGCCTAGTTCTTGAAAACTTAGCCTTTTCAGAACTCTTGGCACAGACAAGACATCTAAAAGCGAGCTTAAAAGCAGCAAGCACGGCACCAACACCAGGAAGAGGCATTTCGTTCCTAGATAGCTCTTCCTGGTGTGATACCGTATTTACACAAAGAGTGCTGCGGCTACAGCACTCTTTTTCGACATATGTGCCCTGAAAATGCTCTCAGCGCATCCTCCTCAAAGTCGGCCACCACAATGGTGCGGCAACGGCGTGGAAGCTCAGCGCGCAGGTTAATTGTTGAGCGCCCCCGCGTCTATCCATCTCTTCAGCTTGCGGATATCGCAATCTGAGAGCCGCTGACCGCCTTTGGGCATCGGATTAACCGCGCGAGAGACAGAAGTATACAGCTGCCCGCTTAACGCTTGATTGCGCACATCGTTGTACGTCTGCAAGGAAACGCCTCCCTGGGTGCCATGGCAGCCCGTACAATAGGTGGTGAGTAGGGGTTTGACAAAGCCGGAATAAGTAACCGATGAAAGCGTATCGCACGGGGAGTTATCGGTGCAGCGATTGTTGCGCGCCCCCTGTTGCACCCAAGTGGTGATCAGGGCGATCTGGTCGGGAGTAAGAGGGGAGGAGGGAGGCGGAGGCATGCGCTTGTCGGGCCTGGTTTCATTGATTACTCTTAACAGTTTATTCTTTCCAGCGTCAGGGCTGCTCGCGTTCTTGACGGTGCTCATGAGCTGATCATAGGAAGTCAGAACAATCCCATCGGCTCGGTTAGTCGTGTTGTGGCAGCCCGATTGGGTGCAGTTAGAAATCAGAATGGGAAGAACTTGGTTCTCGAAGTAGACAGAATCTGGGCCGCAAGAAGTCCCGCTAGGCGGATTGTTCGGATTAGGCTCGTCTTCGACGGGGATGAGTGGGTGGTGCTTGCACGCAAAAAAGATACCTAGAACCACAAGGAAAAACATTACCAACGTTTTCATCATAGGGTAATAGTTAATTAATAAGTGAAAAATTAGACCAAAAAACGAAGCCAAACGGGCTAATCTCTCAACGACTATGCGCTTTAACACTTTGATGGCGCTTGGGCGACATTCCAGAAGTAACTACAACTTAGCGCATGCCAAGAGCCAGAGAGTCGCCTCCGCAGGGGTAATTTTCAAGTTATTATGCGACAGAGAAGGATTGAAAAATTCAATTATGACCACGTCGGCCGTAATAGAAGCATAAAGTTTGAGAGCGCTGCTTCTTCAGATAGAAAAAAATCTTGTACTCCGAAGTTGCCACTGCATACGCTATTTGGTCCTTTCGGATAACTCACCAAAGCATCGGGTGGCACCCTGCAAAAAAAGAGCCAGGACATTGCTGCCCCGGCTCCATGAAAACAC
>CALHAM010000001.1 GCA_937934275.1 uncultured Saprospiraceae bacterium | reverse complement strand
CGCATAACCTGCACGTGCAGCCCAAAGTTGCGCTCTAAAAGCGCTTCCGCTTCGAAGGTAGGCAGAGTGGGAGGCAAATCCACAAAGCCCGTTTTGGCTTCCGGCATCAAAGTGCCCAGTGGTGTGGTGGCATCTTTTACTAAGTATTCCGCTGGCGAAGCTTTAAAAGCGCGATGTGGTTGGGTAAAAAAACTTAACCGCAAATACGGATATTCGGTTTGAAAGTCCTTCTGGAGCTCCTCGATCGTTTTTTCCGGCGAAAGGAATAATCTCATCGTTTTAGGTATTATGCTTGAGTGAGAGAAAAGGACAACAAAAATAGCTTACATTGCCCGTTTGCTCTCTGACAAAAATCACAACCGGTCATGACCTCATAGCCTTCTGTTCCGCCGCCCGCAGGCGCTCGGAGGAGCCTATTTACTCACGTCCACAACAATACGCGAAGGTCGGTTGGCCAAATCCCAAGCCGTGTAGAAAGCCAATTGAGCGCGTTTTGCCGCCGCTTCGCAATGAATCTTTTCCGAAGTGTCGCTGGGGCGGTGATAATCGGCATGCGTGCCGTTAAAATAGAAGATAGCCGGTATGCCGCGCTCTGCAAAGTTGTAGTGGTCGCTGCGTTCGTAGAAGCGGTTGGGGTCTTTGGGGTCGTTGTACTTGTAGTCCAATTCCAATTGCGTATATACCGCATTGGCGAACTCGTTGATCTCGTGCAATTCCGTGCTCAAGCGGTTAGAACCGATGACGTAGACGTAGTTGGGATTGTCGGCATGGCGGCTGTCGATGCGGCCTATCATATCTATGTTGATGTTGGCCACGGTGTTTTTGAGCGGAAAGAGAGGAAACTCGACGTAAAAACGCGAGCCGAGCAGGCCCTTCTCTTCGCCACTGACCAGCATACACACCACGCTGCGCCTTGGGCCAACGCCTGCGGCCTTTGCCTGAGCAAACGCCTGCGCAATAGCAATGACCCCAGAGGTACCCGACGCATTGTCGTCAGCGCCGTTGTAGGTGACTTCACCACTTTTGCCCAAGTGGTCGTAGTGCGCCGTAACGATGACGTATTCATCTTTGAGCACAGGGTCTATACCCTCAATGAAGCCAACGACATTAGAGCCTTCCAGCACCCGCACTTCTTTGGCCATGCGCACCTCTACTTCGGCTTTAATCCTCATTGGTTTGAAGGCAGCGGCATGGCGTTGAGCGTTTTCAAAGAGCTCGGCAGCCCTTTTGCCCCTACTGCTAAAGAGAGCCTTGGCCACCTCTTGACTGATAAACATAGAATTGACCATGCCCTTGTACAACGGCTCGGCGCTGGGCGAGGTGGGCGTCCAGCCCCAAAGCGACAGCTGGCGGCGATTAGCGCGCATGGTTTCGCTAATGCTGGGCACGACGATTAAGGCGAGAGAGGCGCCTTTTTGCGCCGCCAGCTTTACTTTGCGCGTCCAGTCCAACGTCCATGCGGTTCGCGCCTCCGTACCGGTAATTAACGAGTGCCCTTGAGCATCGAGGGGTTCGCCGTCGAGAAAGACCACCACCTTTCCGCGTACATCGGCGTTAGCGTAGTGGTTGAGCTTACCCTCTTCAAGGCCGTAGCCTACAAAAACGACTTCTTTTGCTTTCAGGCTCGGCAGGTCGGCGTTGTAAGCCGGCAAGACGACGTAGTCCTTGCGCGCCGTGAAAGTAGTGCCGTTAACGGCGAGGTCTAAGTCGGCCCAGCTTTCGCGCCTGAGGAAAATATACTGGAAATACGTGTTTCGGTCGGCCACTGGGGGCAAGCCTGCGGCCTTGAATTGGTCGGCGATGAAGTTAGCTGCTTTGCGCTGGCCTTCGGTGCCCGTTTCGCGGCCTTCCATGGCATCGGAGGCCAGTGTATCTACTAAAAACCTAATTTTCTCGGGCGTGATGGTGGCGCCGAAAGGACGAGCATCGGGCAATTGGTAATGGCGCGGGCGCAGCGACAGGCGCGCTGTAATAGAGTCGTCGTAGGTGCGTTGGGCCAGTAAAGACAGCTGAGACAATAAAAACAGCAGAAAGACAGAGTAAAATTTCATACAGGTTCAGAAAAGTGCAAAGCCAAAAGCTTAATAGAAAAAACTGCCACGACTTGAAAAGAAGCGCAAAGGAATAACAATAATACCTCTCTTATCGAGATGAAGTTGTCGAGGAAAAGCCTTCAGAGACACGCGATCTTCTCGACGCGGCGCTGGTGCCTTCCTCCTTCAAAAGGCGTTTGTAAAAAAACCCGCACCATGGCTTGCGCCTGAATTTCCGGCACAAAGCGGGCTGGCAGGGCAATCATATTGGCATCGTTATGTTGGCGCGCCAAAGCGGCTATTTCCTCCGTCCAGCACAGGGCACAGCGGATACCCGCGTGCTTATTGGCAGTCATAGCCACCCCATTTCCGCTTCCACACAATACAATGCCGTAGTCAGCCTGGCCGGTTTCCACCGCTCGCGCCACAGCATGAGCAAAGTCGGGGTAATCCACGGAATTCGGCGAATGGGTGCCCAAATCCTGCACCATGTGCCCAATATTTTGCAGCATCGCTACCAGCCCATCCTTGTAAGGATAGCCAGCATGATCGCAACCAATCGCAATTCTCATAGAACAGTTTCTTTTTCAGGCTTCAAAGGTACGACAAGGATTTTCTGCTCTCAGTGTCGCCTTTTAACGAATCGCCCAAAGGCAGCATTGCAAAGCCGAACGTACCTTTGAAGCGTTTTTTACTACTCGACCTGGCCATGCGTCTTACGGCTATTTCCCTCGTATTTTTCCTTCCTTTAGCGCCTCAGGCGCAGCGCGTTATCTCCCTTGAGGACAAGTTTTCGCCTGCTGTGGAGGCGGCAGTCCTCAACCATCAGCCCTGTGATGTACTGGTGATCTTTTCGCAGAAAGCAGATCTGTCCTCTGCTGCACACCTCCGCGGCAAAGCGGAAAAAGGGCAATACGTCTACCGCCGTTTGCTGGAGGTAGCCGAAAGCAGCCAGCAGCGCGCACGGGCGCTCTTGCGCCAACGGCAGGCACATTTTCAATCGTTCTTTTTGGTAAATGCGCTGGCCATTCGCCAAGCAACAGCCGAATTGCTGCTCGAAATAGCCGCTCTGCCCGAAGTAGCGCAAATCACCCTCGATCCAGCCGTACCGCTTGCGCCGCCTCAGACAAACGACCACGACGCCCCCCTCCGCCTGCGCACCGGCGTAGAGTGGGGCATCGCCATGATCCGCGCCCCAGAAGTGTGGGCCTTAGGGTATACAGGGCAAGGCGTAACCATCGGCGGCGCCGATACGGGCTACGAGTGGTATCACCCCGCCATTCGCCGGCAATACCGCGGCTACGACCCCGCCACTCAAGACGTCGACCACAACTACCATTGGCACGACGCCATTCACGAAATCAGCCCCTTGAGCGGCGACAGTTTTCCCGACCCCCACAACAACCCCTGCGGCATAGACGTGCCCTACCCCTGCGACGACAATAACCACGGCACCCACACCATGGGCACTATGGTAGGCGACGATGGCCAAGGCAACCAAATAGGCGTCGCCCCCAACGCCCGCTGGATCGCCTGCCGAAACATGGAACGCGGCAACGGCAAACCCTCTACTTACCTCGAATGCTTCGAGTGGTTTCTGGCCCCCACCGACCTCAACGGACAAAACCCGCGCCCCGACCTCGCTCCGCACGTCATCAACAACTCCTGGTACTGCTCCGAAGCCGAAGGCTGCACCGACCTGAGCGTCAATGAACTGCTCCGCCAAGCCGTCATTGCTCTGCGCGCAGCAGGCATTGTCGTCGTCGTCAGCAACGGCAACTCCGGCGCCCAAGGCTGCGCCAGCACCTTCGGCCCTCCAGCGTATTTTGAAGAAAGCTTTAGCGTGGGTGCTACCGCCGACAACGACTCCATCACCGGCTTCAGCAGCCGAGGTCCCGTCACCCTGGACGGCAGCGGCCGCTTCAAACCCAACGTCGTCGCTCCCGGTGCTGCCGTGCGCTCTTGCATCCGCAACGGCAGATATGCCCATTTCTGGGGCACCAGCATGGCAGGCCCACATGTGGCCGGCTTAGTCGCCCTTATCCTCTCCGCCCGGCCCGACCTCGCCGGTGAAGTAGACGAAATCGAGGATATCATCGAGCAAACAGCAGTGCCTAAATTCGGCGGGCAAGACTGCAACGACAGCACCGGCCTGGCCTATCCCAACAATACTTACGGCTACGGACGCATCGACGCCCTAGCCGCCGTAACCCAAGCACTCACGAGCACTAACGCTCCTCATAAACCCATCGAAACTCATACCCTCGACATAACCCTACTCCAAAATCCGGTCTCCGACCTCGCCCATTTCCGAGTGCAAAAAGCCGTCGGCACTCTAACGCTTACGCTCTACCGCACCGATGGAAGTACCGTGTACTCCCAAGACCAAACGCTCGACGGCAGCGCATTCCTGCTCAGGGTGCCCACCCACTCATTGCCTCCAGGCCTCTACTTTTGGAAAGCCCAGACAAGGCAAAGCGCGGCAGCCGGAAAACTCCTCCGCCAGCCTTAGTCTCCCTGCTCTCAAACGGTGATGACCCGCAACGGCCCCCATCGCAACAGCAATTCAAACACCATCAGACAAAAAGCCACAGTCAATATCCAAAAATACAGCTCCGTGCGATGCACCACCACCGCCTGCTCTACCTCTACCTGCTCTAAAGCATCCAACTCGCTTTGAATGGCGTTTAGCGCAGTCGCATCGTCGGCTCGAAAAAAACGCCCTCCCGTCGTCAGGGCCATACGCTCCAACAAAGCCGTATCCAACACCATCGTTCGCCGACCAAAATCATACCCGCCCTCAAAACGCCGGCGTGTGGGCGACTCCACCATGCCATCGCGCCCCAAACCCACCGCATATACGCGAACGCCTAAGGCACGCGCCATCTCCGCCGCCTGTAAAGGGCCAATCACCCCGCTGTTGTTTTCCGCATCCGTCAGTAGCACTACTGCCTTACCCGCCGCCGATGCACTCTGCCCCAAGTGATGCAATGCCGTCGCCAAGCCCATGCCTACAGCCGTGCCCTCCGGCAAACGACCCACTTGCGCATTCGCCAAAAAAGCCCGCAGCAACCGGTGATCCAACGTCAGCGGACAATGCGTAAACGCTCCACCTGCAAACAACACTAGCCCAATCCGGTCGCCCGACCGACCACTTATCCACCTAGCCGCCAAGGCCTTAGCCGCCTCCAAACGACTCGGCAACAAATCTCGAGACAACATACTGTGCGAAACATCCAACACCACAAAAACATCGCGCGCCCGAACCCTCCGCCGCTCCTCATCATCTAACCACTGCGGCCTCGCCATCGCCAACACCAACAAGGCCAACACCGCCCAGCGAACGTACTGAATGCTGCCGCGCGCATACACCACCCACGTCTTAACTCCCTTCATCGCTTCTTGCCGCGACACCCGAAGCGCTACATGGCGCCTCCGCTCCATCCGCATATATACGTACGCCAAAGGCGGCAACATAGCCAACAACAACAGCCACAACGGCTCAGCGAAGGAAATAGGAAAAAGCATGTAAACCGTTTAACTTCGAACGACGCACAAAGGTACCTAGCTCTAAAAACAAAGCATAGGGTTTTAAAACCCCGTGCTCCTGCAGCCTCATCCTCATCATACTGGAGCAGGGCTGAAAG